>JAFSOU010000077.1 GCA_017443265.1 Bacteroidales bacterium | reverse complement strand
CCATCAGGGGTTGCCTCTCAATAGCCTTGGATGATGATTTCCACCCCGCAAGAAAAAACAACCCCATCAGGGGTTGCCTCTCAATAGCCTTGGATGATGATTTCCAACCCGCAAGAAAAAACAACCCCATCAGGGGTTGCCTCTCAATAGCCTTGGATGATGATTTCCAACCCGCAAGAAAAAACAACCCCATCAGGGGTTGCCTCTCAATAGCCTTGGATGATAATTCCCACCCCGCAAAACAACAACCCCGTTAGTTTTTTTTCTTTTTTTAACGTCATAAAATCAGCAAGTTATCCATCTCGCCTCGTTCGAGAGTTGTATGTTAAAATAATTGTTAAAAATATTTACAATATTCTCATACCATGATTCTTACAACATTCCATTGTCGTAAAAACTGAAGTAGTTGTTTCCGTTGCTCGACGAATGCTCACCAACAATCACGTGGTCGAGCAGTTTTATGTCCATAATCTCGCACGCCTCTTTGATTTTCTTAGTCAGGTTGATGTCCTCCTTGCTCGGCCTTACGCTGCCCGACGGGTGGTTGTGCGCCACGGCTATCACAGTGGCGTTGCATTCCACGGCGTTTTTCAATATCATGCGTATGTCCACCGAAGTCTGTGTAAGTCCACCGCTCGAAATCTGCTTGTAGCATATTAATTTGTTCCTGTTGTTCAGGTATATAGCATAAAAAAGTTCATGGCTTTCGTTCAGTTTCGAGGCTAATAATTCATATATAGAATGGCTGTCTTTTATCACCGATTTGTCGCTGTTTCTTGTCTCGGCCCACATTCGGCTGCCCAGCTCCAGTGCCGCCGCTATGCTCACTGCCTTGGCGTCGCCGATGCCGTCGGCCTTCTTCAGTTCCGAAAGCTCTTTCTTCGACAGCTCCACAAGGCTGTTGTTCGCATCCGCAAGCAGTTTCTGGGCAAGTTTCACAACGTTCATATTCTGACTTCCGGTGCCGATAATGATAGCCAGCAGCTCCGAGTTGCTCAGGGCTTTCTTACCTTTGTCGAGCATCTTTTCGCGAGGTTTGTCCTCATTGGCCATATCCTTTATAGGTATATTGTTTTTGTCCATGTCGCTAAAATTTCTGCAAAATTACATTTTTTTCTCCAAACAATATTCTTTAAAAGGAATAATAAAAAAAAATAGCACTTTTATTGTCTGATATACAGTATAATAAAAAAATGAGCGACAAAAAAAATTTTTTGTTTGCACAAAATTTCATATCTTTGCACGTCTAAAAATATTTGTTTTTAATTGTTTGAATACACTTTAATAACTATATAACAATAAGATATGCAAAATAAAGGACTTATCAGATTTTTCGCAATATTATTTGCGATAGTGTGTTTGTATCAGCTGTCTTTCACCTTTTCGGCCCGCCACTTTGAAAGCAAGGCGCACGATTATGCCAACAGCCCCGAAGTTAAGGCTTTAGCTCATGATATGGCTGGCGGCGACGCTATCAGGGAACAGGCTTTGTACGACTCGTTGGTCAATGCCCGCGAGGCTTATTACATCGACTCCATTTCCGAGACAACAGCCGAAAAATCACTTTGGTGGAACTACAAAGGCTCCAAGGCTCGTGAAATCAACCTCGGCCTCGACCTCAAGGGCGGTATGAACGTAATGATGGAAGTCTCCACTGTCGATGTGGTCATCGCCCTCGGCAACCACACCAAGGACTCCGTTTTCAATGCTGCCATCAACGAGGCTCTCAAACAGCAGAAAGTAACCCCCAACACCAATTTCGTCTCGCTTTTCGAGGACGCCATCTTCAAAATCAAACCCGATGTGCAGCTGGCTCCCTATTTCGCCACACAGCTGCGCGACAAAGTGAAACTCACCGACGACAACAAGAAAGTTATGGACGTCGTCCGTTCCGAGGTGTCCGACGCTTACGACCGTACTTACGAAATTCTCCGTCAGCGTATCGACAAATTCGGCGTGGCTCAGCCCAATATCCAGAAACTGAGCGCCTCCGAGCGTATTCTCATCGAGCTCCCTGGTGTTAAAGAACCCGAGCGTGTGCGCAAGCTCCTGCAAGGTACCGCCGAACTCCAGTTCTGGTTGGGCGCCAAATGCAAGGACGCTTTCCACTTCCTTGAAGATGTGAACAAATATATAGCCTCTACAACAGTGGGCGACACCGCTGCCGACCAAGCTGTGGATTCGCTGATGGCTAATCTCACACCCGACACTGCCGCCACCGACACAGCTAAGAACGATGTGCTCAGCCAGCTTACAAAAGACAGCACTCAGCTGCAAAACGAACAGCTGCAGGCAGAGAACGAGAAAAACAATCCTTTGTTTGCAAAACTCTATCCCAACGTTAATCCCGAAAACGGACAGTTCTCCGACGGCTGCGTGGTAGGTTACGCCTCACCCAAGGACAGAGGTGCCATCGACGAGATGCTCGACAAAGCCCGTCAGAAAAATATCCTTCCACCCACCATTAAATTCCTCTGGGGTGCCAAACCTTCGAGATACAACAACCTTTATGAGCTGTATGCCATCCAGGTAACCACTCGCGACGGTTCGCCACTCCTCGGCGGCGATGTCATCACCGACGCACGTCAGGACTTCAACAACACCAACGGCAACGAAATATCCATGACCATGAACAGCGACGGCGCACGTGAATGGAAACGTATCACCGGTGCCAACACAGGTGAGTTCATCGCCATCGTGCTCGACAACCTCGTATATTCCGCCCCCCGTGTCAACGGCGAAATAGCAGGAGGCCGTTCCTCTATCACTGGCGACTTCACCCTCGAAGAGGCCAAGGACCTTGCCAACATCCTCAAAGCCGGTAAGCTCCCCGCTCCCGCCAAGATAGTTCAGGAAGCTGTGGTAGGACCTTCGCTCGGTCAGGAATCCATCAATGCCGGTCTGCTCTCCTTCATCGTGGCCTTCATTATGGTGTTCATCTATATGATTATTTTCTACAACAAAGCTGGTATCGTTGCTACAATAGCACTGCTTACCAATATGTTCTTCCTCGTTGGCGTTATTGCTTCGCTGGGTGCAGTGCTCACACTCCCCGGTATCGCAGGTATAGTGCTTACCATGGCTATGGCCGTGGATGCCAACGTGATTATCTACGAACGTGTCAAGGAGGAACTGCGTGCGGGCAACAGCATATCGTCGTCGGTCGACAAAGGTTTCAAAAACGCCTACTCGGCTATCATCGACGGTAACGTCACCACACTGCTCACAGGTATCGTGCTGATAATGTTCGGCTCCGGCCCCGTTCAGGGCTTCGCCGTTACATTGTGCGTCGGTATCTTGACCTCTTTGTTCACAAGTATCTTCATCACACACTTGGTTATCGAACGATTCATGAAATCGTCCAAACCTATGACTTTCTCCTTCCCCTTCTCCGAAAACTTCCTCCGCAACACCAATGTCGATTTCGTAGCCAAGAGAAAAGCTTTCTACATCATTGCCGGTGCCGTGCTTCTGATAGGCATAGCAGCTCTGGCAATACGCGGACTCAACATGGGTATCGACTTCCAGGGAGGCCGCACATACGTCATCCGTTTCGACCAGCCCCTCGCCAGCACCGCCGATGTCCGTGCAAGCCTTGCCGAACAGTTCCCCGATGCTCCCGAGGTTAAAACCTACGGCCCCTCGAACCAGATTAAGGTTACCACCAAATTTGGCATCAACGAGGACAACGATACTATTAAGAACCAGATAGTTGAAAAACTGTACAACGGAACTAAACAATATTTCAAAAACGACATCACTATAAAAGAGTTCGCCTCTACAGAGACTAACCCGCTCGGTATAATCAGCTCCGAAATCGTTGGACCTACAATGGCCAAGGATATTCAGCGCGATGCTGTGATTGCTCTCGTGGTCGGACTTATGGTGATTTTCGCCTACATAGCTCTGCGTTTCCGCAAATGGCAGTTCGGTCTCGGCGGTGTTATCGCCCTGGCCCACGACTCACTCGTTACCATCGGCCTGTTCGCCCTGCTGCACGGCCTGCTGCCGTTCAACATGGAGGTCGACCAGTCGTTCATTGCCGCCATACTTACAGTTATCGGTTACTCCATCAACGCCACCGTGGTGATCTACGACCGTGTGCGCGAGTATAAGAAACTGTATCCGAAACGCTCGCTGAAAGAACAGATAAACAGCGCCGTCAACTCCACATTGAGCCGTACCGTGAACTCCTCGGGCACCACATTGGTTGTGCTTCTGATGATGTTCATATTCGGCGGCGAAGCTCTGCGCGGATTCATCTTCGCACTGCTCGTCGGTGTGGCTGCCGGTACATTCTCTTCGGTATGTATTTCGGGCACCATCCTCTACGATTTGATGAAACGTAAAGAAGAAAAACAGATAGAAAAATAATAGCAAAAATAAATAACTGATAATCAGGAGTAAAAAAGATTTTTTTGAAAAAAAATGAAATTTTACTTTTATAATTAGTCAATAAAGAGTATCTTTGCAGAGATTTTTCAGATAGGAAAATGAGCATATTTTGGTGGATATTATTACTGGTGTTGTTCTCATTACCAAGTCTTTTGGGTAAGAAAGACAAACGTGGCAATGCAGGACGAAAAACTGTGGTTTCGGGTGAAAATGCACCCGATTCCACCGTTCACACCGATATGGCCGACGCTTTCGAGGAAATAAAGCGACAGGTGTTCGGCCAAGGATATGTTCCACAGCGAGAAACTCAGGCTCCTAAACAGGAACAGTTCCTCTACAACGAGTACAATCAGGCTCAAATGCAGGAAGAGACAAAGCAAACCAAAACAACACCTTCGCCGGTGTTCGCAAAACCCGAACCCGATGTTGAACAGGGCAGTGGTTGCAATTTCGACCTGCGACAAGCTGTAATTCAAAGCGTTATATTGGAAAATCCTTACTTAAACTGATAAAATAAAAACTAAATAGATAAGATAGGTATTTAATTGAAAATTAGATGAGTATGTTTAAAAAAGTACTGATGACATTTGGGTTGCTCTTAGTAACCAGCGTTGTGGCAATCGGACAAGGAACCCTCAAGGGTGTAGTTGTCAATGCCAAAACGAATGAGCCAGAGGCTTTCGTGAATGTCCAAGCCCTTCAAAATGGTGAAATGATTCGTGGCGACGCTACTAATTTCAATGGCGAGTTCACCATCAAGCCCTTGTCGGCAGGCGTTTACGACATCAAAGTATCAGCCGTCGGTTTCGCAGAAACAGAGGTTAAAGGTATTACCGTAAAGGCAAGCGGTTCCACATACGCCGACACTATCAAGCTGCAGGACAAAACGCAGCAGTTGAAAGTGGTGGTCGTTACTGGAACAAAAGACCCTCTGATTGATAAAGGTAACCCCGAAGGCGGCAAGCGTATCACCGCAAAAGACCTCGAACGTATGCCCGGTAGCTCTATCGAATCCGCAGTGGCAACTGTAGCCGGTGTGGCTTATAGCGACGGCGGCGTGGGTACTGCCCGTGGACAGGACGAAGGCATGGCCACCTACGTGGGAGGTATGAGGAAAAAATCTGGCGTGTACGTCCCCAAGGAAGCTATCGCCGATATCCAGGTGATCCTTAGCGGTACACCCGCGCGCTACGGCGAGGCAATCGGTGGCGCACAGGTTATCACCCTCAAACCGCCAGCAAACAAGTTCAACGGTATGGTACGTTACGAAACATATCTCGACTACAGATATTTCAACGACCTCACTTTCTACCTCACCGGCCCGCTCTATAAAAGAAAAGCTACAGCCGACAAGGCAGAGAAGACAATCGTTGGATTCCGTCTTACCGGTGTGCTGCGTTATACTTTCGACCAGTACTACCGTCGCAACGGATACCTATACCAGATAGTCAACGACGATGTTCGCGAGCGAATCGAAAATGAACCTATCATTTACGACCCCCTCACAGGAGCCGTGAACTATGCCGGTGAATATCTCCGCAAAGACGATTTCCATACAATTAAATATAAAGGCGGCATGCCCGCTTACAGAGCATACGTCGAAGGCGGTATCGACATCCGTTTCTCCGACTACGCAACTTTGCAGATTTCGGCCGACTATATGTTCAACCGCTCGTCGGAAACCAGTGTCGGTTTGTTCCCCCTCAACCTCGGAACACACGGTACTTACGACTACCAGAACTTCTCCATCATGGCCGACTTCACCCAGCGTTTCCCCGATAAGAAAAAAGCAAGCGGCGACGCTACAAGACCCGGAACAGACAAAACTGCGTTCGTAACTAATGTGATGTACAACATCTCGGGTATGTTCAACCGCGTTTGGACAAAATCTTACAATCAGGATTTCGGCGACGATGTGTTCAAATACGGACACATCGGTACTTTCGAAACACGCAGAATGCGTACTTATCAGACAGGTACCTTCAATTTCAACGGTGTGGATCAGGTGGCTAGAATACAGACCAACTGGATGGATACAGCTGTTATATTCACCCCCTCGCCCTACAACCCGATGATGGCCAGATACACCTCGCAGCTTTACGGCATGGATGCTATCCGCAGCTCACTCATCAATTTCAACAACATACAAATGTACAACGGCCTTATCAACGGACAGTCTCCATCTTCAATCTACAGCCTTATAAATAATGTGGGTACACCGTACTCAAGCTATAGCAAATCTCTGGTGGATTATGTTTATGTTCAGGCCAAAGTTTCCGCCGACCTCGGAACAGGATCTTCGAAACACGCCATCGAGCTCGGTTTCCAATACGACCAGTCAACAAGCTACTCGTACTCATTGGCACCTAACTCATTGTGGACCATTATGAGACAATCGGCTAACGCCCACATAACCCAGCTCGACCTCGACAACCCCATTGTTGACCAATCGGGCCAATACCTCACCATCAACTACGACCGTAAATACGACGAAGCCAGCCAGACATACTTCGACAGAGCTATGCGTGCAAAACTCGGTCTTCCCGTGAACAGCACCGACTGGCTCGACGTTGATATGTACGATCCCAACTGGTTCTCGCTGGATATGCTTTCGCCCGACGAGATGTTCAACGACGGTAACGCCATCGTGTCCTACTATGGTTTCGACCACCGCGGCAACCGTGTAAGAGGCAAACAGTCTCTCGACGATTTCTTCAACAGCCCCGACAGAAAACTCGGAGCCTTCTCGCCCATCTATATGGCAGGCTACATCCAAGACCAGTTTGAGTTCCAAGACCTCATCTTCAACGTTGGTGTGCGTGTCGACCGCTTCGACGGCAACCAGATGGTGCTGAAAGACCCCTATCTCCTTTATGAATCCTACACCGTTGGTGAACTTGGCGGCGTGAACTACGCTGGAACAATACCCTCCGGCGTCGGCGACGACTGGGTGGTTTATGTTGACGACCCCTCGTCCTCCACTCCCACCATCACCGGTTTCCGTAACGGTGCCACATGGTACACCGCCGACGGAGTAGAAACTGCCGACCCCTCCGATGTCAAAGGTGCAGCCGGTCGTCCCACTCCTTTCAGAAAACCCGACGCACAGGCCTCCTACCAGAGAAACACACCGTCCGTTGGCGCTTTCAAAGACTACGACCCGCAAATTGTGGCAATGCCCCGTATAGCCTTCTCGTTCCCTGTGAGCGACAAGTCAATATTCAAGGCTAGTTACGATATTATTTGTAACCGTCCTTCCAGCGGATGGCAGGCCAACTACCTCGGATATCTCTATATGACTCAGATATCGAGCATCTCCAACCCCAACCTGAAACCCGAAAAGATCACCAACTACGAGTTAGGTCTGCAGCAGCTGCTCACCGATAACTCGGCTATCACCCTTACGGCTTACTATAAAGAAACCCGTAACCTTATACAGTTGGTACAGTATGCAGGTGCCGACCCCAACCCCAACTACTACTCCTACGACAACCTCGATTTCAAAACTGTAAAAGGTGTATCGCTGTCATACGACCTGCGTGCCACCAACAACATCCGTATCAATGCCAACTACACACTGCAGTATGCCGAAGGAACAGGACTTCCCTCGACAACAATGCAGGAACTTATCAAGGAAGGTTACTCCACTTTGAAACTTCTGAACCCCATCTGGGACGACCGCCGTCACGAACTCAAGGTTAACCTCGACTACCGTTTCGGCGAAAAGGAAGGCTGGTCTATCGACCGCAAAACCAAAGACGAACAAGGCAACGACCGTGTTAAGAAACTCTACCCGTTTCAGAACTTCGGCATCAACTTGATTGCCGTGGCTCAGTCTGGCCGTCCTTACACCCGCCGCTACAGCAACACACAGAGCACTATCGTGGGTAGCTACAACGGCGCACGTCTGCCTTGGGGCTTCTACTTTGACTTTGTGGTTGACAAACACTGGCCCATCAAAGTTAAGAAAAGAACAACCAACCTCGTGCTTGCTGTAACAGTCACCAACGTGTTCAACATAAAGAACGTTACTGGCGTTTACGCTGTTACCGGCAACCCCGAAGACAACGGTTATCTTACCGACCCCGAAACACAAACTCTCATCGAATCCTACCTCGACTCACAATCGTACAGGGATTTGTATATGATTGCTTTGTCCAACGGCAACTACAACTATTCAAGACCCCGACTGATAAAAGTGGGTTTGACCTATCAGTTCTAACGTGTAAGTTTGTTTAATTGAAATTAGAGAAAAGATGAAAAATATATTTTTAAAATCGGGATTAGTTGCATTTATATGCATGTCTCTATTTGGAACGGCATTTTCTCGCGACTGTGAGTGGGAACGTGCCAACTCCAACCGCTCCAAGCTGCAAGCCAAAGCCGCCGCTTGTAAAAGAGCTCAAAGCTCCGCCGAGTTGAATGTCAACAACGTGCGCGCTTTGATCAACGCATACGGTAATATGTGGTACGACGGCAGCTTGGCAAAATACAATATTCCTAAAAACGGTACTTCCACCGCCATGTTCTGCGCAGCCCTGTGGATCGGTGGTACCGATGTCGACGACCAGCTCCGTGTCGCCGCACTGCGTTTCGGTAGCGAAGGTAACGACTACTGGCCCGGCCCTCTTACAGTCGACGGAACAGCATCCATTTCTGCCGAGGTTTGTAACGAATACGACAAACACTACAAAATTACCCAGGCTGACGTGTCGTCGTTCAAGGCAATGTTCGACTACGAAGAAAACGCTGCCCCGACACCCAACGACTCATACGACGAGTCCCTTATCCCCGACGTGATTAAAAACTGGCCCGCCCACGGCAACACCGCAATGAAACAGTCCAAATATCTGGCTCCGTTCTTCGATGCCGATGGCGATGGCGAGTACAACTACACCAAAGGCGACTATCCTTATTACGATTTCGAGAACGAACTCTGCCCCAAAACCCTTAAAGCAGCCCTGAACCCCGGCGAAAAATACGAGCCAGCCCCCACAATGGAAGGCAAATATGGTACTGGCGGCCAGGCTATCCAAGGAGGCATACTCTCCGACCAAGTGCTTAAGGGCGACCAGACTATTTGGTGGGTATTCAACGATATGGGTAATGCCCACACCGAGTCGAAAGGCGACCAGATTGGTCTCGAAATAAGAGCTCAGGCTTTCGCTTTCGCAACCAACGATGAAATCAACAACATGACTTTCTACACCTACGAAATCATCAACCGTTCTTCCTATACTTTGAATAACACATATTTCAGTCAGTGGGTTGACCCTGACTTGGGTTTCTCTCACGACGACTATGTGGGCTGCGATGTAAGACGTGGTCTCGGATACTGCTACAACGGTAAAGATGTTGACGGCCCCGGAACAGGCTCCTATAGCGGAATACCCCCTGCAGTAGGTATCGACTTCTTCCAAGGTCCTTATATGGATCCCGACCAGAACGACAACCCCAAGATAGACATCGCCAAAATGCGCGTTTATTACGAAAATGCTCTTGCAGGTTATCAACTCGACCCCAACAACCCCTCAGCAGGTTACGATACAATTCGTCTGTCCGAGGAAGCTGACGCTTATATCAACGCTTGGTATTTTGAGAAAGACGACATTATAGGCAACTGCGCTATCAACGGCGTGAATTTCGGAAACGGTATTGTCGATGACGAACGTTTCGGAATGCGTCGTTTTGTGTACTACAACAACAGCTTGAACAACACTAACGGTGAACCTGAAAAAGCTACCGACTATTACAACTACTTGCGCGGCTACTGGAAAACCGGTGCCCGTATGACCTTCGGCGGCGATGGTACCAAAGGCGGCGACGACGCTCTCGAATGCGACTTTATGTTCCCTGGCAACAGCGACCCCTGGAACTGGGGTACCAATGGCGATGACCCCGGATTTGAATGGACAGAAAAGACTCCTGCTCAAGGCGAGGCCGGCAACAACCCTGGCGACCGTCGTTTTATGCAATCTGCAGGTCCCTTCACCCTTCGTCCCGGTGCCATCAACTACATCACAGTAGGTATTCCTTTCGCTCAGGCTACTTCGGGCAACGCTTGGTCTTCGGTTGAACTTCTCCGTCAGGTTGACGACAAATGTCAGTCGCTTTTCGAGAACTGCTTCAAACTCCTTACCGGCCCCGAAGCTCCTACAGTAACAGTTCAGGAACTTTCAAACGAGGTCATTCTTTATTTGTCTTACGAAAACCCCGAATCGAACAACAACAAAAACGGCGTTCCTGAATCTTTCGCAGAAATAGATCCTTCTATTCCTACCACATATACCATCGACACTACCATCAACGGTGTTACCACTTCCGAAGTCAGAACTTATACACAAGACCAAAGAACTTACAAGTTTGAAGGTTATCAGATCTATCAACTTAAGGACGTTAACGCATCGGTCGCTGATATCGGAGACGACACCAAGGCACGTCTTGTATATCAGTGCGATATCGAGAACTATTACGATGCAGACCGCACCCTTCCTATCGGAACTTTGGTTAACTACGATCTCGACAACGCCCTTGGTACTATAGCTCCTCAGGTGATGGTTAATGGTTCCAACACTGGCATTCGCCATTCCATAAGAATTACCACCGACGCTTTCGCAACTGGTACCAATACCAAGCTGGTAAACAACAAAGAATATTATTTTGTCGCCATTGCTTACGCTCACAACCGTTACAAAGATTATTCCCCCACCGATGCTAACAAACTCGATGGTCAGAAAAAACCATATCTTGCCGGACGTCAAAATGAGTGGAAACAGGAAATTAAACCCGTAAAGGCCATACCTCACATCATCACTTCCGAAAACGGCGGTACTATTGTTCAGGCCGACTACGGCACATCGCCTGTTATCACCCGTATCGAAGGCTATGGTAACGGTGGTTTTGTTCTTCAGCTTACCGAAGCTTCCATAGAGGAACTGATGGGCGCTCCTGGCGAGGAAGGCAAACCCGCAGGTCGTTTCGTCCGCAGCGGTATGAACGAAAGGATGGAGAATCCCTGTATCATTCCCAATCCCACATACAAAGAAGACCATGGCCCTCTGAACATCACCATTGTTGACCCGCTTAATGTGAAAAAAGGTAAATACTATATCCGTTTCAACGGCGTTGACAATGACGCACGTTGGACAATAGAATCTGTTGACGGTTCACCGCTATTCTACGACCAGAACGGCCAACCTGTTTATGTTGATTCTTCGGATTTCTCCATAGGCCGTTACAACGAGCAGCTGTTCCTCGACTTGGGTATTGCAGTAGGCATTACCAATGTTGAACACGTTGCCACACCAGCCACTGTTTCTGGTAAGACTATTCTTGGTGGTTTGGTGAATAGTGGAGCTCTCCTTTCTTCGAATATGACTTTTGCAGATCCCAACAAACAGTGGTTGCAGGGTATACCCGACTACGATGCCGTTCCCACTTACAACTGGATTAGATCGGGAGCCCAGTTTACTGAAGGTGAACGTTCTTCCTTCCTCGACGACAGACAAACCTCGTTCGCTGTAACTGGCGCTGAGCCTTATCTCGATGCCGACTATTACAAATATCAGTGGAACGATGCTTCTGGCAGAGCCGAATCCTACGCTATCGACAAATTCAGCGTCTTCGAAGGCGTTGTGGGCGGTATGTGGGCTCCTTATGGTTTGGTTTCCACAAGGTCGTTCCACCCGGGCTTCTCTTACCAATATTATGTTGCTTCGCAGCGCACTTTCGATTCATTGAAACGCGTATTCTCCAGTCAGCAGTGGAAAAACTACGTTTCGCGTGATTATCAGATAAGGAACCTGATGGATAACAACTACAACAAATCACTGAACTATAACGATTTGGCTAACCTTCCCAGTGTTCACATCGTTATTACAGCCGACCAGTCCAAATGGACTCGTTGTCCCGTTCTTGAGATGTGCGACGATCCTACACAATCCGAGGGCAATGCTCTTCGTTTCCAGATGCGTAAAGCCTACTCCGTTGATAAAGACGGTAATGTGGATACTACTTACGACCGTAAATATGGTATGGGATGGTTCCCCGGCTACGCCATCGATGTTGAGACTGGCGAACGCTTGAACATGATGTTCGGTGAGGATTCCCGTTATCTGCAGCACAATGGCCGTGATATGATGTGGAACCCTGTGAACACTATTATGGATGGCACGCAGAACTACGTGATGGGCGGCGGCCACTTCATCTATGTACTTAAATCCAACAACCAACCGTTTGTGGACATCTCCCGTGTTTCTGAGGATTATGTGTCCAGATTCTACAAAACACCTTCTTATGACGCTGGTGCTTGGGCAGCCAACATGCTCGAATCTCTTGAGCGTCTGATGCAGATTTCCGACAACGCTTCCGAAATGGCATATTGCAATGGTTTGTTGCTTGGCGAGAGACAGAAATATATCCGTCCTGCCCGTGACTCCGCGGCCCTGCTGTTTGCAAGTGTGGCTTGGGTTAATATGCCTTTGGTTTCCAGCAACTTCTTGTTCAGCAACCCCAAAGACATACCTTGCGATGTTACCATCGACATCGCTGTGAGACGTCCTTACGCTACCTATTACAGCGCCAACCAGACTGCACCTACTCAGGCAGGCATGCAGCTTAGAAACCGTAACAACCCGATGTATATGTTCGAGATGACCGACGACCTTATCACCCTTACCAATCAGGCAGGTGGCCGCATCGACAATCAGACTATTCTCGACAACATCACCGTTGTTCCGAATCCTTACTACAGTGCTTCAGAATATGAGACTTCCAGTCAGCTGGACAGCAGGGTTAGAATAACCAACCTGCCCGCAAACTCGAAGATTGCTATCTATACAGTGGACGGCACATTGGTCCGCAAACTCGGTCCTTCGCCGAGCGACGCAGGCAATGCCGACCGCGGATACACTTTGGATTGGGATTTGAAGAACCATATTGGTATCCCGATTGCAGGCGGCATGTACTTGATACATGTTACTGTGCCTGAGATTGGCGAAAAAGTAATCAAATGGTTCGGTACTATGCGTCCCGTTGACTTGAACTCGTTCAAATAATTTAGAGACAGAGTAAGTTGATATAAATATTTAAAATATGATGAAGATGAAAAACAGATATAGAATATTAGTCATGGTTTCGCTCGTGTCCCTGTTGTCGGTGTCTGCAGCTTTTGCAGGAAACGATGACCGTAGGGGTACAGCAGGTGCTAACGAGTTGCTTATTAACCCGTGGGCAAGAAGTTCCGGATGGGCTGGTGTAAACACCGCCAACGGTATAGGTATCGACGCTTTGTTTACTAACGTTGCAGGTCTCACATTCTTGAACAAAACCGAGGTGATGTACACCAATACCCAATGGTTCGGTGGCTACGGCGGTACAATCAATGCTTTCGGTTTGGGTCAGCCTGTCGGAGAACGTGGCGTTTTGGGTTTGTCTGTTGTGGCTATGGGCTTCGGCGACATCCCCATCACAACTGTGAACAGCCCTGAACAAGGTGCCAACGGTACTTTCTCACCCTCTCTGATGAACATTTCGGCTTCGTATGCACACAAATTCAGCCAGAGCATACGCGGTGGTATCAACATCAAAATCATTACTGAAAGTACCGACAACGTTTCGGGAACTGGCGTGGCTATCGATGCTGGTATCCAGTATGTAACCGGTGCCGACGATAACGTTAAATTCGGTATCGCCCTGAAAAACGTGGGTACTCCTATGCATTTCAGCGGTGACGGTATGTCGCTGACTTTGGTTAACGACCAGGATGTAACCTCGACCTACGAGACACGTTCCGCCTCGTTCGAGATGCCTACTTGTCTGAATATCGGTGGTTCTTACGACTTCCTTTTCGAGAAGTTCGACCAGCGTTTGACAGTGGCTGCAAGCTTTACATCCAACGCTTTCCTCCGCGACGACTACAAGATCGGTCTTGAGTACTCCATTTTCAACATCCTCCAGCTGAGAGCCGGCTACGCTTTCCAGAGCGGCATTTTCAAAGAAGATTCCCGCGCTACCGCCTATACTGGTCCTTCGGCCGGTGCATCGGTTGCCATACCTCTCGGAAAACGTAAGGAAGGTGTTCACATTCCGACTATAACTATAGATTATTCGTACCGTGCAGCTGCTCCTTTCAGCAGTTCACACTCTATCGGAATTGCTTTGAATTTGTAGTATATACAGTTTGACATAACCATTACATTTAGGAAAGACCCACAAGGTCTTTCCTAAATGTTTAATAAAAAAAACAGTTTTATTTATTAGTTGAATTGCACATAATTATGTGCGTTTTAGAATTTTATCATCATGGGAGAAATTAAATATTATAGTGAAGAGGGACTTCAGAAATTGAAAGACGAGCTGAATACTCTTATAACCAAGGAACGTCCTGCCGCATCGGCCGCCATAGCCGAGGCACGCGACAAAGGCGACCTTTCTGAAAACGCCGAATACGACGCTGCCAAAGAGGCTCAGGGATTGCTCGAAGCACGTATATCCAAACTGCAGGACCTTATCGCCAACGCACGTCTTTTGGACGAGTCGAAACTGGACACTTCCAAAGTGCTGTTGCTCTCGATTATCGAAATACGCAACACCAAAACCAAACTGAAACAGCGTTTCCATATAGTTCCCGAGAGCGAGGCCGATGTCAAGAAAGGTAAAATTTCTGTTTCGTCGCCTTTCGCCAAAGCCTTTTTGGGCAAGCAGCAGGGAGATATTGTTGAGGTTTCGGTGCCGGCAGGCGTTATGAATTACGAGATTCTTTCCGTTGAACGTTAGAAAAAAACTTTTGATATGGCATCAATTTTTTCAAAGATAGTGGCAGGTGAGATTCCTTGCTACAAGGTGGCCGAGACCGAGGATTGTCTGGCCTTTCTGGACGTGTCGCCCATTGTTTACGGCCACGTGCTAGTGATTCCGAAAAAGGAAGTCGATTATATTTTTGACCTCGACGACGAACTGTTTGTAAAACTGCACCTGTTCAGCAAAAAGGTGGCCAAGGCTTTGAAAAAGGTCGTTCCGTGTGTTAAGATTGGTGTTGCTGTTGTAGGTGTTGACGTTCCTCACGCCCATATCCATCTTGCTCCCATCAACAAGGGCAGCGAGCTGGCTTTCGACAAAGAGCGTGTGAACCTCACTCCGGAGGAGTTCAAGGAACTTGCGGCCAAGATTGCCGCACAAATGGATTGATAGTTTTTTTAGATAAATAGGTCTGTCGTCTGCCGAAAAGCGGGCGACAGGCCGTTTTTTAAGGCACAGGGTCGTATCCGCTGCCTCCCCAGGGGTTGCACCTCAGTATGCGCTTAAAAGCGAGCCACGAGCCCTTAAACGGGCCGTATTTCTTTATTGCCTCCACGGCGTACTGCGAACATGTGGGGGTGTAGCGGCAGGCAGGGGGGGTGAAAGGCGATATGCAGTTCTGGTAGAACCGTATCAGCAACAAGAGAATCTTTACCAATATTTTCTTTATCAGATTCATAGTTTAGTCTCGGTTAGGCTTTTTTCTATTTCAGATATAAGTCTGTCGAGTGTCTTCTCTGTCTTGTCCCACAGCGTGTGGTAGTCGGGACAGTTGTTGTCGGCGTAGCTGAGCGAGAGGTTTATGCTAGTGTTTTGTTCGTTCAATAATGTGTAAAGTTTATGTTTTTGTTTGCGGTAGCACTCGCGTATAAGGCGTTTGGTGCGGTTGCGGTCCACGGCGTGGCGGAGCCTGCGTTTGGGTACTATAATGAGCAGTTTGGCCGGCGTTTCGGCATTTTGTGGCAATTTGTGCCAACGTACCATAAAAGGGTGGGAGAAAAATTTTGTCTCCTGAGCCATCAGCTCGTCTATTGCCTTTTGGCTACACAATCTTTCCTTTTTGCTGAAAGTGTTGTGCATGACTGAGTGTGTTTTTATGAGATAGTGGTCGAAGTCTCCGCTGCAACGGGAGCTTCGCAAGCGATGCCCAGTTCTTCCGCTTGTTTGCGAAGTGCTTCGGCCTCCTTGCGGGCTTTCTCGAGCTGGCGTTCTCTGCGTTTTGCGGCGTTGGCGGCTTTTTTCTCCTCGAGCATCTGTTTGTATTTGCTCTTGTTGGTGAAGACGGATTTGGTTTTCTTGCCGGCGTTTTTCTTGGCCGACGATTTTTTGAGCGAGGTGGGTTTGGCTATGATTGTTGCGCCTTGTTCTTTGCCGAGGATGAAGTTTTCAATGGCGGCAGGCATGGAAGGTGCGTTTTTGGCTGGTGCTGCAATGGTGAGCTTTATCCCTGCGGCGTTGATGGCCGAATGTGTTGCGGGACCGAAGCCGGCTACAATGATGTTCTCGTTTTCGGCAAAGTTGGGGAAACTTTCGAGCAGCGATTTCACTCCGATGGGCGAGAAGAGAACAATCATGTCGTATTTCGAGAGGTCGAAATGGGTGAGGTCCTTGGGCACCGAGCGGTACATGATAGCTTTGGTGTATTTGAATTTGCCTTTGTCGAGCATCTTGGTGTTGTCGGTCTGCTTTTCGGATGAGCAGGGGAAAAGGAAACGTTCTTCCTTGTGTTTTACCATAAGGTCGATAAGGTCGGCAAATGTCTGCTCGGCATGGAATACCTTGCGTTTGCGGTATTGTACGTAGTTCTGCAGGTACAGGGCAATGGCTTTAGTGGTGCAGAAATATTTCATTGTCTCGGGCGGATTCTCGCGCAGCTCTTTCACCATTCGGAAGAAGTGGTCGATGGCGTTTTTGCTGTTGAAGATAACAGCGGTGTAGTCTTTGATATGGATGCGGCTTTTGCGGAACTCGGCCACTGGAACGCCCACAATGTCGAAGAATTTGAAAAAAGTTAAGTTAAGGCCGTATTTTTCGATAAGAGGGTAGTATGGTGATTTCTCCAAATTTGCTGGTTCGGGTTGTGAAATCAAGATGTTGTTTACTTCCATTGCTGCTTTTTTATTGATGTAGTAATTCTATGGTTTATAACATTTTAACGCCATAATGAAAAGACTATGCCACTCCATTTTGGAACTGCAAAGATACGAAAAATTACTGAAACCAGCAAATTTTCTTTTTCCACAAAATTGCCGTTGTCCGCTGCAGGACAGTTGTTTGTGTGTTTATTTTTTTTGGTAGCGGGGACTTCGTTCGGTACGGAAAAGCAGAGCCACGAAAAAGCCGAGGATGAACGACGTTACCACGGTATATACAAAGCCCATAAAGGCGAGATATTTTGGTGTGGCCATTATCTTTATCTGCTCCACGGCAGCCTCGTAGCCTTGTTCGCCGGGCTTGTGCTTGGCCATCTCCGAATCGAGGAAACGCTGGGGGAAATCCGGGTCAGTGTGGAGACCGTAGAACCACAGGTAAAGAGCGTAAAGCACGGCGGCAAAGCAGCTCAGTCCAACGGTGAGGATGAACAGTTCCTTGAATGTTACCTTTTTTTCGGGCAAGGTGGTGCGGTAAAGCAGGGCAAAGGCTATGAGGCAGATGGCAAGCACCACGTTGTCGGTCCACGAGACGGGGGTGGCTATGGGGTCGAAAAAGTAGTAGCGCGCAATTACCGACAAAATTAGCGCGATAGCAGCTACAGGTCCGAAAATAAGGATGAACTTTTTGTAGTTGCCGTGCATTGTGGATTGGTAGCGATGTAGTAATGCCATGGTATTGGGTTGGTTTTTAGTGTGTTGTGGTTGTAGTGTGATTTGCGTTGGTATTTGCAAAGATATGAATTTTTTTGGAAATGCCCCGAAAAATGATAGTTTGCCGTTGCTCAACAAAAGAAAAAGGCCTGCGCAGTACGCAAGCCCATCTCTTATTGTTTGGTTGCTGTTTTAAGGCAAAAAAGTTAAATCTCTTGCAAGACGGACGGCATTGCCCATGTTATTGGAATAATAGCTTGAATTTGAGGGCGAAAATTTTGGTGCTGTATTGTTTGTAAAGTATATATATTGTATGCAAGTAGAAGAAGTACTATTATTTATTGATGAGGATGTCCAGTAATACCCTTCTGTGGTAGTGTTAGTAACAGATGAACCATAACGATAACCTGCCGCTGGCAGAAATACAGCGCCTTTGTTTTGGAGTGTTCTCCATTGTTCCACTGTGTAAACATTAGTTGTGAAGTTTGTACTCACGTTTGCCACAAGCGTAATGGTGGTGTCGGCAGTCCAGTTGTCGGGGAGCAGTATCAGTCCGGGGGTGTTGGCTACAGTGGCGAAAGTCTTGAGCTGGGCGGCATTTGTTCTGCTGCTCAGTATATAAGTCCATTCTTCCTTTGTAAGTGTTCGCCATATACCCGCGCTGTCGCCGCCATTTGATATGCGGTTATATTTTCCCCAGTCATAATTAGTGTTGGTTATTGTACCCGATGGATATGGATCATAAAATGTAGATGATAAATATGGATATTTGGAATTATATCCACTTGTGCCATAGCCGAAAAGGTCTATCCAACCGTTGTATGAGGAAGAGATATTAAGGTTGGCGGTGCCAACGATGTCGTATTGGTGTTCGGCAAAGCGCCATGTGCGTGTGGAAGCCTTATATTGCAGGTTGCCGCGCGAGAAAGCTATTTTGTTCACAGCCGAAATACTGAACACGCCGGGGAGAGTGCCTGCCACGTCGTAAGGGTTGCTGTTGTTGGTGTCGGTTATCAGCACTGTATCGCGGAACACTATCACGCTGTCGCGTATTATTGTGGTGTAGCGCACTATCAAGGTGTCGTGTACTACATTGCCGGCGGCAATGCTGTCCACACTTATTTGTATGCTGTCGATACGGGCGTATAGCCTGTTAAGCATGGTGTCGAAAGCCGACATGCGGGTGTTCAAACCTGCTATTGTCTGTCCCATGGCTGCAACGGTGCTGTCGGTGCTGTTTATGCGGTTGCGGAGAGTGTTTAGCAGGGAGTCGTGGGCGGAAAGACGGCCGTTGATTACCGTTAGCGCTTGGTTTACGGTGGCAACGGAGCCGTTGGTGCTGTCTATGCGGCTGTTCAACGCTCTTACAAGAGAGTCGAGGGCCGTTATTTGTCCGTTCATCGTCCCTGCTGTTTGTTGTATTACAATAATAGTGCTGTCGGTGTGGCTGTTGGCGGCCTGTAGCAGAATAATCTGCTGTCGCATATTGCGCACGGTGCTGTCTATCATGTTTTGCACTGTGGTGGCGCTAATACTTCCGCCCGAGGCGTTGCCTGCATTGAGGGCGTAGAGGGCGTAAGGCACGCTCATCAGCTGTTGTGTGGTGCTGAGGGTGTAGTTGGTGCCGCCGTTGGGGTCCACGTCGGTTTTAATAAACCACGGGCCGTTTGCCCAGTCGATACAGTTTGCAAAGGTGCAGTTTACCAAGCTGTTGCCTTGTCCTACCACAATGCCGAACAGACCTTCGGCGGTTGTCGTGGTGCTGTGGGTTTCGGCGTAAGCCTCGTTGCCGGTGCGTTGCCGTGCCGTATGCCCACACGGACGCTTATTTGTCGGCTCGACACAAAAGTACCGTCGGTGTTGCGCAGCACAGCCTGATAGGAGAAGCCTTGAGGCGACTGTGCCCAAACGTTTATTGTTGCAAATGCAATGATTAAAAACGCTGCAATTTTTTTCATCTTGATACTATTTTTTTGTTATTCTATATACTTTTTGTTTTCCGTTTTGGTCGAAAATGCGTATGCAGTAGATACCTGCGTTGAGGTTTGCAAGGTCGAGGGAGAGCATGTCGCCTTGCCATATTGCGGAATGGAGTTTCTGTCCCCCGACGGAGTAAAGCTCCACTTGTAGGGTGTTGTCGTTTTGTGAGCGTTTTAGGTTTAGTGTGTGCGAGGCGGGATTGGGGTATACCGATATTTCGAAATCGAAAGTCTTGATGTCGGGAATGGATACATTCTCCACGGTGTACGGCTGTTGTACGCCCTCGGTAAGACGGTTGTTTGCGGATGTGGCGTTGGAACAGGCAATTTGTCCGACGGTGTAGCTCATGATGTGGGTGTTGCTGACAGCGGAGCCACCGGCGGAACCGATAGCGGTCTGTGCTTGGAGCGAGAACACGGGCAAGGCCATGAGCGCAAGAAAAAAAGTTGTAATTGTAGAGGAAAAAAGCGTCCTTTTGTTCCCCTTAACGAAGGAAGATGTCTTTTCCTTGGAAAAAGTTACATTTTGTTTTTCTTGTATCGCCATAATTTTCAATACTTTATAGAAATGTATGTTGTATCAGGTATTTGTTGGTATGATAGGCAAAAATACGAAGAAATTGTGAGATGGCAAAATTATTTTTATTACTCCTGTTTTATACCTAATTGAATTGTGGATTTATTCTCCGCCCTTTGGGGCTATCGAAATATCCACTGGATATTTCTTCACATTCGGCACGCTATGTGTGTGTGGGGGGGGCATTTCATGTCCCCAGACTGCGTGCGGTGGTCTCCGCTTCGCTATCTAAACGGCCACTGGCAGTTTCTTCATCTGGGGTTATTAAGAGTTAGTGCCTATGGCACATTATTGAAAAATTGTTTTTTTAATCCCATTTTATGTATTATTTTTAGTAGTCAAATCTTTTTTTAGGCTGTTTCTTATAATTCAGTAAAAGAAAACTCCTACGGAGTATATTTTTTGTTTTGTCGTGTCTTGTTACTAAAAGAAAGCTCCTACGGAGCAATTTATAGAAGTTCTTTTTTTGCCGTTGTTTTGTTGCTGTAGTTGTAAAAATTTTCCCTTTCCGCAAAAAAACATCTTACAATATTTTGCATTAAACAAAAAAAATTGTACTTTTGTTATCCGTAAAAGAAAAGTATAATCATTATAAAATATTGATAATATGTACGATAAATTTCAAAAACATCTTCAGAAAGAGTTGGCGGACATAGAAGCTGCCGGCTTGTACAAGAACGAACGTATTATAGAGTCTCCTCAGGGAGCTGAAATTCTTGTAAAAGGCAAGAAATGCCTGAATTTCTGCGCCAACAACTATCTTGGTTTGGCCGACAATCCCGAACTTATCAAGGCCGCCAAAGACGCCATGGACGCCCGCGGTTTCGGTATGGCTTCGGTACGCTTTATCTGCGGTTGCCAGGACCTCCACAAACAGCTTGAAAAGAAAATCGCCGATTTCTTCGGCACCGAAGACACCATTCTCTACGCCGCTTGCTTCGACGCCAACGGCGGTGTGTTCGAACCCCTTCTGACCGAGGAGGATGCTATCATCAGCGACTCGCTGAACCACGCTTCCATCATCGACGGCGTGCGTCTGTGCAAAGCCCAGCGTTTCCGTTATGCCAACGCTGACATGGCCGACCTCGAAGCCAAACTGCAAGAGGCTCAGAAATGCCGTTTCCGCCTGATAGCCACCGATGGTGTGTTCTCGATGGACGGCAATGTTTGTCCGCTCGACAAAATCTACGAACTTGCCAAGAAATACGACGCCATGGTTATGGTTGATGAAAGCCACAGCGCCGGCGTGGTTGGAAAAACCGGCCGCGGTGTTACCGAACGTTACAACCTTCGTGGACAGATTGAAATACTGACCGGCACCCTTGGTAAAGCCTTCGGCGGCGGTGTTGGCGGTTTCACCACTGGTAAGAAAGAGATAATCGACATGCTGCGTCAGCGCTCACGTCCTTATCTGTTCTCCAACTCCTTGGCTCCGGGACTGGTAGGCGCCGGTATCCGCATGTTCGACATGATGACCGAAACCAACGCCCTGCAGGACAAACTGCACGAAAATACCGACTACTTCCTCCGCAGAATGAAAGAAGAAAACTTCGACTGTCTGCCTTCGGAATCGGCTATCTGCGCAGTGATGATATACGACGCTGCCAAATCGCAGAAATACGCCGCCAAGATGCAGGAAGAGGGCATCTTCGTTACAGGTTTCTACTATCCTGTGGTACCAAAAGGACAAGCCCGTATCCGTGTGCAGATTTCGGCCGCCCACGAACGCGAACACCTCGACAAATGTATCGAAGCTTTCAAGAAAGTACGCAAGGAAATCGAAGGCTAAGACTCGAACCAATACAAATGAAAAAAAAGTCGGAGCTCAAGCTCCGACTTTTTTATTGTTTTCAGTAAGACTAGTACTGTTCTTTTTCGTTGGGGAAATCGCAGTGTTTCACGTCGTTGATGTACTGCGTAACGGCATGGGTTATCTCCTCGCCTATGGAGTGGTAGCGGCGCAGGAAACGTGGCGAGAACTGCTGTGTGATGCCCAGCATGTCGTGCAGCACCAGCACCTGACCGTCCACCTGTGAGCCGGCACCGATGCCTATGGTGGGGATTTTCAGCTCGGCTGTAACCTTGGCGGCAAGGGCTGCGGGGATTTTCTCCAGCACAATGGCGAAACATCCAGCCTCCTGTAGCACGTGGGCATCTTCTATCAGGCGTTGTGCTTCCTCTTCGTCGGTGGCGCGAACTGCGTAGGTGCCGAATTTGTTGATGCTCTGCGGCGTTAGTCCGAGGTGCCCCATGATGGGGATCCCGGCGGAGAGTATGCGGTTTACGGATTCGAGGATTTCGGTTCCGCCTTCGAGTTTCACGGCGTCGGCGCCGGTTTCTTTCATTATGCGGATAGCCGACTGCAGAGCCATTTTGGAGTTGCCCTGATAGGTTCCGAAGGGGAGGTCAACCACCACAAGGGCGCGGGAGATGGCGCGTACCACCGAGGCGCCGTGATAGATCATCTCGTCTAGGGTGATGGGGAGGGTGGTTTTATATCCTGCCATGACGTTGGCGGCGGAGTCGCCGACAAGCACAACGTCGATTTTGGTGCTGTCAAGGAGTCGGGCCATCGAATAGTCGTAGGCCGTGAGCATAGCTATTTTTTGTCCGCACTGCTTCATGTTCTGTAGCACGTGGGTCGTAACTTTTGTTACGTTCGATTCAAGATATGCCATATTGTTTCAGTGTTTGAAAATGCTGTTATTCAATTTCTTCGTCGTCGGCGTATTTTTTGTTTTTCTTTTTCTTGGGGTCTTCCGAATCGAGTGGGTCTTCCTCCTCAAGCTCTATGCGGAAAAGGTCCTGCAGGGCTCTTTTCATTTCGTAGTCGCCGTTTTTGTTTACGCGGAAAGCTTTGTAGTACTTGCCTTTGTATTCGAAAGAGCCCTCTTCTACGTTGGTTTTTATCTGGAAGAAATAGTCGTCAATCTCCTCGGGTTTTATGCGTTTGCCAAGGAAAATGGTGTCTATTTGCGTAACGTTGATTCCTGCTTGTACAGCGACACTTACTTTCGATGCCAGTTTTTTGGTTGTCAGGCTTTTGTATTCCATGCCTTTTTCAGAATATTTTTTGCCGAAGATGCGTATTTTGTTCTGCCATTGTTCCTGAGTGATGGGGAAGCGTACAAAAATGGAGTCGGGCATTTCGGAGACGCATTCGCCGGTGTCGCGTTTGTAGTTGCTTTTCAGCACCACATATCCCACTTGGATAAGCAGTTGTTTTTTGTGGGGTATAAGGAAATAGCGTTCGAGCACTTCCTTGTAGTCGAGGTGTTCCTCTATGGCGAAATCGATGCTGTCGGGGCATTTGTCGCGGGTGTTGTCGATACGCAGCAGCGAGCCTTTGGTAATCATCACCGAGGAGTAGTATCCGCGCACCAGCGAGTCGCGCGAAGGCACGTAGCAGTTGGTGAAACTGCCGATACAAGCTTCGGGGTTGTGTTTGAAAGTCATCAGCACTTTGCCGTTGAGGGGGGTGTTGTTGAAAGTGTGGCGGCTTTGCGGTAGTTCCGACATTTTGTAGTATTTGCGGTCGATAGGCACTTCGTATCTTATCAGTTCTTCGCCCTCGCCAGAGCAGGAGTTCTTTATTTTGTTTTTTGTTATTCGTGCAATGAAGGGGCTTTTTGCACGCTGGAAGAAGTAGTCGTAAACGTTGTTCACTCGGTTGAAGGTGAGGGTGTCGTCGTTGTCGCCGCCAAAGCCTTCGATGGCCACGGCGTACATGCGTGGGTTTTCTTTGTCGAAAGCAAGACGGTAAACGGAGTCGAGTAGGTCGAGGGTTTCGAGGTCGTAGTTTTCGGAGCCGGCGGCAAAATCAACAAGCAGGCAGAACTGTTCGGGGAAAGGTATTGCCGGTTCCTGAGTTTTCGGCTTGCCCGGGGTGTTTTTCTGCTTTTTCACTGGTGGGGTGTAGATATAGCTCTGTGCAATGGCTTGCGTGGCCAGAGCGGAACATATTATCAGGAAAGTCAACAGCTTTTTCATATCGGTGCGTTTATTATTCTTTTACGATTTCGTTTATTATCATGTCTGTGCTAATATTCTCGGCTTCAGCGTAATAGTTTTTTACGATGCGATGGCGCAGCACTTCGTGCACCACGGCGTTTACATCCTCGATGTCGGGGGAGAACTTGCCGTTGAGAGCGGCGTGGGTTTTGGCGCCAATGATGAGGTATTGCGAGGCACGTGGGCCTGCTCCCCACGAAAGGTATTTTTCAGCAAAAGAGCTGGCAGAAGGTGTGCCCACACGTGTGTGTGCCACGAGGCCTACGGCGTATTGGTAAACATTGTCGGGCACAGGGATTTTGCTTATCACGTGTTGGTATTGCATTATCTCGTTAGCCGAAAGCACAATACTGATGTCGGTTTCTTGGTTGGCGGTGGTGGATTTCACTATGTCTATCTCTTCGTCGAAAGAGGGGTAGTCGAGTTTTATGTTGAGCATAAAGCGGTCGAGCTGTGCTTCGGGCAGGGGGTAGGTGCCTTCCTGTTCGATGGGGTTTTGTGTGGCGAGCACAAAGAAAGGCTGGTCGAGGGGGTAGGTCTTTCCGGACACGGTTACCGATTTCTCCTGCATGGCTTCGAGCAATGCCGCCTGAGTTTTGGGCGGTGTTCGGTTTATCTCGTCGGCGAGGATTATGTTGGCGAACACGGGTCCGCGCAGAAACTGGAAGTCGCGGTTTTTGTCGAGGATTTCGGAGCCGATGATGTCGGAGGGCATCAGGTCGGGGGTGAACTGTATGCGGCTGTACCGCAGCCCCAATGCTTTCGACAAGGTGTTTATCATAAGAGTCTTGGCAAGTCCAGGCACGCCTACTAGCAGGCAGTGTCCGCCGCTGAAGATGGAGAGCAGCAGGCTGTCTATCACCTTTTCCTGCCCGATGATGACCTTTCGGATTTCGGATTTGAGGAGCTGGTGCTTTTGTGCGAGCGATTGTATGAGTTCGGTGTCGGACATTGTGAATGGTTTTATTTGCCGGTCCAGTTGAGTTTGAATGGGCAGGATTTGAAGTCGTCGTTGATACGGATGTAAGTGTTTTTTATCTGTTTGGCAGCCCAGTCGAGGACTTTTTCGTTTTTGGCAGTTTGCAGGGCGGCGTTGTATATTTTGTCGTAGTCGTCGTTGAGGTTGGCTTTGTGAGTGGGTACTTTTTTTGTGATTTTCACTACACGGAACACGTTTTGGTTCGACTCGTTTTTTGCCATCTGTATGGGGGTGATGTCGCCTTCGTTGTATTTGGTAATGTCGAGTTCGGGGAACTGTTGTTTGGCAAGTTCGTCGTTGAAACGGTTGCCCATGGAGGCGTTGGATACCACGCCGCCTAGCGACTTGGTTGCGCTGCTGGAGTATTGGCGGGCTGCCTCTTCGAAGGTGATGGTGCCGTTTTTGACAAGGGTTATAACGCTGTCCATTTTTTTCTGTGTGGCCACGAGGTCGTTGGTGGAGACTTTGGGTATCATAAGTATGTGGCGGGCGTTGATGGTGTTTCCGCGGCGTTCGACGAGCTGTATGATGTGCAACCCGAATTTTGTCTCTATTACTGGCGACACTTCGCCGGGTTTAAGCACGAAGGCAGCCGCTTCGAATTCGCCAACCATGTCGCCACGGCCGAAGAAACCGAGTTCGCCGCCTTTCTGTGCCGAGCCTGGGTCTTCGGAGTAGAGGGTGGCAAGCATGCTGAAACTCTCGCCTTTTAGCACGCGTTCGCGCAGTTTGTTGAGTTCCATACGCACACGGTCTTTTTCGGCATCGCCTACAAGGGGCATCATCTCAATTTCGGCCATCTCGTATTCTTCTTCGATGGTGGGGAGGCTGTCCTTGGGTATGGCGTTGTAGTATTCCTGCACTTCGCGCGGGGTTATTTTCACGTTGGCCGTGATACCCTCTTCCACCTGTTGTGTGATGTATTTTTCGGTGATGATTTGAGCGTAGGTCTCGCGGATGTCGTCGTAGGAACGTCCGGTCTGTTTTTGCAGGTTTTCTTTAGTGTTGTAGTAGCGTAGCAGGTTTTTCATGCTCCAGTCGAGTTCGGCGGCAATCATCTGTTCGGTTACTTCCACGCTGTCTATCAAGCCTTTGTGGAGCAGCAGTTTGGTCATGAGCATGCTTTCGAGTATGTTGCAGCGATTTTCGAAGGGGTTTTCGTAGCCTTTCTGTACGCGGAGCTGTGCATAGTTGCCTTCGATGTCGGACAGTTTGATGATGTTTTTTCCCACAACGGCCACAACTTGGTCAACCACCGTGCCTTTGTTTTGGGCTGCGAGTTGCATTGTTAGGGCTGCGAGGAGTATGAGCAGGGCTGTTTTTTTCATATTGTTGTCTTTTATTTTTTGAAGATTTCAATTTCTTTGTCGGCTTCGGCCTTTTCACGCAGGTTGGTACGCATTTTGTCCACTATTTCCACCTTGCGTTGGTTTAGGATTATGTTTTTGATGTTCTGGTATTCGAAATCGATGGGGGAGATGTCGTCGGCGACCTTGGAGTCGAGGATTTTGGCAATGTAGGCGTTCTCGTTGTCGGTGAAGAATATGTTCTTGATGTTTTTCAGGTAGAACTCTTCGTTGTAGGTTTTTACGGGAATTATGTGTTGGAAGTCGAAGAAAGTGATCCATGCCGACTGGTCGAAATTGTAGGCGGAGGCCTCTTTGGCGGCGAGTCGTTCCAGTTCTACAATTTTTTTGTCGCTAAGGTCGTTGCCCGAAAGTATTGTGCGTATTTTCTGTACGTTTTTCGATTTAGCGGGCATTTTCACATAGACTGTGCGTAATATGTTGTTTTTCAGTGTGAAAGTTTCGCGGTGTTTGTTGTAGTAGTTCTGTATGGCAGTGTCGGCAACATTGGTGTCGAGTTGCTGTTCTACGATCAGTCGTTCGTAGTTGTATGTTATCAGAGAGTTTTTGTAGTTTTGTAGCTCTTTTTCGAAGTTGTCGGATATGTTGTTTTCGGCTTTTTCGAGCACCACCATTTCCTGAATCCACTGCTGTATGTAGTTGGCTACAATAGCGGCGCTGTCGTCGGGGGGTGTCCCGGCGGGCACTATGTCCTGTATGTCGTCCTCGTACAGATATTTGTCGAAAACGCGAGCCATGGCGTGGTCTTTTTTGCCGCCGCCGCACCCTGTTGCTGCAATAGCGACGAGGGAGATCAGGAATGTAGCGAGTGTGGTTCTCATTTTTTTTCTTACCAAGTGATGGTGTCGATTACGTCCCGATGTATGATGAGGTTGTATTTTTTGCGAAGGCTTTCGATGAGTTGATGTTCGAGTTCGTTCTGGTAGTTGTTGATGTAGTAGCCTTTGGCTGAGTTGAGCGATTTCAGTTGCGGGTCGAGCAGTTCGGTGACGCACACCACTTTATAGCCCTTCACTGAGGGGTTGATGTAAACGCCCACGTTCCATTGGTCGCCTTTTGGGGCCGAGATGTCGCTTTTTTCTATTTTCCGTACTATTATGCCTACGGGGTGTTCTTCGGTGCATTTGCGGCTAAGGTTTTTCTTGAGTTCGTCGCGTAACTGTTCGGGGGTGCCTTTTTCTTTGAACATCACCTTTTGGGCTATTTTTTTTGCCTTCGAGGGTTTCAGGTAGGCCGAGTCGGCGACATAAGCTGTTGTTACATTGGCGCGTTCGTCCCAGAAATAGATGGCGTGGTCGGGGTTGTCGAGGCTGTATTGTTTGCTCGAAGTGGCGTAGAATGCCTTGAGGCCGGTGGTGTCGGTGGTTGCGCGACTCCAGATATTTTGGTCGTTGTAGGCGAATATCACCAGACCGTCGCGGAATTCGTTCATTTGGTTGCGGAACTCTTCGTTGTTGAGTTCGAGCAGGCTGTCGGCGTGTTCGAGAATTTTGCGGTCGATGAACGATTTGTATCTTTTGCTCACATAAACGCCGTAGTCGTAGGGGCGGTTTTCGTAACGTTGAGTTTTCTCGATGAAAAGAGCAAGGTCGTTTGCGGTGTATTTACGGCCGTTTATCACGCAGAGGGCGTCGGAGTTGTTGGCGTTGCCGTTGTATTTCCATTTGCCTCTGAAGACGGTGTCGTTGATCAGAGAGACAACCGGGTCGAGCAGCGAGGGTTTCTTTTGTGTGTAGTCGGTAAATTTATAGTTTTTCTTGCATTTTTCGATGAATTTGGTTTGAGGGATGTTGTTGTACTGGTTGGCGGTGAGTTTGCTGCGGTACATTGCCTGCATATCCTCGTAGGGGGGGATTTGTTCTGTTTTTACTTTTTTCACGATGTGCCAACCGTAGGGCGATTTGAAAGGCTTGGTGTATTCGCCTTCTTTGATGAACTGTAGCTCGTGCAGATATTCGGGGGTTACTTGGTTTACCGGCAGATCCTGCAAAAGTCCGGGTTCTTTCTGTTCCCTCGACACAAAGGATGCATAGTTTCTCACCACGGAGCCGAAGCTTTCGCCCTCTTGCAGTTTTTTGTAAGCATCTTGGATTTTTTTCTCGGCATTTTCGGGTTTTGTCGAGTCTTCGGTAATCCAGATGTGCTGAAGTGATGTTTTTCCGTAGGCTTTTATTTTGTCGGTCAGTTTGATGATGTGGTATCCGTACATTGTGCGTACGGGTTTCGAAATATCGCCTACTTTCATGTTATAGCAGGCGTTCTCGAATTCGGGCACCATCTGGAAAATGGTGAAACATCCGATGTCGCCGTGGTTGCCTTCGTATCTCTTGCCGTTTTCGGCCACAAAGGGGCGAGCCGTCTCGTCGTCGGACAGGGTTTCGGCCAGTTTGGCGAAGTCTTCGCCGGCCATCACTTTGTTGTATATGTCCATTGCTTTGTTGTAGGCTTTGAGGGTGTCTTGCGGGGTGGCGTTGGGTTCCAGTCTCACCATTATATGCGAAGCGCGGACGGCGTACTTGTTGTTTTCGTAGGTGCGGTGCAGCAGGTTTTCGAGTTCCACCGAGTCGATGAGGTATGGCAGTGCCATCTCGTTGCGGTAGGTACGGTATTCGTTGCGCAGAGCGGTGGCGGTGTCGTATTTTTTCAGGTATGCGTCGTAGAGTCGAAGGCGGAAGTTGGCGTAGAGGTCCACGTATTCCTCCAGAGCCTTGCGTTTTTCGTAGGTGCATGCGGTGGGGGCGGCTTCGGGGTTTATGTTGTTGGCCTGTTTGAAACTCTTTACAAATTCTGATTTTGTTACTTTCTGTCCAGCAAATTCCATCACAACGGGGTCGTTAGACTGGGCTTTGGCGGTGCCGAGGGTGGCAAAAGCTATCGCCAATCCGATAAAAAGTTGTTTTTTCATTGTGTTTTTGTTATAAAATAGTGTTGTTTCTGTATTAAAAATCAAATTTCCGCACACATCACCACTTGCACCGACGGACAGGTATTTGGCTGTAAGTCAATGCGTGACGATTGTGCCGGACAGTCTCCTTGCAAGTCGCGGAACAGCCAAAAGCCGTGCGCCGACAAGTTCGGAAATTGCCTGCAAATATACGAAAAATATTCCGATTTATTGTCTCTTTTTTTTATTTCGGTCGTTTTTTTTTGAGTTTGTGCGACTCTGTGGAATGACCTCGGGACGAGGTTCAAATTTTCATGCAATAAACCACAGCAAATTCCGTTATTTATTACTCTCAATCTTGAGTTAAGTCATAATATTTTGATATTCAGGAAATTGTTTTAAAATTTGATACAAACTCCATATAAAATGGAATTATTTGCAAAAAAAATTGTAACTTTGCACGTTATGAACAAATGTAGTATATACACGACTATCGTATTGGCAATCAGTTTGTTGGTTGGTTGCAACAAGTATGAAAAAGTGCTCAAAGGCAGCGATTTCGATGCCAAATACAAGGTTGCTATGGACAGTTACAACAAAGGCGACTACGACCGTGCCGTGCAGTTTTTCGAAAACCTGACTATGTACTACCGCGGTCGCGACAAGGCCGAGAATGTGTCGTGGTACTATGCCCAGGCTTTGTTCAAGACCAAGGATTACCGCTCGGCGGGCTACCAGTTCAAGAGTTTCGTGAAAATGTTCCCCTACAGCAGTCACGCCGAGGAGGCCCTTTTCCGTTCGGCCTACTGCAAATACATCGAGTCGCCCACCTACACGCTGGACCAGACACTAACCAAGGAGGCCATATCCGATTTCGAGACGTACTTGGAGAAATATCCTTCGAGCACCCACACCCCCGAAATTAACGGCTACCTTGACGAGATGCGCGCCAAGCTTATGAAGAAGGAGTACGAGATAGCCTACGGCTATTACAAAATCGAAGCCTATCACGCAGCGTATGTGTCGTTAGGCAATTTTATCAACAATTATCCCGAGTCGGCAAGCAAGGAGGACGCGATGTACTATATGATAAAATCGGGCTACGAGCTGGCCATCAACAGCCAGGAGTCGAAAGTGGAGGAACGCACCAAACAGGTGGTGGCCGATTTCGAGCGTTTCGGCGCCCTGGTGTCCAATCCCAAATACAAGACCGACTTGCAGAACATTTACAACAAGAGCAGAAACATATTAGCCAAAATATCGAAATAAAAATAATATTACAATGGATATAAAGAAATACAAGACAACAAGTACGACCATCACCCGCGATGTGCGCCAGTTCGACACCCAGACAGGCAATATCTACGAGACCGTGGCTATGCTGGCCAAGCGTTCCGACCAGATTTCGTCGGAGATGAAACGTGAGCTGAACAAGAAAATTGAAGAGTTCGTCTCGTCCACCGACTCTGTTGACGAAATTTACGAGAACCGCGAGCAGATAGAGGTGGTGCGTTACTACGAGCAGCTGCCCAAGCCCACTCTCATCGCCATTCAGGAATATCTGAACAACGAGCTGTATTACCGCAATCCGGACAAGGAACGTATGGTTAATATGAGCGAAAAGATTGACGATATGATTGAGGAAGCCGCAGAACAGCAAGAGGCTGTGGCCGAAGATGCAAAAGCCGAGAAATAGCTCGGGGCAATAGAACTCGTAAAAAAAATCAGGGATATGTCCGTGCGGGGCGTATCCCTGATTTTTTATTGTCTTGACGTTGAATTACATGGTTATCAACCCTGCTGCCATGCGCAGGCAGATGTCCACCACGGTGTAGTCGTAGGGTATTGTCTCGCTAAGCGACGACACTGTCTGCATTTTTTCGATGCTGACCATGCAGGAGTGCTTTTTCTTAATGGTGTCTTTTAATCTGTCGTCGCCGTCTTGGATGTCGTCGTAGTAGGGGGTGTATCCCATTATCTCCATCATGGCGCACCAGCGCATGTGTTCTGTCTTGGCAAGGTTGAACAGTATTTGGCGTTGTTCGTCGGTGCCTTGGTAGGTGCAGTATTTGCGTACAATATTTTTCCGTTCCTCGGTGGTTCTACATTGTTCCAGTTCATTGTTGTAATGCGTCATGTCGGGGCGTGTGGCCACGCATTCCAGCAGCTTTTCGAAACGCTCTTTGTCGGAGGCGTTGTTTACACCGGCAAGCAGTGCCTTGGTGCGGGCGTGCCAATAGTTGGACATATCTTGGTTGAGAGAGTATGCCAGCTCTTGATGTTGTGCGTAGGTGCGGCTCAGGCGCATATAGCGTTCCATCCAGTTTTCGCGTCCGGTCATCTTGGCAAAGACGTTGTAGAAAGCTACGGAGTCCATCACGGCCTGCTGTTCCACCACGCTTTTGTAGGTGAACAAGTCTCTTTTGCAGCCGAACACCACCACGTTCTCGCCCCATTCGGGGTTAGTGTTGTTGTAGTAGGCAGCCATGTCGCAAAGTTCGTTATAATACTTTACGTCGTAAGAGCGGATGAATATTTTGAAAAAATGCGGGTCGGTGGTGCGGTTGCGGTGGGCGAGGTGCAGTATGTCGGTGGCCATGCCGAGGTTGGTCATATCGTCGCCGGTGTTCACAAACACGAAGTTGAGGTCGTTAAGCACGTTTCTCTCCCATGCGTGGAACTCCTTGGAGTTTTTCGAGAAAGAGATGAACTCCACCTCGGGGTTGTTGGCGAAAGAGGGGTGTGCCAGATAGTAGCGGTTTTTGGTACCCTCAGCATTGGCACAAAGCACATAGCATTTGAGTGGGTTCTTTTTGCCGTCGGGGCCGACAAAGCATCCGAATTCATATACGAATTTCAGAGCCTCTTCGCCCGACTCGTCGAAACCGACAATCAGTGCTGTGAAAGGTTTACGTGCCGTGGCTGTGGTGGTGTCGGGATTCACGTAGTTTACGGGGTGGTGTATGGGGTTGTTTTTCAGTTCCACTATCGAAAGGCGTGCCGAGTCCACAATGCTGAGGCTTATGTTGTTTTTGCCGAGACTGCGCATATACAGCGAGCCGTAGCTGTAAACCACGCACAGGTCGTTGTAGAACGAATGGCAGTACACCTCGATTTTCTTTTTAAGCATGGGGCTGTCTTGCGGCTCGCTGGTGGTGATGAGGGCGGCGGCGTTTTTGCGGTTCATCTCTTGGTCGCTCGACAGGAAGAAGATTTTTATGTCTTGGATGGTGTCCTTGGCGAGGCAGTTGTACAAAAACGAAAGCCCTGCATAGCGAAAGAGGTCTTTGAGCGACTGCTCGTTGTCGCGTTTCAGTATGCTCACTTTGCTGGAGAGCAACAGGGCTTTTATGGAGGTTATGTGTTCCATGCGCTCGTTTTTCACCAACGAGCCGCTGAAAAGGTGCGTGAAATGTATCGACGAATCGGAGCTTTTGCCGTCTTTAGGAGTTTCAAGGAATAGTATCCTGTAGTTGTTGTTCTTTTGTGTGCGTATGATATCCTCGGCAAGCATGAAAGAGCTGGTGCTCTCGCCCCAGAAAATGAACAGGCGCGGGGTGCGCAGTTTGCGCAGCACGTGTTTTGAGTGCCAGATGTAGGCTATAAGAGGTATTATCAAGATGGCGCTCAAAAGCACTGCAAGGAAATGTACAAAGGCAAAGACAAACATGTACAATGCGTTTTCGTGCATGCTGTGGCGGACTTCGATAAGGTCGGAATGCGACACGAACATCTCCAGCGACGACAGCGAGGCACGGAAGAAAAGCGTAAGTATGTTGCCCTTGGAACCTTCGTCCCAGAAGCCTATCATATAAAGGATTATGCCCGACAAGAAAATGCCGGCGGCAATGAATTTGATTTTCTCGCTTACGAAACGGTTGAGTTTTGTCTTGTTGACAAGGTTTAGAATTATTATCGATACCACTAAAGCCAGCAGCGACACCAAAATACGGTACCCTGTTGTGTCCATAGGCAAATAATCCGAGATATTAAGAAAAAGCATATAGTGTTTTTTTATTATTTCTTTCTACAATAGATGGCGAAGGCCAGAATTACGAGGTAGCAAGGTATGGCAATAAGGTAGGCGTACTGTGTGCCGCAGGCTTGTGCCAGCCGGCCGTAGAGCAGGGGCAGTGTGGCGCCGCCTGCAATAGCCATGATAAGCAGTGCCGAGCCCGTTTTGGTATGCTCGCCCGCGCCTTCCAGTGCCAGAGGCCAGATGGCGGGCCATACAAGGGCGTTGGACAATCCGAGCAGTGCCACGAACAGGACTGTGAGCGGCACGTGCATCTGTATAGGGCTGAAAGTGCCGAGGTCGATGAAGGGGAAATCGGCCGCAACTCCGCCGGGGATGGCTATGGCCACTGCCGAAAGGGCAATGCCCGTTACCGCACAGCCTACCAGCGCCTGACGCTGGTTGATGACCTTGGGTATCAGAACCACGCCTATGAAATAGCCTAACACCATGGCTATCAGCGTGAAACTGGTGAAATATTTGGCCGACTCCTGCGCCACGCCAAGGCTCATGCCGTATTTGATGATGGTGTCGCCGGCTATCACCTCCACGCCGACGTAGAAAAACAGGGCTATAACGCCGAACCACAGGCGTGTCTGCCGCCAGATGCTGGTGTGGCCTCTGATTTCATCGGAGCCGTCGTCCTCCACTTTGGGTAGGTGCATAAAGCAGATAAGCAGTCCGAGCAGGGTGAGGATAATGGTCATCACTGTGTAGGGGCGCACAAGGCGTGTGGAAAGCTCGTCGAGCAGCGCCTCCTTGTCGGCAGCCGCGGTGGCGTTTTGTATGCCCTCGTTCAGGGCGTCGAAGCCTGTAAGCAGTATGGTGCCGAGGATGATAGGGGCGAGGATGCCGGCAAATTTGTTGCAGATGCCCATAATGGACATACGTTTGGCGGCACTTTCGTGCGGGCCAAGGATGGTAACGTAAGGATTGACGGCCGTCTGCATCAGCGCCAGACCGGAGCCCATGATGAACAGGGCCACGAGGAACAGTATGTACGACCTTGTGTACGAGGCAGGTATGAAAAGTCCTGCGCCCACAGCCATCACGAAAAGTCCTATGGCTATGCCGTTTTTAAAGCCCGTGCGTTTGAGTATTGCCGACGAGGGCAACGCCCACACGAAATAGGAGATGTAGAAGGCGAAAGTTACAAGGTACGCAGCCACCTCGCTAAGCTGGCAGGCGGTCTGCAAAAAAGGTATCAACGTGCCGTTGAGCCATGTAACAAAACCGAAAATAAAGTATAAAATTCCTATTACGATAAGCCCGAATAGTGTGTTTTTTTTATTCATTGTCAGTGGGTTGTGAATAAATGTGAATTTTTAATATTTACTACAAATTTACGAAAAAAAGATGATTTTTTTAATGATTGTACACAGATTTCAACATGTTGCTGCTTGTTGTTTTAGAATTGGAAGTATATGAAAGGTTGCACGTCGGTGCCCTGTATTTGAATTATCACCTGAACAAGAAGCACGAAAGCCACTGCTTTTACAATGAACGGGGTGCGTATGTAAGCGTTTTCGATATCCGAAAAACGCGAGGAAGGTATGGCGTGGATTGCGATGGCGGCAATAAGTAGCACCACGAACAGCATCCTGGTTTGCAGGAAAGTGAGAATCAGCGGCCAGCTAGACGGTGTGAAAATTTGTTGTAGTATTTGGATGGCTGTGTGGAAACTGTCGGCTCGGAAGAACACCCACAGGGCAATTACGAAATGCAGGGTGATGAACCATCCCAACACTTTGGCAATGCGGTTTTCGCTCAGTTGGCCTTTGGTGATTTTCCGCCACAGTTTGTCGATTACAAGTCCCAATCCGTGCATGCCACCCCAGAAAATGAATTTCCAGTTGGCGCCGTGCCACAGTCCGCCGAGTAGCATGGTGATGAGCAGGTTGATGTGGGTGCGTATTTTGCCTTTGCGGTTGCCGCCGAGCGGGATGTAAAGGTAGTCGCGGAGCCACGACGAGAGGCTTATGTGCCAACGCCGCCAGAAATCGGTGAGCGAGGTGCTCTGGTATGGCTTGTTGAAGTTTATACCTAGGTCGAAGCCCATCATTTTTCCCATACCTATTGCCATGTCGGTGTAGCCGGAAAAGTCGCAGTAAATCTGTATGGCGTAGCCGTAAACGGCAAACAGTGTCTCGGGACCGCTATATGCGCCGGGATTGCCGAAAACAAGGTCGTTGTATTGTGCCAGGTAGTCGGCAAAGATACATTTCTTTACAAGGCCTATCATTATCAGGAAAAAACCTTTCTCCACTTCGGTGCGGCGCACCACTACGGCTTTTCGGAGCTGTGGCAGGAAATTCTTGGCACGCACTATGGGGCCGGCCACGAGTTGTGGGAAGAAAGTGATATAGAAGGCGTAGTTGAGGAAACTTCTCTCGTTTTCGAGCTCCTTGCGGTACACGTCGATGGCGTAGCTTAGCAGCTGGAATGAATAGAAGGAGATGCCTACCGGCAACATTATGTCGAGGCGGTGGTATTGCTCTCCCATCAGTGCGAAGACGTTCTCTCCAATGAAGTTGGCGTATTTGAAATAGCCAAGTATTCCCAAAACGAGAACAACGTTCAGAGCAAGCAGCCACCGACGCCCTTTCCCTTGGCAGGAGCTCATCCATCGGGTGATGAAATACACCGCCGTTAGTGTGCCTGCCAGAAGCAGAACGAAAATGCCGCTAGTCTTGTAATAGAAAAAAAGGCTGAAGGCTAACAGGAACACCGTGCGCGAAAGCTTGTTGCGGTAAATGGCCGCATACACCGACAGCACTATGATGCCGAACAGCCAGAATACAGGACTGTTGAACATCAGCGGCGCTTCGGGCTGGTAAACAAAAATGTCGCGTAGTATTTCGTTGTAGTTCATTCTCTTACCATTTGAAGTATTGTGGTGTGTGGCAATTTGTTGTAGTTAGTGTCGGGGGGTGTCATGGCGATGGGGTGCAGGGCGTCGTTGCCCAGGTATTCGGCAATGCGGTTCATCCAGTTGAACGCCGACGACTTGGTGGGGTGGGCACCGTCTTTCTTGCGTTCGAACGACAGTTTCTTCGATTCGAAATATCGTCCCGGCCCCACGTGTTGCAGTATAAGGTCGTTAATTCCGGTGTCGTCTTTCCAGTTTGGCGGTCCAATCCACACAAAGGGCAGGTTACCCATCTGTTCGATGATGTGTTTGACGTAGCCTGTGCGTTTTTCGGCAATGTTTCGGATAAACAGTTCGTTGGCTCCCAAGGTGAGAAGTACGTATGTGGCGCCTGTCTTGCGGATGAAATGTGCAAGGGTGTCGCAGGTTCCGAACTGTTTTGTGGTGGATCCGTACCATATTACGCAGTGCATCTCGTGTCCGTTTTTGATGCAGTAGTCGTTGAGTCGTATGCGCAGGTTTTCGTTCATCGAATCGCCTATGAGCAGTATTTTCTCACCCGACGAAGTGTCGGGACGGTTGTAGAAATAGGTTTTCTCGAGGGTGTTGGGCGAAACGGATACGGAGGCTTCCACGCTGTCGGCGAAAACGGGGGTTGGCTGTGGTGTTGACGATGCTGCAGAGTCGGCCGACGCGGTATCGTTGGGTTGTGCTACGGTGTCGTGAACGGACGTTTCGGTATAGTTTTTCAGACTCATCGCCCTGAGTTCCATCGATATAGGAAAATCCCCTATGGTGAGTGATATTGTTGCGAACAAAACAAGAGTGGCGGCCAGAAGCCCCACGTATTCCCAGTAGTTGTTGGGAACCCGTTTGCGGCTGATTTTCTTCCGCTTGGGTTCCGCTTGGGCGTTTTTGGCCTCTACCTTCGTCTTATTTTGTTTTTGTTTTGCCATTGTTTTGTTTGTTGAACAGCCAGTTGAACAATCCGGGGGTTGACATTGCTTTGTCCCAGCATCCGTGTCCTGTGTTGGCGTACGAAGTGAGGATGATGTTTTTCCCGCCGGCGCGTTTCACACTGCCGTACATGTCGTTGCTACGCTTATATTGCACTAATTTGTCTTTTTTTCCGTGGAAAGCCCAGATGGGTATTGTCTTCAGACGTTTTGCCTGTTTGGTGTCGCCGCCGCCGCAGATGGCAATGGCTGCCGCAAAGGTCTCGGGCCGTCGCGATAGGGCGTCCCATACACCGAATCCCCCCATGGAGATGCCGCAGATGTAGATGCGGTTTTTGTCAACGGTTCCGGTGTAAACAAGACTGTCGATGAGCCAGAACACCCCTTTCATCTCCGCTGTGGGCTCGGCGTCCATGGTGTGCGACGGAAGGGTCCAGTCGGTGTTCACCCATCGTTTGTTAAGTGGACATTGCGGGGCGAGAAGTATGAAGGAGTAGCGGTCGGTTACGCTGTCGTTGAGGAAGAAACGCACTCCCAGACGCAGCTGGTCGATGTTGTTGTTGCCTCGCTCCCCGGCTCCGTGAAGAAAAACCACCAAAGGCTGCCCGTGGGCGGGGACGTTTCTGTCGGAATCGGCGGCTTTGGCTTTCTCGGAGCAATAGATGCGGTAGGGGAGGGTGTCGGTTTTGGTATAGTGGATGTGTGCGTCGAACAGCGAGGTGTCGGGCATGTTTTGACCAAATGCAATGCTTATCACAAGAAAAAGCATAACGGCGACGGGTGCCGTTCTTTTCGGTGCAGTTGTGGTTTTCGACTTGTTGTTTGGCATTGCAGATACGTAAAAAATCAAGGTGCAAAAATACACTTTTTTCTCTTTTTTTTCAACAGTTACGCCAAAAAAATATATTTTTGCCGTGGCAAATAGTGATGTGTTTTTGATGAAAAAACTGTGTAATGCTTTGATATTCGGATTGTTGTTTCTTTGGCAACTGCCACAGAATCTTGTCGCGTTGGTGTGGCTTGCTGTGTCGCGTCCGGTGAAAAAAATCGCCTACCGCCATTATAGCGTGGCATTTGCCGCACGTATGCCCAAGGGTGCCAGCGGGGTGTCGCTGGGCAGTTTCGCCATTGTAAGTCCAGCCCATGCCGGCGACCAGCGTGTGGTGCGCCACGAGTTGGACGGACACACCGTGGATTCCAAGATTTTCGGACCGTTGTATCTGCTTGTCATCGGATTGCCGTCGGTGCTGCACCTGCTCTGGCACAACAGGTTCGGAAAAGGCCGCCAATACGACGTTTTCTACACCGAACGCCGGGCCAACCGCCACGCAGGACTTCGATAGTTGAAAATTGAGAGTTGAAAGTTGAAAATTGATTTTTGTTCTCCGCTTCGCTATCGAAAGGTTCGCTGAACCTTTCTTCATCACTAATCACTATTCACTCATCACTTTCTCAAAAAAATCTTATCTTTGCAAAACCAAGCAAATTATCAAAGTTAGCATAAATGTCGGATTTTCAGTTGATAGCGGATTTTGAGCCTATGGGCGACCAGCCCGAGGCCATCGACCAGCTGGTGGCGGGACTGCGTGCCGGACAGCGTGGGCAGGTGCTGCTTGGCGTTACCGGCTCGGGCAAGACCTTTACCGTTGCCAACGTTATAGCCCGTATTGGCAAACCCACACTGATACTTAGCCACAACAAAACCCTTGCCGCACAGCTCTACGGCGAGTTCAAGCAGTTTTTCCCCAACAACGCCGTTGAGTATTTCGTGTCGTACTACGACTATTACCAGCCGGAGGCTTTCATACCTTCCACCAACACCTACATCGAGAAGGACCTGCAAATCAACGACGAGCTCGACAAGCTGCGTATCCGTGCCAGTTCGGCCTTGCTTTCCGGCCGCAAGGACGTTATTGTGGTCAGCTCCGTGTCGTGCATCTACGGCATCGGCAATCCCGAGGAGTTCGAAAAAGGCACTATATATTTGAAAGTGGGGCAGAGGCTCGGCCGCGACAAGTTCCTGCTTATGCTGGTGGATTCGCTCTATTCGCGCAACGAGATAGAGTTCAGCAACGGACGTTTCCGCGTAAAAGGCGACACCGTGGATGTGTTCCCTTCCTACGCCGATTTTTGTTATCGTATCTCCTTCTGGGACGACGAGATAGAGAGTCTCGAGACTTTCGACCCGCTTACCGGCCACCGTATGGAAACCAAGGAGGAGATTGTGATTTATCCTGCCGGTAATTTCCTCACCTCCAAGGAGCGTGTCAACGACGCCCTTTTTCAGATAGAGAACGATATGTTCGAGCGTCGCGACCAGTTCTACGCCGAAGGCCGCAACCTCGAAGCCCGGCGCCTTGAGGAGCGTGTCAACTACGACCTTGAGATGATTCGCGAGGTGGGCTACTGCAGCGGCATCGAAAATTATTCGCGCTATTTCGACGGACGTCCGCCCGGCTCGCGCCCCTTCTGCCTTATCGACTATTTCCCCGACGATTTCCTGCTGGTCATCGACGAAAGTCATGTAACGGTGCCGCAGATACATGCCATGTACGGCGGCGACCACTCGCGCAAGACCGTGCTGGTGGAATACGGTTTCCGTCTGCCCTCGGCGTTGGACAACCGCCCCCTTACTTTCGACGAGTTCTACGCACTCACCAACCAGACCATCTACGTGAGTGCCACCCCTGCCGACTACGAGCTGCAGGAGAGCGAGGGTGTGGTGGTGGAACAGCTCATACGTCCCACCGGGCTGCTCGACCCCGTGGTGGAGGTGCGTCCTGCCATCACTCAGGTGGACGACCTGCTCGACGAAATCAACACCGTGGTGGCCAAAAACGAGCGTGTGCTCGTTACTACCCTCACCAAACGCATGGCCGAGGAGTTTACCCGCTACCTCACCAACCTCGGCATCCGCTCCAAATACATACACAGCGATGTGGACACTCTGGAGCGTGTGGAGATTATGCGCGACCTGCGTATGGGAGTGTTCGACGTGCTGGTGGGAGTGAACCTGCTGCGCGAAGGGCTGGACCTGCCCGAGGTGTCGTTGGTGGCAATCCTCGACGCCGACAAAGAGGGCTTCCTGCGTTCCGACAGGGCGCTGATACAGACCATAGGACGTGCCGCGCGCAACGTGCACAGCAAAGCCATACTCTACGGCGACAAAATCACCGCTTCCATGCAACGCGCCATCGACGAGACCAACCGTCACCGCGAGAAACAGATACGCTACAACGAGGAACACGGCATTGTGCCCAAGCAGATAGTGAAGTCCACCGAGGCCATACTCGGTCAGACTTCCGTGATAGAACGCGCCAACGCCGAACGGCCTCTGCCCGCCGAGCCGCAGCTGTATGGCAACGATACTACCGATGAACAGCATAAGGCCGCCGAAAACGAAGTGGCCGAGCCGACAGCACATTTCCGCAAAAGCAAGGAGCAACTGAAAAAAGAGCTCCGCGACGCACAGCGCAAGATGCAGAAAGCCGCCAAGGAGATGGACTTCCTCGAAGCCGCCAAATACCGCGACCAGATTAAACTTATACAGCAACAACTTTCTGAATAGTTGAAAGTTGAAATTTGATAATTGAAAGTTTAAATAACGATACCAAAACGCCCCGAAGGGGTGAAGAAACATCCAGTGGATGTTTCGATAGCGACCAACGGGAGCGGAGAAAGCGCCCCGAAGGGGCAAAAAAATATAGACGGGGGCAACGCCCCCGTGTTGAAAATAATACATTAAATGTGTCGGAGACACATCATTTTATTAACCCCGATGAAGAAACTGCCGGTGGCTGTTTCGATAGCGAAGCGGAGAAAACTGGGAGTGCAGTCTGGAGGATAAACAAAAAAAACTCCAAATCGGCGTCTCGTAGAGAAGCGATATATGTATGTGTGATAAATAATAAATCGCTGTGTAAATATAAAAAATATGAAAACAAAATCCTTTGTGCGGGCCACCATTTTTGCGGCCACTTTCTTATTCGTCGCCGCTGTGGCATTGTTCTCATCTTGTCAGAAAGACGATGAAACCACTACCCCTCAGCCTCCTGCTCCGCCGGAGGGCATGAGTTTCACCGATACCGTGCATTATGCCGACCAAGGAGCCACGGCCTACAATTTTGTTTACACCTCCACCGACCCTTACGGTGAGCCGGTCCAGCTCTCGGCTGCCATTGTGCTGGCCGACAGCGTTGTCGAAAAACGCCGCTCGCGCGGCTTTATGCTATACAACCATATCTCCGTTTTCCGTGCCGACGAGTGTCCTTCGCGCGGCAACCTCGACATCGAGAAAAAGATGGTGGGCAGCGGACTTATCACCGTGTCGGCCGACTACTACGGTTTCGGGGTGTCGGAACAATATGGTCAGGCCTACTGCTTTGCCGATGCCAACGCGCAGGCCAGCATCGATGCGCTGCTTGCCGCAAAAAAACTGCTGGCATGGCACGGCTACACGTGGGACGACAACCTGTTTGTGTGCGGATACTCGCAGGGCGGACAAACAGCTATGGGAGTGGTGAAACTCGTGGCCGAAAACTATCCCGACCTGCATATAACGTTGGCCATAGCCGGCGGCGGCATCTACGACCTGCCTGCCACATACAACTATATGGTAACCACCGACAGCACCGACCAGCCCGGCACCGTGGTACAAGTCATCCTTGCCTACAACAACATATACAATTTGAGCATACCGCGTTCCGATATATTTCGTGAGCCGCTGCTGAGCCATATCGACGAGTGGGTGCTGAGCAAACGCTACCGCCGTGTGCAGGTGGACAGCCTGATGGGAGTGTCGCGACTGTCGCAATTCCTCACTACAGATATGATGGACCTCAATTCGGAGAATAGCCAACGGTTGATTGCCACTTTCGACCACAGCAACCTGTGCAAAGGATGGACACCCCGCGGCGACGAGAATCTGGTTTTGTTCCACAGCAGCACCGACAACACCGTGCCGCCCGTAAACACCGAAAATTTCAACCAATTTCTGTTGCAGAACGGCGTACAGGCCGAACTTGTGATAAACGACTTCGGCTCAACCCCCGAATCCGACGCACATACCACAGGGGCGATGTGGTTCGCAATTTTGGCGGTGAACAGAATTTCCGGAATACTTCATATACAGCCGTGGAGCATTCTTTGAGTTGAAGAACTGAGATCCGAGATAGCTCATTTAACCCTAGACTTTAGATAACGTTATAAACTATTACAAGTATGAAAAAAAATCGTATCTTTGCAGTGTCGTTTTGTTCGTTATTTGTTTAACAGACTTCGCAAAAAATCGGATAAAATGACTATGAAATCAGAAATAATGTAAAATTAGAAGTCCCCTTAAAGAAAATAATGGGGAAGAGGTTATAATAAATGGAAGGAGGTTAAAACAATGAAAAGAAGAAGAATATTAGTAATTCTGTCGTTAATAATTTTCGGTTTGTTATCATTGTATCTATGTATTGGAGGATTCCCCATTATTATAAATAATCATGAAAATCAAGTACTATATCTTGATAAAGAAGACAATGAAAAGTTTAATCCTTTGAAGAATATTAATTTTGAATCGGGAAGAAACAAAGTATTGTTATTATTTACTCTTGACGACATCAATGAATTGCCACAAGAAATAACCAAAAGAAAAGTCTTAATTTGTTCAGATAATGAGGTTTTGGAACAATTGAAAAATAACTTTACTTTTGAATTTAGTGGTGGAGATATGTCAACCGTAACCAGTGAAATAGTTGTATTTCGTGAAGGGAAATTGGTTTTAAAAACCAATTTCGTATTAGATAATAATACAATCGGAATACAAGATGAAAAAACAGGTTGGGCAAAGGCGGTGAATTCAAAAGAATTATATAACATATTCTCAAAATTCAAACCATACAGAAATTTTTTTTTGATCCTATAACCCATTTTTTCCAAAAAAATTTCATCAGCAGTTATAAAGAGTAAACGTTCGCAAGGCTGTTGATACTCCACAACAAAAAAACATGCAAAAAACTAATGCCACACTGCACCGCCCATAGCATAACCGGCAACAGCCCCAACCAAACGATTTTTGCAAAAAATCAACGCGCGTTGGGCCGAACAGTGAAGGAACCGCCAGTGGCTGTTCCGATAGCCACAAAGTGGCGGAGAATAAAAAACGGGAAGCAGGGGCTTGTGGGCTGGATAGGTGATGAAGAAACTGCCAGTGGCAGTTTCGATAGCGAAGCGGAGTACACTCATACAACCCAAAAACTTTGGAGCTTTCGATAGCCCGAAGGGCGGAGAATAAAAAAGCGTTCTTGAACTTTTTTGTTACTTTTTTCTTTCAAGAGAAAAAAGTATGAAAAAAATCGTAACTTTGCAGTGACGTTTTGTTCGTTATTTGTTTAACAGACTTCGCAAAAAATCGGATAAAATGACTATGAAATCAGAAATAATGTAAAATTAGAAGTCCCCATAATTGTGTCGGATTACCTCCAAAATAAAATACAAAATGAAAAAAATAATGTTATATATTGTTTTAATAGTTGTGTTTATTGTCGGATTATGTATTTGGTATTACTATTATCCACGCAAAGTTTCTTTTGAGTTAGCAAAAGAGATAGAAAAGCCGTGTTCCGAATTTGATAATTCTCAATTTATGGGTTTTGAATATGCTAGTAGCAAAGAGGAATTTATATATTGGCTAACAAAGCATTATAGGACTTTTTATTTAAATAATCAAATTTATGATTCGATTTTTGCAGAAAAAATTGCCAATGAATTTGATTTTACAAGATATGATTATCTTATAACTTATCAAAAGAAAATAAAAGATTTGCATCATTCTCCATATTTAACCAAGAGTGCTGACGACTTGTATTTTGACAAACGAACTCCTTTAATACCAGAATGGGATAGTTTTCAAGCTAACAATGTTTACATCTATCGTATAAAGAAAAATAATCAATTTAGAGCACCCGGTCCATAGTGTAGTGTTTCATAGACTTCAAACATTGGACTGTGGACATCAACAAAAAAAATCGTAAATTTGCAGTGTCGTTTTGTTCGTTTTTTGTTCACCAGACTTCGCAAAAAATCGGATAAAATGACTATGAAATCAGAAATAATGTAAAATTAGAAGTCCCCTTATTTTAAATGAAAAAAATGTTTTTTGCATTAATGATTTTCGGATTATGTGTTGCTTGTTATTTGGGTGGCTGGTGGACAAGATCTGGAGTAAGTTATGAACCTGCGATTTGTTGCAACCATGAACAACTAATAGACAGTTTAACTGAAATGAAATTTCAACTGGAAGATGAACAATGTTTGTATTATGGGAAAAGCAAAAAAGAAATATTGGCTATGAGTGCAAAAGTAGTTGTTGACACTGGAACTTTTTTTGTTTTTCAAGGAAAAGTAGATGGGGTTATAGATTTTCGCGGCACTTGGATTGATTTTAGACATTCACCATATCGAGACAGGATTATGACAGCTACTGATACGTTATGGT
>JAFSOU010000076.1 GCA_017443265.1 Bacteroidales bacterium | reverse complement strand
GCGCAGGGTGGCTCCCTTGGGGAAATGGTCCCCGTTGGGTAACAGTCTGTAACCGTGGTTGTTGCCGGCGGTAACGAGTTTCAGAGTGGCAGGCACGGGGTGGAGCTGTTCTGAACGGAGAGGCAAAGCGTAAAAGGTTGTGGGAGCGTCTTTTGCGAGGCTGTCAGCGGTTAGTGTAAGGCTAACAGAGCGAATTTCAAGACGGCCATCCTGTACTGCGGTAGCTGTGTAAGCACTGGAAATGATATAAGTATTATTTTCAATTCCCTGTGCCAAAGTTGAACAAGCAACGCAAATATATAACAAATAGTATAATATTTTTAAATACATATTCATAATTTGCTATTTTTTCTATTATTTTTTGAACTGCAAAGATACTATTTTTTTTTAAATATCTATCAATTTTTTCTTCTACATTAAAATAAAAAGTTCCCTCACCTACACAATCATCACGACTGCAGGTCGGTAAGTTTTTTCTCGAGGTTTTCGCGGAGTTCGGTGGCGGAGATGTTATAATGTATGTTTCCTCCGTCCACAAGGGAGATGGAGCCTGTCTGTTCGGAGACTACAATGGCCACGGCGTCGGTGAGTTCGGTAAGTCCGAGTGCCGAGCGGTGGCGCAACCCGAGGTTGGGGTTTATGTCGGGATTGGACGACACTGGCAGTATGCAGCGTGCCGCCACTATCTTGTTGCCGTCCACCACCACTGCACCGTCGTGAAGGGGGGTGTTCTTGAAAAAGATGGTCTCCAGCAAAGCCGATGAGAGCGTGGAGTTCACTTTTTCGCCGGTGTCGATAATCTCGCTGAGGTCGCCGCCGCGCCCGAAAACGATAAGTGCGCCGGTCTTGGTCTGTGCCATACGCTGGCAGGCCTGTATCACCGGCTCCAGCTGCTGCATGTTTTTCTTGCGGGTGGTGAAATGCTTAAAAAGGTTAATCTTGCTGGTATCCTTAAACGGACGGCTGCCGAGCAGCAGCAGAAAACGCCGTATCTCGGGTTGGAACACCACCACCAATGCCAGCACGCCCACGCTGATGAATTTGCCCAGAATGTCGGCCAAAAGCCGCATCTGCAACAGGTCCACAACCTGCCAAAGGATGTATATTACAAAAATACCAAGGAAAATGCGTATGGCGTTGGTGTTTTTCACCAGTTTGAAAACAAAATAGATAAGTACCGCAACGAGCAGAATATCAATAACATCTACCCACGAAAAATGTATCAGTCCGTTCAAAAAGAGTATTGTCATAATTATGTATTTTTCAGCAGTGAGACAATTTTTACGCACTGCACGGCTTCTTTCACATCGTGCACACGCAATATTTTGGCACCGTGCAGCAGGGCAAAAGTGTTGAGGACGGTTGTGCCGTTTAGAGCCTCGTCGGGGGTATTGCCGAGCAGCTTGTAAATCATCGACTTACGCGAGATTCCCACGAGCAGGGGTTCGTCGAAAACGGCAAAGGCGTCGAGGTGGCGCATAAGCTCGTAGTTCTGCTCCAAAGTCTTGGCAAAACCAAAGCCCGGATCGATGATAACATCCTTTGCGCCAAGGCGGTACAGGGTGTCGAGTTTTTCGGAGAGGAACCGCACCACCTCGGCAGTAACGTCGTCGTAGCGGGTGTCCTGTGCCATGCGGTCGGGCGTGGTGCGGTTGTGCATAAGCACGTAAGGCACCTGCAAGGCGGCAATGGCGGGGAACATACGGTCGTCGAAAAGTCCGCCCGAAATGTCGTTGATAATGTCGGCGCCGGCTTTGACGCACTCCTCGGCCACGCTGGCGCGGAACGTGTCGATGGACAGAGGCACTGTGGGAAATTCGGCACGCACCAGCTCGAGCATAGGCAGAAGTCGTTGCAGTTCGGCGTCGGCATCGGGCAAAGCGGCTCCGGGACGGGTGGACACGGCTCCCAAGTCCAAGATGTCGGCACCCTCGGCAACGAGCTGTCGGGCACGGGCCACAACCGCCTCGTCGGTAAGGTAGCGTCCCCCGTCGAAAAACGAGTCGGGAGTTACGTTCAGTATGCCCATAATCAAGGGCTTATCGCCGTCATATATCTTTTTTTGCAGCACCATAATGTTTTTTTGCAGAAAAAAACGTATTTTTGTAAATGGTATAACGCATTTGTAGCATTATACATATTGCTGATTGACAATTTGTTGCAACACACACCATCTGCCACAAGGCAGCAAACGTGTGCAAAAAGCCTTCAAATTGCAATCGGTTGCAAAAATACGAAAAAAACTATTATTTCGCAAAAAAAATGTCGAACACCAAGAAAGAATTTGAAGCCGAACTTGCGGTTTGCCGCAAACTTTTCGAGATGAAAACCCGCGACTACGGCACCTCGTGGCGCATACTGCGTCTGCCGTCGCTCACCGACCAAATTTTTATCAAAGCCAACCGCATACGCAGCGTGCAGATGTGCGGCGAAGCCAAAATCGACGAAAACATCGAGGACTGTTTCGTGGCCATGGTCAACTACTCTGTGATGGCACTGATACAGTGCGAGTTGGGCCTTGACGGCGAGCAGGACCTGCCGCTGGAACGTGCCATGGAACTGTACGACAAGCACTCCATCGGGGCCATGAACCTGATGCTCGACAAAAACCACGACTACGGCGAGGCTTGGCGCTCCATGCGCGTAAGCTCTATGGTGGACATCATACTGATGAAACTGAAACGGCTGAAACAGATTGAGGACAACAACGGCCGCACCCTCGTCTCCGAAGGCGTGGAGGGCAGCTACAACGACATCCTCAACTACTCTGTGTTTTCGCTGATACAAATGCACGAGGAGGAACAGCAATGAGCAGAAAAGCGCTTATCGCTCTGATTGTCATTATGGTAGCCGGAGGTGCTTACGTAATTTTCAACCATTTTAAAGAAAAACAAGAAACCGTTGCCACCGAAAACAATAGTCAAAAAACTGACAAACAGGACATTGGTAAAGTTATTGAAGGTAAATGGGAGATTGCGGAACAAAACATCGGGAACACAGAACAATTCTCCACCCTTTACAACATAAAGCACTCCGAAATCATGGAATTCCACTCCAGTGTTAACCTCTATCGCAAAAGCGACAATGAATACCAAGGATGGGTTGAAATTGGAAATAATCCGCGCAACAATTGGAGTCTGAACTCCGACGGCACAAAAATCGTCATTGCCGACGACATTTTCGGAATCAGTTTCTCGGAGGACTGCAACCAAATGACTTTGAGCAAGCCGAAAGGAAACATAAAAATCGCACTGAAACGCTGGTAACGGCATGAGCAACAGCTTTAAAAAGAAACAACAAAACAACAATAAAAACACTTCACTAACGTTTTAATAGTTTAAAACATTACAATCATGACAAAAGAAAGAGAAAAGACACTTCGCATCATCGACTGCATCTGCAGGATTTTCGTGGGACTTGTGTTCCTGTTTTCCAGCTTTGTGAAAGGCGTGGACCCCATGGGCACATCGTACAAGATACAAGAATATATGACCGCATGGAGCATCGGCAGCTTCAGTTTCGAATGGGCTCTGCCCTTTGCCACTTTCCTTTCGGTGGCTCTCGTAACCCTTGAGTTCCTTGTGGGAGTATTGCTGATAACCAACTCGTTGCGCAAACTCAACGCTTGGGTGCTGCTGCTGATGATGACATTTTTCCTCGTCACCACCCTTATCGACGCCATCACCAACAAAGTTACCGACTGCGGCTGTTTCGGCGACGCCGTTAAGTTGACCAACTGGCAGACGTTCTGGAAAAACGTGGTGCTGATGGTGCCCACGATAGTGATTTTCTTCTGCCGCAACCTCAAAAAGAAACACCGCACCTACGAGCGCGACATACTTATTTTCCTCTTCGCCGTGGCCGCGATGGTGGGATTTGCCATCTACAACATCAACAACGAACCCGTTATCGATTTCCGTCCGTGGAAAGTGGGCAACCAGATGATAACCCAAACCGACGGCAAGATACAGAGCTTTGTAACCTACAAAAACACAGCCACCAACGAAATCAAAGAATTCCCCTCCGAACAACTGATGGAGTACATGCAGGACACCAACTGGGAAAAACAATGGGAGTTTGTTGACAGCCGTGTGGTGGACCCCGCACAGATACAAGCCGACGGTTTCTCGATGATTGGCATCGACGGCGAGGACCACACCAAGGAGCTGATTGGCTCCCCCGACCCGATTATCATAGTTACAAGCCACGATGTCAGCGAGATAAACGACAAAGGCATCGAAAGCATGCAACGTGTTAGGGATATTGCCGAACAGCACTTCGTAAAATACGTGTTCCTCACCGCCTCGCTGCCCGAAGACGCAGAGAAATTTCTCAACGACAACGACATGGGCTATATCCCCTATTTCCTTGCCGACGAAAAAGCTATCGAAACCATGCTCCGCTCCAACCCCGGATACATACTGCTGAAAGACGCTGTAGTAAAAGGCAAATGGCACTACCGCAACTACGCCAAAATCCGCAGCGTGGACTTTGAACAACTGGAAAATTGAAAGTTGAAAGTTGATAATTGAAATTAGTTGAAAGTTTAAAATTGACAATGATTTTTGGATATTAAGATGTTCGGAAAATCGGAAAATCTGTTAATCTGAAAATCTTCACATCACAGTTCACTAATCACCAATCACTAAACAAAGCATGAAAAAAGGCCTGATTATCATACTATTGACAATTGCGACAGGCTTTGCGTGGGCGCAGGATGAAAAATCGTCGGAAAACGCAGAGACACGTGGCTATGCAGTGGCCATCGGCGACGAGGCTCCCGATTTCACCATCACCTATCTCGATGGCCATACGGCACGGCTCAGCTCGCTGCGCGGCAAGCTGGTGATGCTGCAGTTCACCGCCAGCTGGTGCCCCGTGTGCCGCAAGGAGATGCCACACATCGAAAACGAGATTTGGCAACGCCACAAAACAGACACCAACTTTGTGCTCGTGGGCATCGACCTCAAAGAAAACGCAAAAAAGATAAAGAAATTCATCGCCGACACCAAAATAACCTACCCCCTCGCCCTTGACGAAAAAGGCGACATCTTTGCCCTCTACACCGAGAAAAACGCCGGAGTAACGCGCAACATCCTTATCGCCCCCAACGGCAAAATCATCTTTATGACACGTCTTTACGACCCCGAAGAGTTCGATATGCTTGTGCAGATAATCGATTCGGAACTTAAAAACATCAAATAATCACCATTATGAAAAAAACATTGTTTGCGGCACTTCTGCCAGCCTCAGCCCTGTTTTTCGGCTGCGGCAACAACAACGCCCCCGAAACAGCCATCGACACCCTCGCCACTGCCGAGGAGTCACAGACCGAAGAGGGCGCTACCGAATCGCAATACATTGAAACCCAGTTTTATAGCAACAGCATGAAACAAAACCGCACCATAGCGGTATATCTGCCTGCAAACTACAACAAATCAAAGACTTATCCCGTCATCTACGGCGAGGACGGACTTGTGATACAGTCGGGAAGGTACAAAGAGCTGCTCGACTCGCTGATAGGCAGCGGCGAGATAGAGCCTGTGGTGGTGGCCGTATCGTACGAGAACAAGAATCCCATACCCGGGTTCCGCATGGCCTACCGCAACGCCGAATATGTGGAGGCTATAGCCAGCGGCGACCCCCAGCTGACACAGATTTACAACGACCACCTCAACTATTTCGTGCAGGAGTTCATCCCCTACATCGAAAGCAACTACTCGGTGGCCGACACCCGTGAGGGACGCATCTACTACGGCACCTCCAACAGCGCGGATTTCGGTCTCACGCTGAGTTTCCGCATGCCCAACCTCTTTGGCGAATACTGGTGTTTCTCGCCCGTTTACAGCCAGCTGTGGGACTACAAACCCCTTGCCGTGCCAACCAAATATTACATCGACCGCGGCAGTAAGGAGGAGGAAGGCGACATGATGATTTATTTCGCCAACCTTATCGATTTTCTGCGCCGTAGCGGCGGCGACGTCACCGAATGGACTTTCAACGGCGGACACGATAGAGCCAAATGGCGCGAGGACTTCATAAAAATGCTCGTAACAAGGTTTGGGGTTGAAAAGTGATAATTGAAAGTTGAAATTCTGTAGGAACGCACTGCGTGCGTCCGATTGATTTAGAATTAAAAGTTTGCGGCTGATAATCAATAGATTATCAGCCACAACTAATTTCTGAATACTAACCCCTAAAAACTATTCTTCTGTATCTATTTTATTTTCAAGCCGCTGTTTAGCCGATTCTAATGATTTTTGGATCTGACGTATCAGAACCTCTCTTGGAGGCAGCTCGGTCATATACTGTGCAACCTTGATGCCAGACTTGTCGAGTTGCAGCAATTCAATCTGTTCTTCGCCTCCCTCGGTACAGAGCAATAATCCCAGTGGTGTTTCCTCGCCCTGCTCCATCTCGTTTTGTTCCAGCCAACGCAGATAAAGTTCCATCTGTCCTTTGTATTGCGCCTTGAAACTGCCGAGTTTCAAATCGATAGCAATGAGGCGGTGCAGACGACGGTGATAGAACAGCAAATCGAGATAAAAGTCTTCGCCGTCGATAACCATCCGTTTCTGACGGGCCACAAAACTGAAGCCATTACCCAACTCTATGATAAACTGTTCCAAATGAGCCACTAGACTATCTTCCAGACTCTTCTCGCTATACATTCCTTTCAGTCCCGTAAATTCTATGAAGTAAGGACTTTTGAATACCAAGTCGGGCGAGAGCACATTCTCCTCACGCAACTGCGAAAGTTCCTGCCTGATAAGCGCGTCGGGCTTGCTGCTGATGGCGGTGCGTTCATAAAGCATACCGTCAATTTTGCTTTGTAAAGTTCGTTTACTCCATTGTTCCGAGGCCGCCATAGTTAAGTAAAACTCTCTTCTAACCTCATCCTTCAGCGTCATAACAATCAGAAAATGAGACCACGACAATTTTGTCACCAGTGGTGTCAAAATTCGGAGGTCGGGGAACATTGCCGCAAATTGCATCATTCTGCGGATAGTCCGTTCTTCAAACCCTTTTCCATATTCTTCTTGCAATTGTGTCGACACTGTTGACACAATCTGTTTTCCGTACTCAGCACGTTGGTTGCCCAACACATCGCGGTTGATGCGCTCGCCAATGTGCCAGTACATCAAAGTAAGCTCGCTGTTGACGGTAGCCGCCACACGTCCGCGCGCCTGCTCTATAATCTGCCGTAAATCTTCTACCAAAGATTTTGATACCACTGGTGCGACAATTCGGCTGTTTTGCTCTATCTCGTTCACGCTATGATAATTAAGAATTTACAATGTAGAATTATTTTATTTTTTTATTATTCACGTATGTCTCAAGTGCTTCGGGCTTAATGACTTCATCGTAATTGCTCTTAACTTTACCCAATTTACAATCTTCGGAAATCAGTTTAAGGAACTCAGAAAAATTGCTATTTTCTGTACAAAGCCGATTAACGGTATCCCAGTCTATGTCAGTGCTGGCTTTGGCAGGGAAAAGAATCTGACTCTCTGCTACATTTTCCGAATCAAGCTGAATGATTCCAATGCCAAAAGCATTGTTCAGACGACGAATCTCATCTCTGAAATCCGCATCTTCATCAATGTGAAGAGCAACTAAATAGCCCTCATTGGCCCAACTGGAGTTGGAAACTGCTTGGAAGAAACATTCTCGCAAGTTCGAGAAGGTGAGATCCACTTTCATTTCAAATGAAAATAATTTGATGGAGGAAACGGAGAGGTGGTCTTGCATTTCCAATGTTTCCTGCTCATACTCATCGAAGGGAAACTGCACCCCTACCAAATCAGGATGCAACCATTTGTTATGGCCTTTTTGCTTTTTGCTTGAAACTTCATGAAAAATAGTTTTCACACGGGCCTTGAAATGTGAATTGGCGTAAGCGTAGGCCACCAAAAGCGGATGCAAATCGCGTTCTTGAAACTTCACGGCTGGTGTTTTTGCCTCCTTAACAGCTACTGGTGTTACAGTTTTCCCAAATTTCCGCAATGTGAATTTGGTAGGTTTCACACTGGCTTTAACGAGTTCCGAATTATCGCCATTATCAATGATGTTGGTATAACAACGGGCTGCAATAGACGCTTCTGGCGTTTTCCCGGTCGTTGTGAAATCGCCCATCAGATTAAGTTCATTGGCTTTCTTCCAAATTTCTTGTGGTGTCAATGGGACCTTGACGGCTTCCAATGTTCGGATAATAATGTCCCAAAATGTGGTTCTCGACATATTTGTGTGTTTTTTGGTATTTTTATTCTTGGTGTAAAATATAAACAATAACTCATTGGGGGAGGGATGCTGAGCATTATTTCTCCTTATCAATAGGCATTGAAATAACAAAAGTATTTGTTGCATATTCCACTCCATTTACTTTCGAAATATCATCACCCGTATCAATAGTTAGTGTTCCATTATTCAATTCAATAAGTCTACGTGCGCGAAACATTCCTATCCCTCTACCTTGTTGTTTAATTTTTTTTGCCCATATTCCAGAGTAACCTTCATCAAAAATTTTATTCTTTTCTTCGGTTTCAATAAATAAACTAGTCATACTCATTTTGAGAATAAACTCACCATCTTCTATTTTAAAAGTAATATTGATTCTAGTTTTAGGTTTTACGTATTTTGTTGCGTTTTCAACCAAATGATAAAATGCCACATAAAAGGTTTCAAAGTCGAGTAAGATTTTTGTATCCATTGTATCAACATGAACATATACTTCTTTTTCATGAAAATCAGCAAAAAAAGGATACAAAACAGACATTACAACATTTGGAACATTATGATTTTGCCTCTGTAATGGGACATTATCGTTATGCAACAATTTATCATAAACGGTGAACTCTGCTTTCATTGCTCGATTAAACTTTGCCATGCGAAAGAAAGTCAATGCCGCTAATTTGGGGTTGTCTTTTATCACATTTGTAACGTATTCAACATTTTGATTATTCCCTATATCTGTCTGCGGTACAAGATTCTCCAATTCTTGAATAGCATGTCCATTGATAGATTTAAGGTTATGTATAACCCTGTCCGTTCTTTGAAATGCACCAAGAGAAATATCTTTGGCAATATCCGCAAATGATTTCATGCATGGTATTAACGCAAGAAATTCTTCTTTGAACAATTTTGTAGTTTTGGAATCAGAACTACATAAAAATAATTTTCCATTTTTACCTGAATGAAATGCCACCCGTTTGGATAAGTTATCATATTTACATGGCACTTGAGCATATTCATTCTTAACATTGGCTAAAATGCACTCGACACAATCTTGTTTTGGTAAAGTGTCCAGAATGACATTATCTTCTATATCAATTATCTTTCTATCCATTATTCATTAAAACATTTATGGCCAAATTCTTCAATGAAATTATAGAATTGAATAGGTTCAGCATTTTTTTGTAATGTATAATCAACCTTTTTCAAATCTGGATCAAGCATATGCGGCTCTGCAGAATAAATGCAAACTTGTTTTTGGGAATATTTATTTTTTATCGCAGCGGCCAAACCAATCCCCTGATTTTTGGGAAACAAATTTTGTCCAACACCATTAATATCAACAAAAACGATATGGGCCTTAAGGATTGCTGGATCGTCTAAATTAGTAATATCTTTCTTATACGACACATTTTGCCAACCCGCTTTCTTTATATTTTCCATCATTTTGAATTTTTCGTCATCTATGAACAATATCTGTAATTTCAATTTCAAATTACTTGTAGCTGAACTATCCTTTTTCTCGTCATTAGAATCATGTTCTACTTTTTCCCCAAGGAAATTATTAACCGTTACATTCTGCGTCTGATTTTGAGATATTTGCTGTTCCTGCTTTTTATTATTCTTTTTCTTTAAAACACCACCAACAAATGCGGCTAATATCACACCTATGGCGGTGATAACCGCAACAATGATTCCTTCTGTCATAATAATTACATTTTAATTATACATTCAAGTTGTTTTTGAATTTTTATTTTCAATCATTGATCATTAATATTTCTCACGTTACAACACCCTCTCCATCAACCCAACCCATTTTACACCTTTCCATATTTTTCCAGAACCTTCTCCGCCACCACTCTCCGCCGCATCCATGCTTGTACGCAGGCGGTCGCATTGTGCCTTGAGGAACGATTCGAGGCGCGAAAGGGATATTTTGGTCTTTTTAGCCATACACGCTAAATATCTTTATATCAACAATGTAACAATCTACTCTACTAACTATTTTTCTATCTGAATTACATTTTCACACAAATAGGTAATTTGCAAAAGTACAAATTTTTTTTGAAAAATATATTGTTAACCTCTCCAAGTTTTCAACAAACCAGAAAAAAGCCACTGAAAGTTAGTTTATAGTTTACAGTTTATAGTTTATAATTAAAAGTTTGCGGCTGATAATTTTTTGATTATCAGCCGCAACTGTTTTTTTTGTCCATTACAACCGACCTCGGAATACTGACCTGCGTCCCACAAAAAAATCCGATTTTCGTTTTGAAAACCGGACAGTCTAAATTGCTGGCGGAAAGAGAGGGATTCGAACCCCCGGACCCGTGAAGGTCAACGGTTTTCAAGACCGCCGCATTCGACCACTCTGCCATCTTTCCGTGTGCAAAGATACGATTTTTTCCAAAAACAGAGGAAACAAAAATCAATTGTCTTTCACAAAAAACTATGACTAAACACTTTACAATTGAAAAAAAATCCGGGCAGGCTACTTCTCCAACAAAAAAAAAACACAATTTTCACAATTAAAAACACGTTTTCAACAAAAAACAGTTTATCACTTTACGCAAAAAACACTTTTTCTTTGGAGCAAAGCACGTAACTTTGCAAATTGGTTTAAAACGCAAAAAAACATATCCTATGCTGAAAAAAATATTCGCAACAGCCTTGGTATTAGGCCTTTCGCTGTCATACACATTTGCCCAGAACATAAAACTGTCTGACAACGAGCGCACCCTTATCGTCGACGAAATCAACGAAAACATCAAAACGCTTACACGTTTCAAATACGATAATCCCGAACTGCTCGCCGTTTACAACACACAAATCAAAGACATCGAAAAAGTTGTGGAGAAATACCGCAAGCAGAGCGGCGACCCAGTTGTTTACGGACGTTGGTACGAACTTAGCCAGCTCACTGCACAAAACCGCGAGATGATCAACTTTCTGTACCCGAAAATGACCGAACTCATCTACCGTCAAGGCATCACCAGCTTGGTGAACGGCGACGTGGAAAGGGCGCGAATACTTTTCAACAAGGCCATACAGCTCAACAGCAACCACGTGATGTCGCACTACCAGCTGGCCAAGATAGAGATTGACAGCATGCAGATAGCCTCGGGCGCACAGAAACTCGAAAACATACTCGGCACCATGTCGCCCACCGCCGACCAGAAAAAGCTCATCACCGACCTGCTCAACAACACCTACAACAAAAACTTCATGTACGCCCTCAGCCTCGCCGACCAAGGCAAGCACGCCCGCGCCATGGAGGTGCTCTCGCAACTGAAGGAATTCTGCGACTCCGACGAACTCAACATCTGCGAGGACCAGACCCTTGCCAACGCCATATCTCGCAGCAAGTCGCAGATCTACAAAGACCACATACGCATTGCCAACAAGTCGCTGCACAACGGCAAAAACGTCGTGGCCGAGTCGTTTGCAATGATAGCCTACGAATACTACTCCGAAAACAAAGAGTCGCTGCCCGCCGACACCGAATTTGAAGCCCTTATCAAGAAGATAGCCCAAAACTACCTCAACCAAGCCAAGGAACTCGAAGGCGACCGCAAAGCGGCTCTTTATCAGGAATATCTCGACAAAGCCGCCGCCTTGGCACAATACCTCAACGGCGAGGAACGCAAAGCCCTGAAATCGCAGGTGGCCGCCCTAGAGCCAAACAAATCAAAACTGCAACAGAAACAGGAAGCCATTGAAGAAAACGCCAAGGACACAGCCTACTCCGACAAATATGCCGACTTTTCGTCGGAAGACGACGACGACCTCACCGAAACAGATGTGCAGAACGAAGTGGCTAAAATAGAAAAAGACTATGTAAACGAAAACACCAAAAAGACAAAATCCAACAACACAGAGATTAGCAAGACCCTCAACGACAAGTTCTACGAGACACGCACACTGCTTTCGGTAAACAGTTTCGAACAAGCCCTCGAAGTGCTCGAAAAAGCTAACCAGCTTGCCAAGATAGAGAACGAAAAAGCCGAAGTCGAGGATATGTACCGCCGTGCAATACGCGAGATATCCGCCAAACGCATGTCGGCCGCCGAATACGCCGTTTGGCAAGGCGACATCAACACCGCCGACAGTCTGGTAAACCTCACCAACGACCTGATACACACCTATAATATGGAAAAGGACACCGCCGTGGTGCGTATAATGAACTCCTACCTCAACGCCCTCGACCAAAAAGTGTGCAGCAAACGTCAGGACGAACTCAACAGCTACGTTTACAACATCTTAGACTGCATCAAACGCAACGACTACTACAAAGCCGAGGCCTACGTCCGCGAAGCCCTTGCCGTGCCCGAGACACGCAAATGCAAACTCGACAAGAGCAAGCTCAAAGCCCTTATGAAACAGATAGAGAAACCCCTCGAATACATCGACCGGCTCGACAACGCCTACACTCTGCTACGCGCCGGCGACACCGCCAACTACATACAACAGTACGGCTCGCTCGAGACAATGTACAACATGTACGACCTCGAATCGGCCGGAGTAAAACACATACCGCTGCGCCAGATACTCTCAAACATCAACAACACCGACCTCACCCTTGAAGCCATAGAGATACTGATGCGCCACAAAGACTATATGGTGGCCCTCGAAGTGCTTGGCGCACTGAAAGATATGGGCTACAAAACCTCCGAAACCAAGAAAGTGCAGCAGCGCATGGGCAAACTGATGTCGTACGAAATGAACAAGCAGAACTACAGCTACGACGACGCCTTGGACGCCATCAGCAACTACACCGAAGACAAATGGTTTAGCACCTTTGCCAAGGAGTTCAAAAAGAGCATGAAAGAATGGAGCAGGCAAAGCAGGTAAAAATTCAGTTGAAAGTTGAGAGTTGAAAGTTGAGAGTTGAACTGTAGAGACGTGCCGTGGCGCGTCTTATATAACAATGTGCGTGCGTGGTGGTAGTGCGTTTTTCGTGCATGGTGTGTTTTGTTGTAATATTGGCGATTTACACATTGTCCAAAAATGATTTTGCAATTCGCAATAATTTACAAAACAATTGAACACCAATGATTTAAAATTACCATTTTGTAAGACGGAAAAAAGTTTGTATATTTGCAAATTGAATTGACACAAAAATATTAACGAAAATAATTGCCAATGAAACAGTAGCATAGTTTGTTATGCACATCATAGAATAGGAAAAAGCGAAATAGCTTATCTGGTTTTTCTGAAAACTTAGACACCTTTCACGACTTTACCAGGATACGCAGCGCCTTTCCACGCTTCTGCGTGGACTTTATACGTTGCAATTTGGTAAAGTCAGGTAGTCTAAGACCTCAGAAAACCGATGAATACAAAAAAGTTCCACGCTTTTTTTATGTGCATACCACAAGGAACCAAAATATATAAATAATTAACATTCAATAAATTAAAAATAAACTTTAAAAACCGAGGGGCCGATGGTATATAACGGGCAACAAGAAAAATGAAGAAAGTATTCATGCTCTCACTGGCAATGTTTGGTTTTCTTTTTATTGCCAACGCACAAACAGGAGAATGTAAAATTGACAATGTTCCTGGCGCATACATCCATGCAACAGCTGATAAATCGGGATGCGACTGCGGCCTATCAATGGGCACCAAAATAACTGTCAAAATCACAGCGTATGGTGTGGATGAAAAAGCAGAAGGTGCTGTCACCTGTATAGTCACTTATGTTGACAAAGATGGTAAAAAGCATAAAACTGAGCCATTTTCGATTTCTTATAAAAACAGAAGAGGTCAGGCTTCTGCAGAATGCATTTGCGACCAAAAAAGTGGTATCAGAGTAACGGATATTAAGATTGAGAATAGTTGGTGTTCCGCAAGATGACGGTATGAAATCATCCATGTCAATTGAAACACCGTATGGACAATCCCAGCGGGGTTTCATTTTACCTCGAATCTCCCCACGTCACTTTAATCGTACCCTCACACCAAATCTGACGTGCCGTTACCCCACGGCTGATGTGCCTTTATGTCGGGTGCTGATATAAAGGCACGTCAGGTTTGATGTAAAGGCACATGGCATGCCGACGTGCCTTTACATCACGAGGGCCCCGAAAGGGGACTCAAACACAATGAGTTGCGGCGGCGGGGAGGAAATCTCGGCGGCAACACAATAAATTGCCCGTTAACGAGCGAGGCCCCGCCGGATGGCGGGGCCTCAATTATACATTATATTATATACAAAAAAAGCGAACCCTTATCGGATTCGCTTTAAAAAAGATTGGCGGCGGCCTACTTTTCCACGAACTAGCGCAGTATCATCGGCGATGGCGGGCTTAACTTCTCTGTTCGGAATGGGAAGAGGTGAACACCGTCTCCATAG
>JAFSOU010000075.1 GCA_017443265.1 Bacteroidales bacterium | reverse complement strand
GGCAAATGCCTAACAACAACCTTGTGAACTTTTACACGTTGTAAAACTTTTTTTTCTTTATCAACTCTCAAAAGGACTTTCTCGCAACACAATAGACTAATTTTTAGGCCTTTTTCAAGTCATTTTCTCAGAATTTCACCACATTTTACGCATATCGGAAAAACATCTGTCGGACATGGGAAAACAACAAAAGTAACAAACCTTTCACACAATTGGATTTTTTTTTGTATCTTTGCAGTTTGAAATCGAACATAAGAAATGAGAAATCGCAAATCTATAAAACTCTGGGGCACACACACTTCCACCGTTTTAAGCATAACACTTGTGTTGTTTGTGCTTGGTTTGCTGTTGCTAATCGGGCTACATTCGTACCAGTACACCAACAGCATAGAGGAGGGAGTTTTGTACAATGTAGTTCTCTCGCCCGACACCGACGACGCGTCGGCCATGGCGCTGAAAGCCAAATTAGAGGACAAAACGGCGTACCCATACGTAAAAGACGTGCATTTCATCTCCAAGGACGAAGCCGCCGAGAACTTTACCAATGAGTTGGGCGACGACTTCGTGTCTTTCATCGGCCACAACCCGTTGTTTCCCTCTTTGGAGGTCAATCTAAAATCGAACATACTCGACGCCAACAACGGCAAGACGATAAAACAATTCGTCAACCAACTGAAACAGAACGACTTCGTGGAAGACGTAGTATATCAGGAGAACATGGTCAACGAGCTGGACGACGCCCTGCGCAAGCTTGTTTGGTTCATGATAGGCATCATGGCGCTGCTTTTGTTCGTTTCAATAATGCTTATAAACGCCACCATGCGCATAGCCATATACGAGAAACGTTTCACCATAAAGACAATGCAGCTGGTGGGTGCCAAACGCGGTTTCATCATAGCGCCATATTTGCGCCGCAGCGTGCTTTACGGATTCTTGGGCGGACTTATCGCCATCGCCCTTGTAGTCTTGCTGGTGTACATTGTCGACAGCCAGATGAATGTCGGCATCAATTTTGCCGAAAACCGCGATTATTACATTGCCTTGGGCGCTTTGATACTGGTACTCGGCATAGTTATTTCATTTGTTTCGACATATTTTTCGCTTCTGCGATATATCCGCATGAGCGACAGTAAGTTATATTAGAAAAACGTTATTAAAATGAGCAATACAAAAAAAACTGCATCTGTGGCCAAAAAGTCCGACAACAAAGTGATGTTGAAAGGCCTTGACGCAAAAAAACACGAAACATCGTTCGCTTTTGGAATCAAGAACTACATACTGCTTATCGCCGGCGTGGTGATACTCTTCATCGGGTACATCTGTCTTGCCGGAGGCGGCTCCGACGACCCCGCAGTGTTCAATGAAAGCCTGTTCAACGCCCGCCGCTTGGTGGTGGCCCCGATACTCATTGTGGGAGGACTTATTGTGGAGATTTTCGCCATAATGATTCGTCCGAAAGACAAAAAGGAAATCGAACCCGCCGAAGAGACAGCGGAATAGCATCATCCAAAAACACTTTATTTTATGGAATGGTTTGAAGCTCTGATACTTGGAATAATCCAAGGTCTAACGGAATATTTGCCCATAAGCAGCAGCGGACATCTTGCCATAGGCCAGGCCATGTTCGGACTCGAAGACGGGGAGTCCAACCTCGCTTTCACTGTGCTGCTGCACGTGGCCACCGTACTCAGCACAGTGCTGATACTGTGGAAAGAGATAGTATGGATTTTCAAGGACATTTTCTCGCGCCAGAAATGGAATTCCTATTCGGGACTTAACGAAGGCACCCGCTATGCCATCAACATCATCATCTCGATGATACCCGTGGCCATTGTGGGGTTGCTGTTCAAGGACAAAGTGGAAGCCATTTTCGGCCAAGGGCTGTTTGTGGTAGGCATCTGCCTGCTGATTACTGCCACACTGCTGGCTTTCGCCTATTTCGCCAAGCCACGGCAGAGAGAGGAAATATCGCCCATCCATGCCTTTATCATAGGCATAGCCCAGGCCGTCGCCGTGCTGCCGGGACTCTCGCGTTCGGGAAGCACCATAGCCACAGGACTTCTGCTAGGCGACAAGAAAGAAAAACTTGCCCAGTTCTCGTTCCTTATGGTGATACCGCCGATTTTGGGAGAGGCTCTGCTCGACACCAAGGACATATTCGAAGTAGGGTTCAGCAAGGCAATGGACGGCATTTCGCCACTTGCGGCAATCATCGGCTTTGTGGCCGCCTTCGTATTCGGATGCATAGCCTGCAAATGGATGATAAACATCGTCAAGAAAGGCAAACTCATTTATTTCGCCATCTACTGCGCAATAGTGGGAGCCCTGGCCATCATATTCGCCTGACAATGACCCCCGAACAGTTCGCCCAAGGCCACATCCAGCTTGTCGACAAGCCCTACACATGGACCTCGTTTCAGGTGGTGAACAAACTGAAATACATACTGAAAAACGACTACGGCCTGAAAAAGGTGAAGATAGGCCATGCCGGCACCCTCGACCCGCTGGCCACCGGACTACTTATTATATGTATAGGAAAAGCCACCAAACAGATTGAAACCCTGCAAAGCGGCGAAAAAGAATACACCGGCACTTTTGTGCTCGGCGCCACCACCCCCTGTTTCGACTTGGAGAAAGCCATCGACGCCACCTACCCCACCGAACACATCACCGATGAGATGCTTCGTTCTGTGGCTCAAGGTTTTATTGGCGAGACAGAACAAATACCGCCCACTTTTTCGGCTGTAAAGATAAACGGCCGCCGCGCCTTCGACTACGCACGAAACAACGAGGAAATAGAGATAAAGCCAAAGCGGATAAAGATTTCGGAGTTCGAGCTAACCCGCATAGCGATGCCGGAAGTGGATTTCCGCATAGTGTGCGGCAAAGGCACATACATACGCTCCATAGCAAGGGATTTCGGCGCGGCACTCGACTCGGGAGCACATCTGAAGACACTGCGACGCACACGGATTGGCAATTACAGAGTTGAGGATGCACAACAAATCGACAATGTGAGAGAAATTTGGAAAAACAGTTGAGACAATCATCATCATTTTTTCAATGAAAAATTGACAAACAAAAGCATTGAAAACGACAAAAACACGGCAGAAAACCACGACTGTTGAAAAAAATTATTTTCAAACACCACTCCTACAATATGTTGATAATGAGAAAAATGCATAGACAATATTGACCAAAAAAACAATAAAAATAAAAATAATAATTTCCAATTCAAAAAAAAATCGTACTTTTGCAGTCCATTTTCAAAATAAAAAAAGAAACAAATAAACACGAAATAAAATGTCAAGAATTTGCGAAATCACAGGTAAAAAGGTAATGTCGGGAAACAACGTATCCCACTCCAACATTAAGACCAAAAGGAAATTCTATCCAAACCTCCAGACCAAGAAATTCTATATTCCTGAGGAGGATGCTTGGATAACCTTGAAAGTCTCGGCCAAAGGCATGCGCATCATCAACAAAAAAGGCATTACCGCTGCCATCATGGATGCTTACAAAGCCGGCAACATTGAATTGTAAAAAAACTAAGTTCATTTTATTCATTCACTAAAAGAAAAGAGGTTATTTAACATGATCATTGTTCCTATCAAAGAAGGCGAAAATCTCGAAAGAGCTTTGAAAAAACTCAAACGCAAATTCGAGAAAACCGGTGTTGTGCGCGAGCTCCGCGACCGTCAAAAATTCACCAAACCTTCCGTTAAAGCTAGGGAACGTAGGCTGAAAGCCATTTACGTTCAGCACCTTCAGCAGGAAATGCTGAACAAGTAAGCGGCCGAAAAAACTTACGGATCGAAAAAAAGTTTGTGAAAGTTTGCTTTTGCAAACTTTTTTTTTGTATATTTGCACCGTGGAAATAAAGCAAAGCATAGAACTGTTTACCGACTATCTGTCGTCGGAGCGGCGGTTTTCGGAGCACACCGTGAAAGCCTACCGCGAGGACGCCTTTGCGTTTTGCCAATACTGCTCCGAGGAGGATGTGCACGACACCGACGACGTGTCGCCATCGTTGCTGCGCGACTGGGAGATGAGCTTGTTGGACAACGGGATACAGCCCCGGTCGGTGGCAAGAAAGATAGCGTCGCTAAGGGCGTGGAACCGTTTTCTGCGCAAACAGAAAATCCTCGAAAAAGACCTTTTCCTGAAAATAAACACACCAAAAGTGGGAAAACGGCTGCCCGTATTCTTCCGCGAAAACGAGATGGACAACCTGCTGGACACCAGCGAAGTCTTCCCCGACACTTTCGAAGGAATCCGCGACCGACTAATAATAGAAGTGCTTTACGCCACCGGCATTCGTCGCGCCGAGCTTATCGGCCTGAAAGACAGAGCAGTGGACCGAAAAGGCAAAACTTTGAAAGTTTTAGGCAAACGAAACAAAGAACGCATAATCCCGTTTGGAGACGAGCTTTGCGAGCACATTGAAAAATATATTTCGGAAAGAGACAAAATCATACACAATAAAACAGACAAGTTCTTCGTTACCCAAAAAGGAAATGCTATATATCCGATGCTGGTGGAGCGGGTTGTGAAGCGATATCTGTCGCTGTTTTCGAACGCCGACAAGATTAGTCCGCACGTGATGCGCCACACTTTCGCCACCCATCTGCTAGACCACGGCGCCGACATCAACGCCATAAAAGAGCTGCTGGGGCACGCCAACCTTTCGGCAACGCAGATATACACGCACAACACGATAGAGAAACTGAAAAAAACATATAAAACCGCTCATCCTCGAGCAAAAGAATAGGAGGTAATTATGAATATCAAGATCAATGCAGTAAAATTCAAACCAGACCAGAAACTGGAACAATTTGTGAACGACAAAGTCGGAAAACTCGAAAAACATTTTGACGGCATCACTTCGTGCGAGGTGATACTGAAAGTGGACAAGCCCGAAAGCGACGGCAACAAGATAGCCGAATTGCAGCTGGCTCTGCCAAAACAGACACTGTTCAACAGCAAACAGGCCGACTCTTTCGAAGATGCTGTGCTTCAGGCCGTTGACGCAATGAAAGTGCAACTGACTAAATACAAAGAAAAATTGTAAGAAGATAAACACTGACGATTTTAGAGGCGCACCCAAAAAGGTGCGCTTTTTTTGTTTTGTGGGAGAAGAATAATTAAAATTCTTCTTCTATTTCTTTTGTATTCTCATTCTCCGCTCCCGTTGGTCGCTATCGGAAAGTCCACCGGACTTTCCTTCATTCTCCGCCCTTTCGGGCTGCCGCATTACTATAATATCGGGTGCAAATATAAATACATTTTGTTATTTGGTAAAAAAATCGTATTTTTGCAAAGTCATTTGCGACACGATTGGGGTGCTTGTAAACACTACAGGCTGAGATTACACCCACTGACCGGTCCGGTAATGCGGACTGCGGAACACAATCTCAATTCTGTATTTTCCCCCGACTGGTCGCCTAAACACGAAAAAAGATGAAAGACATAAAAGTGGTACTTACCATCGCTGGCAGCGACAGTTGCGGAGGCGCGGGGCTGCAGGCCGACATCAAAACCATAAGCTCGCTGGGACTCTACGCCGCCAGCGCCATCACCGCCGTAACTGCACAAAACACCATGGGAGTACGTGGCATCGAGGCAGTTGCGCCCGCAATGCTCTCCGCCCAGATTGAGGCTGTGATGGAGGACTTCGCCGTGGCCGCCGTAAAGATTGGGATGATTTACAACCGCGAGAACGTGCTGGCCATCAAAGGCAGTCTTGCAAAATGCGGCTACCACGGCCCTGTGGTGCTCGACCCCGTGCTGGTGGCCACCAGCGGCGACTCACTCTCTGGAGAGACACTAATTAGCGCAATGAAAACGGAGCTTTTCCCCATTGCCACGCTGATAACCCCCAACATTCCCGAAACCGAAGTGCTGTCGGGCATGGAGGTGAAATCGTTGGACGACATGCGCTCCGCCGCGACTAAGATAATGCACGAAACGGGAGTGCGCAATGTGCTTGTGAAAGGCGGTCACGGCACCGGCAACGCCATGACCGACCTGCTGATTTCCGCCGACGGCAAAGAACGGCTGTACTCCGCACCGAAAATCGACACCCGCAACACACACGGCACTGGCTGTACACTGTCGTCGGCGATTGCCAGCCATCTCGCCTTGGGATTGAACATGGAAACGGCTGTGGACAAGGCCAAAGAGTATGTGCACAACGCCATAGCCGCCGCCAAGGAGCTGAACACAGGCCACGGCCACGGGAGTTTGAACCATCTCTTTAATCCTTTACAATTTGTAATAGTTCATAACGTTATTGTTGAAAATGGCTATTTTCACACTGCAAAGGTATAACATTTTTTCCGATTATCAAAGTTTTTCTGTAAAAAAGTTCGGGTTGCAGTTCTAACCATCTGATACACGCTTCGATAGGT
>JAFSOU010000074.1 GCA_017443265.1 Bacteroidales bacterium | reverse complement strand
TTTTCTCATCATTCAAACGACGTTTAATCAGCGGTTAAACACCGTGCAAAAATAACAAAAAACATGGAAAACACAACAAAAATAAAACAATACATCCGCCACCTCGCCCCTCAGCCCTACACCGAGGTACACCTGGCACAGGTGAAATCAGTGGAGGGCGACACCTGCACCATCCTCCTCGACGGCCTCGAGATACAAGGCGTCAGCCTCCGCCCCGTACAAGACCAAACCAACCAACCCCTCCGCATCACGCCCGCCCCGGTGCCTTCGCCATCGTCGCCGACCTCTCCGAAGGACACCTCCGGCAGCTGGCGCTAATAGCCGCAAGCGAAGCTGAAAAAATAGAATTGAGAGGCTCCGACAACGGCGGCCTCGTCAACATCGAGAGCCTGAAGAACTATCTGGATGAGTTCAAAAACGCCGTCAGCCATGCCCTCGAAGCCATAGGCGCCGGCCCCGAAGCCAACGGCGCGACAGGCAGGACCGCCTTCGACACCGCCATGCAGCGCGCCGCAGAAGACCTCCAAACCCTCGAAGACCCCACCATAACCCACTAAAAAAAATGCCTGCTATTCGTTTCCTTGCTCTTCAGAATTCCTCATTTCCTTCTATTCGCAATAGGAGCACGGAGCATTAAGTACCGCCCAAAACAATCTTTACCGCCCAAAACAATCTTTACCACCCAAAACAATCTTTACAAACCAAAACAATCTTTACCACCCAAAACAGTCTTTACCACCCAAAACAATCTTTACAAACCAAAACAATCTTTACAAACCAAAACAACCTTTATAAATACGGACATTCCCAAATATCCCAGTTTCAATTAGACCTTCATTGGAAACTAAGAGCAATTCCGCCATATTAGTCCATTGTTTATAACACCAGATTTGGAGACGTTTTAATCCAAATATGGTGACATTTTAATCCGCTGATTATAAATATGAAGGACGAGTAGGCTACATTCTTATCCAACCAGTAATTGTAGATGGCTTGGTGGACTACATGACTGTCGTGGCGCGTGTCGCCGTTGAAGCGATAGCGAGCATCCTGTATCACTTCTATCAGTTCCTTGCGAATGTTTTTTGAGGTGTCGTCTGTGTCGGAGGTAGAACATGGCGGTCAGTCTTGTTTGTGTGGCAGTATCATCCCTAAGCGGTCTTCTATGAGATGACGGCCGAATACATCGTTTCTTCTGCTACCATCCCGTATTGGCGGCAATGAGTCAATTCGTTGTGTGGTGATGTGTTTTGTTTTTCGTACTCCATGATAAGAATCGGGCTTAATACATCAGCCCTATCAGCCATAACGGCAGCTTGTTGCCGGTGGGGTACTCCATATCGTCGGCAAGGACGTATGAGTTGGGTATGTCGGCAATCTGCTGAAAGCTTTTGCCACTTCCGCCCACTTCAAAACGATATGTTCCGTCAACGTTGAAATCCCCGTTAGCCTTGCCGTATTCTATTCGGTGTTTATAACCCAATTGGTTGACGGCAAAGGTCTCTCGTGCTGTCCCCACGTGCGTCTGATTGAGAGTGAGGGCGTATAGCATATTGGCATTCTCCAAGTACATCTTGTCGGGCTTTTGTACTTTCTTGAGTGATGAGATGTCGGAGTAGAGCAAGTTGATTATCTTTGCTTGGTTCAGATAGTTGAGATAGTTGATTACAGTATTGCGTGAGGCTTGCATCATTAGTGCCAACTTGCTGATGTCTATCTCGTAAGGCACCAGTCCGGAAATAACGCTCAGCAACATCTGCACTTTGCGTACATTGACGTTTTCTATCTTGCATACCAGTGGCATCTCACTGCTGATTACATAGTTCACAACGTTGTTCACCTTCTCATAGTAGTGGTCGTGTCCTTCCATATAATAAGGAAAATATCCATAGCGCAGATATTCGTGAAAGTATGGGATTGGTTTGCACAGTGAGTTTACGCTTCCGCAAATGTCGGCAGGTGTTGTCAATATGTCTGTTAGTGAGGCAATGGGAATGTTAATGTTCTTATAGAACCGCAGAAATTCACGAAACGAAAGGCCTTGCATTGTGTGAGTTATGCATCGGCGTGACAAATCGGCTTCGGCATTGAGGATTTGTAGAAGCGACGAACCGCTTATCGTTATCTTCAGTTTTGGGAAAGTGTCGTATATGAGTTTTATCTCTTTGCTCCATGTAGGATAGCGATGTATTTCGTCGAGAAAGAGATGCTCGCCACCGCGCATGACAAATGTTTCTGCTAAGTCCATTAGTGTATGTGTGGAGAAATAGAGGTCCTCCAGCGTTGCATATAGGACTTTGGGTGTTAGTCTTTCGTAGTTGCTTTTTATGTATTGAAGGATGATTGTCGTCTTGCCTACGCCGCGAGGTCCTACTATGGCGGATAGCCTTTCGTCCCACGCTATGTCGTTTATGCTGTCTCGAACAATGGACATTGAGACGTTCTCCATCCTATAGTTGAAGTGTGAGATTAGGTTTTCCATATTTTTTTTTGTTCTTTAAGATGTTAAACGACAATATGTTGTTTTTATTGCTCTGTCGGGAGAGCAAAATATCCTTATTTTTGCTCTCCCGACAGAGCAACTTGTATAATGTGTTGGTATGTTGGTGTTTACTGCGTACTGTTGACTTTTTGCAACCAGTTTATTTATATAGCCGTTGTTGTCTTATTCGCACTCTTCGTCCTGTGTCCGCTTCTCTTTTCTTTGCCCGAAGAGTCCGTCGTCGCTGCCGTCGGTATTGACACAATAGAGGCGCACGGCTCGGTCACATTCCTTGAAGAGGAGGCGTAGTAGATTGACAAAGTGGCGGAACTCGGTCTCTGCGTTAGGCTTGAATAGGAAGGACGAGTAGGCTACTTTCTTATCCAACCAGTAATTGTAAATGGCTTGGTGGACTACATGACTGTCGTGGCGCGTGTCGCCGTTGAAGCGATAGCGAGCATCCTGTATCACTTCTATCAGTTCCTTGCGAATGTTTTTGCGGTGTCGTCTGTGTCGGAGGTAGAACATGGCGGTCAGTCTTGTTTGTGTGGCAGTATCATTCCCGAGCGGTCTTCTATGAGATGACGGTCTATCTCCACGTTTCGGGGTTGTCCTGCCTTGCCTTTTATGCAGAGGCCGCCAAGCAGCTCGCCGGGCCATGCGTTGAGGAAGGCGAAGCGGATGCGGCTGCATTTCTCGTTAACGGAGTTGTTGGTGCTTTCGGTGAGCGAGGCTATGCTGTGCCGCATGGCGTCGGCATCCTCACGTCGGGAGACGAAGGCGTACAGCTCATACAGCTCGTCGGTGTGGTTGGCCAACTCCTTGAATCTTATCCCTTCGGGATGCCGTAAATAGAGGAAGTAAAGAGCACGGCAGATAGGTGACATTTTTATTTTTATTATTACTGTCCGCTAAACTTTCGTCATTAGAATAAAATTAGGGCTGATACCAGATTCGGTGTCAGCCCTTATGGTTACCTTTGTAGTCGCCAAACAAAATCAAACGTAACCATGGGCAAAAGTACACATTTTTTCGGACA
>JAFSOU010000073.1 GCA_017443265.1 Bacteroidales bacterium | reverse complement strand
CTGGTACGGCGGCGGCGGCGGCAGGTCGGGATACTCGACAAATTGTTATCCCGGCGGCGGCGGCAGCGGTTTCGTTTACACATCCGCTAACAGCGCATGCACCCTTCCTTCAAGCTACTATATGTCCAGAGCTCGTACTACCGATGGCGGAAATTCGTTCCCCGCACCGACTGGCGGAACAGAAACAGGCCACAGTGGCGATGGATATGCAAGAATTCACGGCGCAGCTGTTTATACAGTGGTGGTTAACACACCTCCCAAGGCTTCTATCACCACTGGAACAACGCGTGTTTGCGACAGCGCTACAAACAATGGCGTGAATATCACCATAACATTTACTGGTACAGCTCCCTTCACATACCGTGTTACTGGCGATGTGGTAGACCGCGTTACCAACAACGGTTCCGAGACCATCACCATCTATCCTACTGTGAGCGGAACCTATCAGGTTACCTATCTTAAGGACTACTACTGTGAGGCTCTGCCAATCGATTTGCAGGGAGTCCGCACAGTGCTAGTCTGCGACCAGCCTATCATCTGCGCCGAAGATCAGGTAACACTGCCCAACGGCACGTGGTACTATGATGTGCTGCTCACCCGTCCGATTGGCGGCAATACCGTAAATCCCGCTATGACAACTACTTATTACGACCAAGATACCAACACCTACACCGTAACGGTGCGTCCGCGTCCCACGGCATCTATCTCGGGTCGTGCCACGGTTTGCGACCCGCAGGATTCTGCTACTCTGACGATAAGATTTACCGGCACACTGCCTATAACCTACCGTCTGTCAGGTGAACGCGTGAACCGCACAGCTACCAACTACACCGAGACTATCAACGTGCATCCGCGTAGAACAACCACCTACACCATTACACAGGTGAGCGACCAGTTCTGCGTTGGCCGTGCTTCCGACCTCGTAGGTCAGGCCGTTGTAGCCGTTTGCGACACTATCACACACTGCGCAAGCGACACCATTTACCTGCCCGCTGGCACATGGTACTACGACTCGCTGCTTACCATACCCGTTGGCGGCAACATGGTATTCCCCGACAGCAACACTACATACTATAAGGCTCTTAGCGCAGGCGAAGACACCACATTCACCTACACCGGCGCTGTGCAAACCTACACCGTGCCTGTAGGCGTTGACAGCGTACTGCTTCAGGTATGGGGAGCTCAGGGCGGCGACGGCGGTCCAACCAACTATGGTGGTAAAGGTGGATACTCGCATGGTATTATGCGTGTAACCGCAGGTGATGTGCTCTATGTGTATGTCGGAGGACAAGGCCAAGGAACATCATCAACTACATCTGGTACAGGTCTTACCAATGGCGGATGGAATGGTGGTGGAAATGGATATCAGAGTGGTACAGCAAGAAGTGCTGGCGGCGGAGCATCGGATATTAGAGTCGGCGGCCAGACACTTAATCACCGTGTGATTGTTGCCGGTGGCGGTGGCGGTAATATCTATTTCAGCGGAAATACTTATTATGCCGGTGCTGGCGGTGGAACCAACGGTCAAGCAGGTACAGGTTCGGCAGGAGCTGCATCCAGCACCTCTGGAGGTACCCAGGCAGGCCCGGGAAATAATGCCGGTACATACTCTAACTTCTCCAATGCAACATTTGGTATAGGATCTTCAGCAACTACTAACGGTAGCACTGTGTGCGGCGGCGGTGGCGGCTGGTACGGCGGCGGAAACGGCAACGCGGCTTCTGGCGGTTCCGGATTTGTATATACATCGGCTAACGCCCAATGCCAAGCGCCTGCAGCTTATATGCTCACCAACGCACAAACTATTGCCGGTAACCTCTCCTTTGTCGCTCCCGACAGCACAACTGAGACCGGTCATGCTGGCAACGGTGCTGCAAGAATCATAGCCTACGGACAAAGCGGCGACTTTGAACCCTACACTGTAAATATTTATCCCAAGCCGATGGCTACCATCTACGGCGGCGACAGCATCTGCTTCGGTCAGCTGACACAGTTGGTTATTGACTTTGTTGGTGTGCCTCCGTTTGTATATCGTCTGTCGGGTGAAACCCAGAACCGCGTATGCAATGGATTTACCGATACGCTCTATGTTTCGCCCTCGGCATCCAACGCATACCGTCTGGATATGATGTACGACCAGTATTGCGAGGCTCGTGCCGTGGATTTGCAAGGTGTTGCCAACGTGATAGTCTGCGACCAACCCGTTATCTGCGAAGGTCAGTCTGTACAGCTCGATCCCAACAGGGTTTGGTACCTTGACCACATGCTTACCTACCCGTTGCCCAGCGCTTCGGTAACACCCTCACAGACTACCACCTACTATTCTGCCGAAGGTTCTTATACCGTAACAGTGAAACCGCGTCCGAGAGCTACTATAAACACTCAGGTGTTGGATATCTGCGACAGCCAGACAGTTAGCGTGGTTATCAACTTCATAGGAACACCTCCGTTTGTGTATCGTCTCAACGGCGACACTGCAGACCGTGTGTGCAACAATAATATGGAGATACTGACCTTTATGCCTATGGGTTCGCATGTATATCGCATGACAAGTTTGTACGACGCACTTTGCGACGGCACATTCTTGGATATGAGCGGTAGCGTAACAGCCAATTACTGTGGTGAAAAGGTTATATGCGCAGGCTCTGTTGTAGAACTGCCCGCAGGCGAACGCTGGTTCCTCGATTCGGCTTGCACACAGCCCGTTCCGAGCAACTCGGTAATGCCCAACACAACAACAACATACTATCGTCATCTTGGCGACACCACTATCAACTACTCGTTTATTGGCGACACCCAAGTGTTCGTAGTACCTCACTATCTGGACAGTGTACGCATCCAAGTATGGGGCGCTCAAGGCGGCGGCTCGCAGATAAACGGCAACACCAGCCTTGGTGTTGGTGGTAGAGGTGGTTTTGCCGAAGGTACGCTGCCAGTATATCCCGGCGATGTGCTGTACATCTTTGTTGGTGGTACAGGCGGCGTGGGCGATATTACGCTTGCACCCGGTGGTTGGAATGGCGGCGGAGCCATGTGGGGTTCTTCCTCCTCAGACCCTGCCAGCGGTGGCGGTGGTGCTACCGACGTGCGTGTGAACGGCGTAACCTATTGGGATAGAGTTATCGTGGCCGGTGGCGGCGGCGGTGGCGGCGAAGACAGCGAACAAGGCGGCTTTGGCGGTGGCACCAACGGTGGCATCGGCACAAGCAGCAGTATCGCAGCAGCAACTCAGACCGGTACTGGTACCGGTGGAGCCTTCGGACAAGGAGCGCACTCCAACTACGACGGCGGTGGAGCCGGCGGTGGCTGGTATGGTGGCGGCACCGACGGCGGCTCGCAGACCTTGCCGGTGTCGAACTCTGGAAGCGACCAAAACGGCGGTAATGGCGGTAGCGGTTTCATATACACTGCTACAGCTACCTATCCCGCTGGCGGTAATGCACCCGGCCCCAACTATTACATCGTCAACGGTCGTACCGTGGCAGGTAACGCCTCGTTCCCCGACAGCACTGGCAACGGCAACGAGACAGGACACCCTGGCGATGGCTTTGCCAAGATATCCTTCACCCGCGACCTTATCGAAACTTACACTGTGATAGTGAACCGTGGCTCATCGGAGACCTTCTACGACACCATAGGTTATGGAGAATCGTACAACTTCTGCGGCGTAAGCTACACACGTCCGGGTACTTATATTGCCAACTTGTACACTGTGGATGGCTGCGACAGCACGCTGATACTCAACTTGATAATGCTCGACAGCGTACACAAGGATACGACTATAACTATCTGTGCTTTCGATTCGCTTGTGTTCCGTGGTACTCACTACGACAGCACCGGTGTTTATATCAACAGACTGCCTCACGCCCAAGCTTGCGATACCATATTTACGCTTAATCTGACGGTGAGAGATACGGCATTCAATTACATTGATACTGTTATCTGCTCCAACGACACCATCTTTGTTGGCGACACCATGTTCAACGAAACCGGTTTCTATCGTCAGTATCTGCAAACCGAACTGGGTTGCGACAGTATGGTGGTTCTCAACCTCGTGGTTCAGGATACCATCTGGGATCTGCGCGATTCGCTGGCATGCTACGAAACCCTTGTTGAGTTCTTCGACACGGTGCTCGACCATACAAAGCCTGGCACTTACACATACGTTGCTAAGACGATACATGGCTGCGACAGTGTTATCAGACTGAATCTGCAGTTCCGTCCGAGGATAGATACTATTATCTACGACACCTTCTGTGAGAACAGCCGTTATTTCTTCAACGATGAGTTCCGCAATGCGTCGGGTACGTATTACGACACTCTGCCGAGTGTGCTCTGTGGCGGCTGCGACAGCATCGTCGAGCTGCGCCTAACCCGTCTGCTCTATCCTGTTGTTCAGCTGATCGACTCTGGAGCATATTGTAATAACGACTCTCTGGTATTGCTCGTGAACACCGACGCCAACACTATCATTTGGGAGACTTACCCGATAGACACGTCGATGAACCGTTTCCGCAATATGGCCAGAATAAGAGTGGCACCTCAGGTGCATACCTTCTACACGGTGACGGTTGACCATTATCCGCACAACTGCGTAAGCACAGCACAGATATATGTGAAACCGCCAGACACACTGCAGGCTATCATTCGTGCCAACCCGTCCGTGGTGGATCTGCCCAACACGCAGATACAGTTTACCGATGTAAGTATGGGTACTATTGTAAGTAACAAATGGGTGCTCGACGATTTGGTACGTCAGAACCAGCCGAGCGTGTACTATACCACAGCTCCCGAGGACGACTCTGTAAGAGTGATACTCATTGTTACCGACACCAACACCTGTTCCGATACTACTACATTGGTGGTTCCGATACGTCGTGGCGAGATTTGGGCACCAAGTGCCTTTACTCCCGACAATCACGATGGCAATACCGCCAACGAGACGTTCAAGATTTCTGGACTTAACGTTACTGAATTTGAGATACACATCTACAGCCGCGGTGGCCAGCTTGTGTACGAATCCGACGACATCAACGGCGTTTGGGACGGCACACATAACGGCAACAAGTGTCAGCCCGGCTCATACGTGTACATCATCAAGTACAGGCTGCAGTCGCATCCCGACAGACTTGAGACCAAGACTGGAAGTGTGCTGCTGATAAGGTAGCAGATACGCAATTTGCGAAACAGAAAACCCCGCCAAACGGCGGGGTTTTCTGTTTATAGTCCGGAGTTCGGAACAAATTGATAATGAACAATCGGCAATGACCAATGTTTGGGATGTTCGTACATTCAGACTTTTGTACATTCTGATATTCGGAAAAACTGTCAATCTGAAAATCTTTTAAAAAAGTTTTGTTTTTCTCCGAAAAAAAACGTATCTTTGCAGTCTGTATTTTAATCAAAATAAAAGTATAAATCAATAAAAGTCAATATAATGAACGCAACACATATAGAACACATCGGCATTGCCGTGCCCAACTTGGAAGAGGCAATACGTTACTGGGAAGACGTAATGGGCTTGAAATGCTACAAGACCGAAGTGGTTGAGGACCAAAAGGTAAAGACCGCTTTCTTGAAAATAGGTGAGGTGAAGATAGAACTTCTGGAAGCCACATCGCCCGACAGCACCATAGCCAAATTTATCGAAAACAACGGCGGTCGCGGAGGCATGCACCACATAGCTTTCGCTGTGGAGAACTCCAGCGAGGCTCTGGCCGAAGCCGAGAGCAAGGGCATCCGCCTGATAGACAAGACCTCCCGCAAAGGCGCCGAGAATCTGAACATCGGATTTATGCACCCCAAATCGACTTTGGGCGTTCTTACCGAACTCTGTTCCAAATAAATAGAATTTTTTTTCGCCGTAAGGCTGTTCGCTAAGGACAGTCGGAAAGCAAGCATTATAAACAACTAAAACACAATTACATAAAATGGCAATTGAAGAAAAAGTAAAACAACTCCTCGACAAGAGGGTTGAAGCCAAAATGGGCGGCGGTCAGCAGCGTATCGACAAGCAGCACCAGCAGGGCAAACTTACTGCCCGCGAGCGCATTACGCTTTTGCTCGACGAAGGCTCGTTTGAAGAATTCGACATGTTTGTGCAGCACCGTTGCACCAATTTCGACATGCAGAAACAGTCGTACATGGGCGACGGCGTGGTTACCGGCTACGGCACCATCGACGGACGTCTGGTGTATGTCTTTGCACAGGATTTCACGGTGTTTGCCGGTTCGCTGAGCGAGACAGTGTCGCTGAAAATCTGTAAAATGATGGACCAAGCCATGAAGGTTGGCGCACCCGTTATCGGTCTTAACGACTCCGGTGGAGCACGTATCCAGGAGGGTTGCAACTCGCTGGCCGGCTATGCCGAGATTTTCGAGCGCAACATCCTTGCTTCGGGCGTTGTTCCTCAGATTTCCGCTATTTTCGGACCCTGTGCCGGCGGTGCAGTGTATTCTCCCGCCCTTACCGACTTCATACTGATGTCGAAACAGAACAGCTACATGTTCCTTACCGGTCCTAAGGTCGTGAAAACCGTTACCGGCGAAGACGTTTCGGTTGAAGACCTCGGCGGTGCCATTGTACACACAACCAAATCGGGTGTGGCACACTACGTAGGCGACACCGAAGAGGACGTTATAGCCATGATACGCAAGCTCGTCGGCTACCTGCCTTCGAACAACTTCGAGGAACCTCCCTACGTTCCCACCAGCGACCCCATCGACCGTTTGGAGGACAGCCTCAACACTCTTATTCCCGAAAACCCCAACGCTCCTTACGATGTGAAGGAGATAATACACGCCATTGTTGACGACGGCGAATTCCTCGAAATTCACGAGAAATACGCTCCGAACATCGTCGTGGGTTTTGCCCGTTTCGACGGAATGGCCGTTGGTATCGTTGCCAACCAGCCCTGCAAGATGGCCGGAGTTCTCGACATCAATGCTTCGCGCAAGGGTGCACGTTTCGTTCGTTTCTGCGACGCTTTCAACATACCTCTGGTAACCTTGGTCGATGTTCCTGGATTCCTTCCCGGAACAGGTCAGGAGTACGGCGGAGTTATCGTTCACGGTGCCAAACTGCTGTTTGCCTACGGCGAGGCCACGGTGCCCAAAATCACCGTTACACTGCGCAAGTCGTACGGCGGCGCACACATAGTGATGAGCTGCAAACAGCTGCGCGGCGACATCAACTACTCGTGGCCCATGGCACAGATTGCCGTTATGGGTGCCGAAGGCGCTACCGAGGTGCTTTACGGCCGTCAGCTGAAGGACATCACCGACCCCGAGGAGAAAGCCAAATTCATCGAAACCAAGGTGAAGGAATACAACGACCAGTTTGCAAATCCTTACAACGCAGCCAAATACGGTTATATCGACGATGTTATCGAGCCGCGTAACACCCGTTTCCGCGTTATCCGCGCCCTTCGTGCCGTGATAACCAAGAAAGAGGCCAACCCGCCGAAAAAACACTCGAACATACCGCTGTAATTTATTAAGTAGTTAGTAATTGATAGTTTACAGTTTATAGTTAATTAAATAGTTAATCATTTTAGAATAATAAATATATGAAACTGAATAAAATAATATTTTCCGGATTAGTAGGAGTTTTTGCATTGGTAATTGCCTCCTGTGGTGGCAACAATGCCCAGACCGAAGAAGTGAAGAAATGCTGCGACAGCGAGAAATGCACTTGCGTTGAGGGTTGCACCCCCGACAACTGCATTTGCGAGAATTGCACCTGCGAGTGCGGCGTTTGCACCAACTGCAAAGCCAAAGCTGAAGAGGCCGTGAAATGCGAATGCAAGGACAGCATATGTGCCGCCGCCAACTGCGCCAACTGCGTGGAAGGTTGCGAAGGCTGCGCCCCCAACTGCAAAGAGGCTTGCGCCAAGAAATGCTGCAAAGAGGGTGACAAACCCTGCTGCAAAGAAGGCGAAAAAGGCGACAAGCCCTGCTGCAAAGAAGGCGAGAAAAAACCTTGCTGCAAAGAAGGCGAAAAAGCCGCAAAATAATCTTACATTCACTTAATTAAGTAAGTTTAAAGCAATGAATAAGATAAAAATATCTTTATTGTCGGGATTGCTTGTGCTGACTGCCTTCAGTATGGCGTACGCCCAAGGTCCGCACCACCACCACCCGCATCCCCACGGTGGCCCAGCCATGCACGACAGTGCCGCTGCCGCCGAGACGGGAATGCCTGGCGACGGACATTGTATGCCTATGCCTATGGGCGGACATACGCATGGCGATTTCAACACAGCCATCCAGCCTCAGAGAGTGGCCCACTTTTTCGACCACCACCACGGTTTGGATATGTTCGCCGTGATAAACGACGCCGACAACTGCGTTGACGTGTTGTTCGACATGCCCGACACCATACAGCGCAGCGCCCGCGACACCGTTGACATAGTGGCGGGAGTTCACGAGCTGACAAAAATCTACCGTCCCAAGTCGTTGGATATCATCGACGGGAAAATTGTGTATCTGGCTGCCAACAGCGACAGCTCGATAATAAGAGTGCTGTTTGCCACCCCGTGCGGCAAGATCGGAAGACTTGCCGAGGTGCGTTTTGCCGGAATCTGCGACGCTTTCACCATCGGCAACGGCCGCATGCGCGTTACCGGCGACAATCCGCTGGGTTACACTGTGGCTGTGTTCGACATCAGCGAAGGCGTTGAGAATATCTCCGCCGAAAAGGCTCATCTGACCAATTACCACAAGCCGAAAAAAGCTGAGGTTATAGCCGACGCCGACCCCGTCGGAATCGGGCTCACCGTGGCTGCTGTTTCGGTGGTGTTTCTGGTGTTGATGTTCTTGGCTATCATTTTCACACAATATGGCCGCCTGCTGACCTACATGCAGAAACGTCGTGCCGCCAAGGCCGCCGCTGCTCAGGGCGCCAATGTGGACGCCGCTATGGAAAACATCGACCACTCGGGTGAAATCGACGCTGTGATAGCCGCCGCCATCTACCTCTACAACGAGGAGCTGCACGACGAAGAGAACACCGTCATCACCTTCAAGTCGGTGGAGAGACCGTGGACACCGTGGAACGCCAAGTTCTACAACATGAACCAGAACAATTTCAACAACATCAGACACACAAGGCGATAGTACAAACCCCAAAAAGAGAAAAAACAGATGAAAAATTATAAATTTACCATAAACGGCAACCACTACGACGTTGAAATAAACGAAGTGGAAGGCCAAGATATATCGTTGGCTGTGAACGGAACGCCATACAAAGTTACCGTTGACAAAGAAATGAGAAAAACCGCTCCGAAGGTGAAACCGGCGGCAACAGCCGGCAAGGTGGAGGCCAAGGTGGCCGCCCCCGCACCCACATCGGGCAAATCGAACAACATAACCTCGCCGCTGCCCGGCACCATTCTGAAAGTGAATGTGAAGGTTGGCGACAAAGTTACCGCAGGCCAGTGCGTGCTTATGCTCGAGGCCATGAAGATGGAAAACAGCATCGAATCGGACTACGCAGGCACAGTAACCGCCGTGAAAGTGGCTCAGGGCGACTCCGTTATGGAAGGTGATGTATTAGTAACAATAGGAGACTAACAGAAGATGATTACATTAGCTGAAAGCACAGGTGGCTTTATGGATTTTATGCAGAACCAGATGATGCAGTTCCTGCATTACACTGCTTTTGCTAATTTCGAGATAGGGCACCTTGTAATGATATTGATAGGCTTGGTGTTCATCACCCTTGCCATCACCAAAGAGTTCGAGCCGCTGCTGCTCATACCCATAGGTTTCGGTATGATTATAGGCAACATACCTTTCTTCCCCGGCCTTAAGACCGGTATTTACGAAACCGGCAGCGTGCTGAACATATTGTACCACGGAGTGCAGAACGGCTGGTATCCGCCATTGATTTTCCTTGGCATAGGAGCCATGACCGATTTCTCCGCACTGCTTTCCAACCCCAAGTTGATGCTGATAGGAGCCGCCGCACAGGTGGGTATCTTTGCCGCCTACATGGCTTCGTTGGCATTGGGATTCACCCCTGCCGAGGCAGGTGCCATAGGAATTATCGGTGGTGCCGACGGTCCTACGGCCATCTTCATCTCGTCGCAGCTGGCCCCCGACTTGATGGGCGCCATTGCGGTGTCGGCGTACTCGTATATGGCGTTGGTGCCTGTGATACAGCCGCCTATCATGCGACTTTTCACCACCAAGAAAGAACGTGTGATTAGGATGAAACCGCCACGCCAGGTGTCGAAACTGGAGAAAATCACCTTCCCGATTCTGGGTGTGCTGTTCACCTGCTTTGTGGTGCCTACCGGTCTGCCTCTGCTGGGTATGCTCTTCTTTGGTAACCTGTTGAAAGAGAGCGGCGTTACCAAGCGTTTGGCCAACACCGCCTCGGGTCCCATCATCGACATTGCCACAATACTTATCGGTTTGACGGTGGGTGCCTCCACACAGGCCACCAAGTTCCTCACACCCAAGTCGATACTTATTTTCGGCCTTGGTGCCACATCGTTTGTAGTAGCCACTATGTTCGGTGTGCTGTTTGTGAAGTTCATGAACCTGTTCCTGAAGGAAGGCAACAAGATTAACCCGCTTATCGGTAACTCCGGTGTTAGCGCAGTGCCCGACAGTGCACGTGTGTCGAACAACGTGGGTCTGGAATACGACAAGACCAACTATCTGCTGCAACACGCAATGGGTCCCAATGTTTCGGGCGTTGTGGGTTCGGCAGTGGCCGCAGGTATCCTGCTGAGTTTCTTGAAATAGGAAATTCCATAGACAAAATTTTCATTGCGTCTTTCCGAAGGGAGGACGCAATGTTTTTTTATTGTGAGAGTTCGGAACTATTGGTCAATAAGGTCAAAAGTCTAAGGTCAAATGTCAAATGACCAGTGTTCGACGACCGACGACCAATCGAAGTGTCGCTACCAACTCCCAACTGTCCCCTTGAGTGATGAATACTGAATTCTTTTTCTCCGTTTCACGCATTATATTTAAAAAAGTTTTGAAGTTTGGTGAAAAAAGCGTACTTTTGCAGTGCAATTGAATAACTTAATGAACTTTCAAAATTAATGGCAAAAGGGGACCGTTTTTATTATAAAGCATTAAGTCTTGCGGAACAAGATAGTTATGACAGTAGGGAGGTTGTGAAACTTCTCGAGGATGCCGTTGTAAAGGGTAACAAGAAAGCGGCATATGCCCTTGCTTCGTGGTATTTGAACGGATTCCACGTAAGAAAGAACTATAAGAAGGCTTTTGCCCTTTTGCAACTTGCTGTACAAGGTGAAAGAGAAAATGGATTTGATTCGTACAAAGATGCATTGTGCGATATTGCGGTGTGTTACGAACTTGGTCAAGGTGTTGGCAAAGACGCGAAATTGGCATTTTATTATTACCTTCTGTCGGCTTATAATGGCGACATGCAAGCAATAGAGGAAGTATCCCGTTGTTTGTATTATGGCATTGGTTGTACGAAAAATAGCGATTTGTCGCAAAAGATAGACGAATATTTGCTTATAATTACCAAAAAGAAAGGAGATTTGTTATGAGAAATATTATTCTGTTTTTGGCTTCCGCAATCTTGTTCGGAGCTTGTGCTTTGTTTGAAAAAACGACAAAAGAATATGAACTCGTCTGTGTCGATTCGGGTATTGTAGAGGAAGATGGATATTTCGTAAAACAAATCATATTGGGAAACAGGGACTTTTCTATCAATTCGTTGGAGTTGACAAGAAAAGGTGACAGCATTCGGTTGAAAGGGGTGCTAATTTGTGCTGTAACTATGGATACTGTCGTTTTTCCAAAAGTGTGTCTGGTGTCGGGTGAAAGACCCAATTACAAAATCGAGAAAGAATTGTTTGTAGGGGATTTGTCAGGAAAAATAGATTGCGTTTTTTGGTGGGACTTTCGAAAAGGGTATCCTAAGATAGCCATAGACGCATTGGCATATCAAGGGGGCGTTTATATTGTCAGGCCCCGTAGCAGTGCGGAGAGATAATAAGTAGAGACGCACGGCCGTGCGTCTAGAAATGTAAGGACACACTGCGTGTGTCCGAATTTAATATCTGAATATAGGAGACGCGCCACGGCACGTCTATACGTGTTGGTTGTGTGTGTTGGACGTTTCGGGAAACATTATTACAAATCCATGGGACGTTTCGGGAAACGTTATTACAAATCCATGGGACGTTTCGGGAAACATTATTACAAATCCATGGGACGTTTCGGGAAACGTTATTACAAATCCATGAGACGTTTCGGGAAACGTCTCTGCTAGAAATCGTCGGGGACGGTGATGATTTTATACACTTTGTCGCCGCGGTGGATGGGTTCGGTGGTGGCTATGGAACAGTCGTCGCCTTTCACGGTCTTGGACACGGGTTTCAGGTCCACACGAATCTCGTCGGCGGTGGCTTCGTAAACGCCGGTGGTGGCACCGGTTATCATAAACTTGTCGCCCACGGCCAGCTCGCCGCTTTCCATCTTTATCTCCGCCACACCCAGTTTGGTGTAGTAGTTGGTGATTTTGCCTATATATTCCTTGGTCTGCGTGGCCTGCGAGCCGTAGCGCTCGGTCCATTCGCCTGTGGTGCGGCCAAGATAGTATCCGTCCCAGAAACCGCGGTTATAGACGGTTTTCAGCCGTTCCATCCATTGTGCTATGCGCTCCTGTGTGTAGGTGCCGTCGGCTATGGCGTCCAGCGCCTCGCGGTAGCAGCGGGTAACGGTCTTGACGTAGTCGGCAGAGCGTCCCCGGCCTTCGATTTTCAGCACCCGCACTCCGGCTTTCACAATCTTGTCGAGGAAAGTGATGGTGCAGAGGTCCTTGGGCGACATGATGTATTTGTTGTCGATGGCCAGCTCGAGTCCCGTCTCGATGTCCTGCACGCGGTACTGTCGTCGGCATAGCTGCAGGCACTGTCCGCGGTTGGCGGAGTGGTTGTAGTTGTCGAGGCTGAGGTAGCATTTGCCCGACACAGCCATGCAGAGTGCGCCGTGGGCAAAGACTTCTATTTCAATGAGTTCGCCCTTGGGGCCGCGAATGTCGTTGTTTTTTATAAATTCGGTGATTTCCGCCACCTGTTTCAGCGGCAGCTCGCGAGCTGTTACCATCACGTCGGCGAACTGCGAGAAGTAGCGCACTGCCTCGGTGTTGGAGATGTTGCACTGTGTGGAGATGTGCACCTCCAGCCCAATGCTGTTGGCGTAGGTTATCACCGCCATGTCGGAGGCGATGACTGCACTCACGCCGCACTGCTTGGCGAGGTCGAGGAGTTGGCGCATCTCGTCGATTTCGTGGTTGTAGATGATGGTGTTCACCGTGAGGTAGGTGCGTGTGCTGTGCTGACGGCAGATGTCGGTAATCTGGCGGAGGTCGTCGAGGGTGAAGTTGTTGGCCGAGCGCGAGCGCATGTTGAGGTTGCCAACGCCGAAATACACAGCATCGGCACCGCCTTGAATGGCGGCCCGCAGCGACTCGTACGAGCCCACGGGCGACATTATCTCTATTTTTTTCATCGTGGTTGAACTGAAGTTGTGCGGTAATAACGGAGTAGGTGGGGATTTATTTTGTGATTTGACAGTGAACTGTGATCAGTGATAGGTGAGGTGTGGTGGTTTCGACGGGCTCAACCACCGGATTGTGAACTGTGAATAGTGATTGGAGAATTGATGTTTTTAGCTTATCTTTGATGGATTTTTGTTGGATAGGGGTGAAAAATCGAAAGAAATATTGTAACTTTGCAGGCTGAGACGTGAGGTTGTGATGCGGTTTAAGCGTTTGATAAATAGTGATTTGAAAAAAAAGATTGTTATGGAAACAAGTAGAGAGACGGAAATATACAAAGTAACTTTGGTGGGAAGTGCGGGCAATCTGGCGCTGCTGGTTTTCAAGTTTGTGGCCGCTTTGGTGGGTCGCAGTTCGGCTATGATGGCCGACGCGGTGCATTCGTTGTCGGATTTCATCACCGACATCATCGTCATTGCCTTTGTGCGTGTCAGCGCCAAGCCGCAGGACGAGTCGCACGACTACGGCCACGGAAAGTACGAGACACTGGCCTCGCTCTTTGTGGGGCTGGCGTTGGTGGCGGCCGCCCTCGGCGTGATAGTAACGGGAGCGGTGAAATTCGCCTCGTGGCTCGGAGGCGAGCAGCTGCCTGCCCCGGGCAAGCTGGCATTGTGGGCGGCACTTATCTCCATAGTGGTTAAGGAACTGCTATACTGGTACACCGTGCGTGCTGGCAAACGTCTCGACTCGCAGGCCGTGGTGGCCAACGCTTGGCATCACCGCAGCGACGCCCTAAGTTCCATAGCCGCTACTATAGGCATTGGCGGTGCCATACTCCTCGGCGACCGCTGGACGGTGCTCGACCCGCTGGCATCCATAGTGGTGGGGGCGATGCTGGTGAAAGTGGCTTTCGATATTTTGCGCGGAAGCATGAACGAGCTGACAGAGAGCTCGTTGCCACCAGAGACGGAGAAAGAGATTGAAGACATTATCCACACCTGTCCCGATGTGTGTGAGCCCCACAATCTGCGTACGCGCCGAATCGGCAACCGCATTGCCATAGAGGCGCATATACGCATGGACGGCAACGTGTCGCTGCACGAAGCCCACGAATGCGCCTCGCTCATCGAAAGGCGGCTGAAAGAACGTTTCGGACCGCAGACACACGTAACACTGCACATGGAACCGAAGAAAAGTTGAAAATTGAAAATTGAAAGTTGAAATTATTGGATTATGTTATTAATTTGAAAGTTGAGAGTTGAAAATTGAAAAGTTGAAAATTGAAAAGTTGAAAATTGAAAATTGAAATTATTGGATTATGTTATTAATTTGAAAGTTGAGAGTTGAAAGTTGGCGGGGCTTCGACAGGCTCAGCCACTGCAGGATTACTTGGAATGTTGAAAGTTGTAAAATTGAAATGTTATGGCGGAGAAAGGAATTAAAAAGACCAATGCGGCACGGCTGCTGGACCAGCTGAAGATTGATTATCAGCTGATTTCCTACGAGGTTGACGAAAACGACCTTGGAGCCGCTCACATTGCCCGGCAGCTGGGACAGCCCATAGAGAGACTTTTCAAGACTTTGGTGCTGCGTGGCGATAAGACGGGACTGTTCGTGTGCGTGATACCCGGCGCCGAGGAGGTGGACCTGAAGAAAGCCGCCAAAGTTACGGGCAACAAAAAAGTGGAGATGATACACGTGAAAGAGCTGCTGCCACTTACGGGATATATACGCGGCGGCTGTTCGCCCATAGGCATGAAAAAGCCGTTGCCCACCTATTTCCACCAGAGTGTGACGGACTACGGCAAAGTTTATTGCAGTGCCGGACAGCGGGGACTGCAGTTCTGCATAGCTCCCGCCGACCTTGTGAAAGCGGCGCACGGCACAATTTGCGACCTTACGGTATGACGACGAAAGTACATAAATACAAATAGAAGTAATGATAAAAAATAATGATGTTATGAAACGTCTTTTCTTTGTTTTGATATTCGTTTTTGCCGGATTGTCTGTTAAAGCAACTGGACAAATGGCGGATTATGTGTTTGTTGACGGTGAGGAGTGGTATCTTCTTGGCAGACCAATTGGGGCGGACACGATGCTGTACTTTGGTGTGCGGGCAAGTTTTCAAGGGGCATATTGTGAGTCCACTGGTAACTGGGATGGTTTTGTCGCTTATTGGAGCATTATGGATGGGTTGATTATTTTGGATAGCATTAAGTTTTTAAACGCAAACAAAAACTGTGAATTTGACAAACTGCCCGATTCTGTTTTGCAAAAGGTGTTTAAGAAGTATTATGTGAAAGGGCGTATTGTGGCTGGTTGGGTTAATGGCACTTTGCGTTTGGCAAAAGGAAATATGATATATTATTTTCATGGTGGATTTTTACGGAATTATGAGACAGAAATGCATATAACTGTTGAAAGAGGACGTGTGGTAGAGACTAAACTGTTTAACAATCGTGTGGCGGAGGATGGATTTGCTTTTGAGGACTTGCAACAAGAATATTGGGATAGTCTTTCATTCTCATTTAGGCATTTTGCAAACAGTTACAGAGAACTGGATAGCGTGAATAGATTTTATGTCG
>JAFSOU010000072.1 GCA_017443265.1 Bacteroidales bacterium | reverse complement strand
TTTGGAAGGAGGCGCAAAGATAACAACTTTTTTCCATCTGTGCAAGGGACAGGGGATTTTCCCCTTTCCTTGCCGGAAAAAAATTCATTTTGCAGCCTCAGTTTTATCTCAAAAAGTTGCGTTTCTTATTGGAACTTACCTAGGGAGGGGGTAATTTATTGTTATTCAATTTGTTATATTGGCAAAAATGTCCCCAAACACATAATTAAAAACTGATGTTTTTGCCATTCAAGTGCTTCTTTATGTTGAGAAGAAACTATTATATTGTTGCGGAAATGCAGCTATGCTTTTTCTAAAAACTCCTCGTATAGTGCTACGGGACCCAAATGCCAAGTTTTGGTCTGCTCGTTCTCGAGGCGTTGGTATAGCGGAGAAAGATATATCTGTTTCAAACAAGTAACAATATCATCCCCGCTGTCGTTTGACAGCATTTCCGACACGCGGCTTACCTTGGAAGGTAGCAGCAGATGAAGGTTTTTCTGTGTTATTTCCAAATTCATAAGTAATTTCAAACCGTCTTGATACGGTTTCATGCCGTTTCTCCTTTCCTTATTTTAATAAAGTTGTCGATGTCCTCCATCAGCCATTGTCGGCTTTGTGTGTGGAGAATTTCGGCGTGGTCGGCAAGATATTGCAACACACCGTACTTGTCCAGTTCACGAACAGCTTCGGCACCGCTGATACCTTTTTCAGTCTTGTATTGCTCAATGCAAAACGATGTGAAATATGCTATATCTTGTTTAGTCATTGTAATACTTTTTTATAAAATAGACCGTTTATTACCGATTTTGCAAAAGTACGTTTTTTTTCCGAAATGGACAAAAGTTTTTTGTTATAACGCATCCCGACTTGTTTTCGTCTTTCATTTTTCTCGAGGCCAAGACATTAATCACAAATAACCAAAAATTTCGTATATTTGCAAAACGAAAAATCGAAAACTTCTTTTATGAAACATACACTTTTTTCGGCGGTGATGTCCGCTGTAATTATCGCAACCTTAGCCTCTTGTGGCGACAAAACTCCCATTCAGGACAGCTGCGACGACCTCTATTCCAGCTGTAAGCCCTACACCCGCTGGTGGTGGTTTTCGTCGGAGATAGACACCAATGATGTGCGCGACCAGCTGATATGGCTGAAAGACAATGAGTTCGGCGGTGTGGAGATAGCTTGGATATACCCCATGTTCCTCGATTCGGCGAAAGCCCACACCACTTTCCTCTCGCCCGAATGGGCAAAGCCCGTCGTGGTGGCGAAACGTGTCGCCGACTCTCTCGGCCTAGGCTGCGACTTCACCTACGGCACCCTGTGGCCTTTCAGCGATGTGGACTTGCCGGCCGGCGACCAGACCCGCGACTATTTCGACACCATCGAGCCCGCCCGCCGCGGCTACACGTGGGACTTCCCCCGCGAGGCACGTGTCCTCAACCATCTGGACAGCAATGCTTTCCATCGCTACGCCGACAAGATGAACAAAGGTCTGGCCGAGGCCTACAAAGGCTCGAGGTCGGGACTCTTTGTGGATTCGTGGGAGGTGGAGACGCAGTACCTGTGGACTCCCGGCTTCGGCGCGACGTTCCAAAAGGAGCACGGCTACGACATAGAGCCGTTTATGAAAGACAAAACCCTGCTCGACACCGCCAACGCCGAGGTGTTCTACGACTATATGCACACCCTTTCGGGATATGTGCTGCGTGAGTTCTACGCGCCTTTCGCCGCCAACGCCAGAAAAGTAGGGGCTTTCTCGCGTGCCCAGTGCGGTGGCGCCCCCACCGACCTGCTCACCGCTTTCACCCTTGTGGATGTGCCCGAGACCGAGGCGATACTCTACGAGCCGTCGTTCAGCAAGATAGCGGCATCGGCGGCCACCCTTGCGGGGAAACCCGTGGTGACTTCCGAGACTTTCACCTGCGCCTACGGCTGGACGAGTCTTCGTTACCAGAACGGCCACGGCCACAGTCCTCATCAGGGCAAGGAGCAGATTGCCGACCTCAAGCTTATTTGCGACGCACTCTTCGCCAACGGCACCAACCAGATTATCTGGCACGGATTCCCTTTCAACAAAGTGGGTGACACCAGCAATTTCTTCTACACCACCTGCCAGATTAGCACCAGCCCGCTCAACAACCTCAACGGCGACAACCTTAAAAACTTCAACCGATATATGACCACCGTGTCGCAGTATATGCGCAAAGGACAGAACTACAGTGATTTGGCTGTGTATATGCCTCTGGAGGACGCTTGGATGGGCGGCTTCTATCCCGACTCGGTGCGCAAGGTTAAGGCCTTTTTCTGGGGAGAGTACGAGATGCGTTTCATCAACACCCCCGAGGCTTACAAAGGTCTGCAGCCCACTTGGGTTAACGAGCATTTTCTGGAAACCGCCTCGTTCAAAAACGGCGAGCTGTGCTGCGGAAAGGCCAAGTTCAAAGCCCTGTACTGCGATGTGGAATATATGGAATACACTGCTTTGCAGGAAGTTCTGCGTCTGGCGAATGCCGGACTTCCGGTGTTGCTCGTGCGCGACCCCAAAGAGCCGGGACGTGTAAGGCACCAAGAGTACGCCGAACTTCTCGACCAGTTGCACCGACTTCCCAGCTGTCAGTCTGAGAAATTCAGCGTCCAGCTCACGCCCCTTATCGAGGGTGACGACCTGCCCGATTTCTGGTGCCGCAAGGATGGCGACACGTACTATGTCTTTGTTGCCAACCCCATGACACAGACCATCGAATACTCCCTCGAATACTGCCACGCCTTCACCGACAAGGGCAGTACACGGCAGATAACCGTGAACCATCACGGCAAGAGCGAGCGTATTACCCTCACTTTCAAGCCTATGGAGTCGCTGCTGATGAAAATCGACAAAAAAGGCGTGAAGTTTATCGATTTGGGCTTCACGCCAGTGAAAATGAACGGATATGTAGAACCGAAAAAATAAAGCAATATGTGTTTATTAGTTAAACTATTGGTGATCAATAAATTTAAACCCATTAAACGGCTGCTGATTCTCGTTGTGCTTTTGGGACTGACATCCTCAATGTCGGCTCAACTCTACGGTTTTATTCCGTCGGAACGATACATTGTTACCGTAAGCTCGTCCAACGGCCACTACCATGCCAAGAGCGTCCCGGCCCAAAGGTTGGATTATTCGCCATTTGGCGAGACTAAAGTTTACGACGCCCGTAGTGGAGAGCATCTCTACACCATACCGTCGTGCCTCGCCGAAGGATATACTTTCGTAAGCGACGACGGGCAAACGGTGCTGCATCTATTCTATTATGACCACGAACTTGGCAAAGCCGTAACGTTCTACCACAAAGGCAATATGGTACGCCAGATAAAAGTGAAGGATTTTCTGTCCAACGACACCAGCCGTGTCCTGTTCTTTTCCGAGGACAGCATCACATACGCAACTGCCGACGGAAAGATAAGCAGTGAGCCACTGATTGCAACTTCGGAACGCAACAAGCTGATTAAAGGCTGTCCCGCCTTTGCGGTGAACGACACAGTGTTTGTTTACACCTCCACTCACAAACTTGTAAGGATACACCTCTCCACACAGCAAATCGACACACTGCCTTTCGGTTACCACTCCGACACACAGCTTCGGCAGATGCTGCCCGACAGCCAACTAACCTCAGACTGGACCGGACATCGACACAATAACATTGTAGAGGTAAAAAAGTTCAAATGTCCCAGGGATTATGCAGAAATTGACGGCGACCACGATAAAGCAGAGATAATTTATGCAAAAAAAATGCGGATGGTGGCATACGATGAAGATGACCGAAATAACTGGCGATACAAATACTATTATGTAAAATTGTTGCTGAAAGTGGACAGACAAGGGGAAGCCACCATTTTCAAAATCAAAAGCCGCGACAGTCTGCCCGAAACGGACCTCCGTAAAGCGGTGTCGAAAATGCGTTTCGATGTGGATTTCCCCGACGGAATCGATTTTTGGTACAAGGAAATGTATTGTAAGATGCGCAAACGCAACAAGTGTGTCGCCCGCCGCGAAGGCACTATACAACGCAGGAACGACAGCATACAAAGGCGTATCCGATTCGAGGCCGAAAGCATCGACGGCGTTTACATCCCCCGCAACTTGGAGGAATGTTTCCACGTTCTGGACACCATGCTCCACCCCAGCGACCGCAACACTATCAAAGCCGAAAGCCGCGACGGAATGAGTAAATACCACTTCTCGTTAGGAATGTGGATGCGCAACAACTGGGGACTTTGGGGCGGCTCACGGCTACAGACTTATCTCTACCATCGCGGACTGCACCATCCCGACGATATGTCGGGCGAAGTGCTGAGTTTCTACAACGACTACCTTTGGGGCCGCGACAGTGCATGGCGAGCCTTCGACACCACTCTGGTGCCTCCGCCCCCTCCCGACACTGCCACCGAAGCACTGCCACAGTACCATATCGCCGACAGGCAGCTGAAAAAAATTCTCAACCGCATTATCGACGGCAAAGTTTTTTTATTTCCTGATGAGAACAACCCTTTGGATGAATACGACCATTGTTTTATCGAATTCACGCCACTCACCATCAATGATTCTTCAAACAATGAATTAGTCAATGAATTGGTCGATTTTTTCAACGACACCACCGAAAAATATACCGATTTGAGTTGTTCCAAACAGCCGTTGAAATATCCATTCTCGCTCCAAAAACCGTTTAACTGCCTCACTGTCACTAAAATCAATGACTTTAATGACAGGCCCTCAATAGGTTATATCTACTATCGCAAGCATTATTTTATGCTGACAAGCGGAACCGATTTTGAAACCATAAATAACACAGAAACAGGCGTTTCCGCAGAAAACGCCGAATCCAATTTCTCACAATTCCTCAAACCCACCAACAAAAGCCGCCGTTTCTGGAAACCGAAAGAGTATCATCATAACAAGTGGCCAGAACCTTACAGAGCTTACATCTATCAAGAAGGTCGCTGGTATATCATTGAGGAAAGATAGTTATAGGGGGAAATAATATGATGGACAACAAAAATTACACAATCAACAGAATATCAACCTGCTAAACAGCAATAATTATGAATAATTTCTTATCGTCTGTATTAGAGTGGCTTACAGGTGCCCTTGAGTCGGTTTACAGCTGGGTGTGGAGTCCGGCGCTGGTGGGCTTGTGCCTTGTGGCGGGACTTTATTTCACACTGCGCACCCGTTTTGTGCAGGTGCGGCGTTTCCGCGAAATGTTCCGTTTGCTGTTCGGCAGTGCGGGAAAGAACAAGAAAGCCGTGGGCATATCGTCGTTTCAGGCTTTTGCCATGGCCCTTTCGGGACGTGTGGGCACGGGCAACATCGTTGGTGTGGCCACTGCCATCGGTTTCGGCGGGCCGGGTGCCATAGTGTGGATGTGGATAATAGCTTTCTTCGGTGCCGGCAGCGCTTTTGTGGAGGCCACTCTTGCGCAGATTTACAAGGAGAACCACAACGGACAGTTCCGCGGCGGTCCGGCATATTATATCGAAAACGGACTGCGGTCGAAAGTGTTCGGGTGCATTTTTGCGGTGCTGGCGGCCATGGCCTGCGGCATATTCCTCCCTCCCGTGCAGTGCAACGGCATAGCCCTCTCCTGCTCCCGTTCCTTTGGCGTGGAGGTGTGGGTTATAGGACTTGTGGTGGCGGCACTTATCGCCCTTGTGATAATAGGCGGGGTGAAACGCATTGCCAACGTGGCGCAGATTGTAGCCCCCGTGATGGCGGTGATTTACATACTGCTGTCGATAGTGGTTTTGGTGATAAACTACCGTCTTGTGCCCGATGTGTTTATGCAGATGCTGTTCGGAGCGGTGGGTGTCAACGAGGTGGGCGGCGCCCTGCTCGGCACTACCATAGCGTGGGGCGTGAAACGCGGCATCTACAGCAACGAGGCCGGACAAGGCACCGGACCCATAGTGGCCGCCGCCGCCAAGGTGAGCCACCCCGTGAAACAGGGACTGGTGCAGGCTTTCTCCGTGTATATCGACACCCTGCTGGTGTGTACCGCCACCGCCATGATGATACTGGCCTGCAAGACGTACAACATCATCGACACCGTGGAGCAGACCTCCAACGGAGCCGTGGTTACATACCTTCAGCAGAATCCCCTTGCCCCCGAGGGCGAGCCGGGCGTTTTCTACACCACCGGAGCCTTGGGCACTGTGGTAGGACCCAAAGCCGGAGACATGATTATCTCCATTGCGCTGTTTTTCTTCGCTTTCACCACCATAATGGCGTACTACTACTACGCCGAGACCAACCTTGTGTACCTTTTCAACCGCTGGCGCAGACGTATCTACCGCAAACATCCCGAACGCCTCGAAGAGCTTGAAAAAGCCGACATGAATTTCGGCGACGACCGAGGCGAGAAGATAGTGATATGGATACTGCGCATCTGCACCATAAGTGCGGTGTTCATAGGCTCGCTTGTGGGCAGCGGCGTGGTGTGGACCATAGGCGACATCGGCGTGGGCGCGATGGCATGGATAAACATCGTGGCCATACTGCTGCTCTCGCCCAAGGCACTGCGCGCCCTCAAGGACTACGAACGCCAGAAAAAACATGGGCAGGAGCCCGTTTTCGACCCCAAAGCACTGAACATCAAAAACGCCGATTTCTGGGAAAGTGGTGAGGTGGAGTGATGTTTTCAGCTCAAGAAATCATTGAACAAACTATAGATATATGGCAACAATAATGAAAATGACAAAGAAACTCGGTTTGGGAAACCTGCTGATGTTGGCCTTGTGTATTACAACCGCCTCGGCGCAGCAGGTGTTCACGCCGGAAACCAGTTGCAGCGACTATGAATATGAGAAATTCGTTGTGGAAACTCTTGTGGGCGATGCAGGGTTGTATTATATGTGCCGGCCGGCGTTTACAAACGAATATGCGTTAAGTCTGCACGACAGCACTCTTGTTTACGTTCATGCCAAAGAAAAATGTGGTAATATATATGGTACTCCAAAAAGTTTCGGAAACATGGTGCCAAAGCCAAGATAAAAACCCGTCGTTACAAGCTTTCGATAAGCGAGGACGATTGCGCTGTGCTGGAAAACCTTTTTGCAGACGCCACCCAAACGGCCAATTTTTTCAACGAAAGTATTGGCATCGACGGTGTGTCTTACATTCTTCATTACTGGGATAAAACCGTTAAAGCGTGGAGTCCGTGGAAAGGCTCGCGCACCGGACGTGTCGTGCATGCCCTCGACAGCCTCTGCTATGCCGTGGAACACTCCGACAGGGCGGTACTAAATCGGCAACTCGACACCTGCCGCACGCTTACCAAGGAATTCGCCCAACTGCACCCGATTTCCTATTTTTATCCCACAAAATCAATTAATTATACATGGAAAAAAGGCAGTACGATTATCTTTGAAGAGAACGGCAAATTGGACACATCACATTTTTCGCGTGTAGAAAAAAGCGAATGGCATTATAGCCTGTATGCCAGTCAATTAATCGTAACCATCCCCGATTTTATGACAAAAAAAGTGAATCCCGACTCTCTACGCGACTCGGTGGCGCACTGGAACCGCGAACTATATATCCATCACCGGCAGTGCAAAGTAAATGTTAACCTAAACGATACCATTACAGCCATGTGCGAGGTGGACTGCAACAACTGCAACAATCCCAGGACACTTCACCTGCCTGCGGAACAGCTCAAACACGACATCATTTTCAGCGCCGCCGCCATCAGCGACGGCTATTACCTGCTCTTGCCCACAGGCGAATGGCAACGCGCACAGCGAAAGTGACTTCCCGTAATGGCTAAAATAAAATAATTTTTATAACACAAGACACATTTACAATGAAATATAAATATTTGTTCGGAACACTGCTTATAGCAATGGCGCTGGCAACGGCCTCGGCACAGTCGGTATTCACCCCGTCGACAGAACTTTCTGATTACAAAGAAATTGCCAGAAAAACGCTTGTTGCCGATGAATATATCTATTATATGTGCATCCCCGCTTTCACAAACCCGTATGCGCTGAGTATGAACGACAGCACTTTTGTTTACATAACAGTCGTAGAAGACAAATCCCAAAAGCACCAGAAAAAGGCTTTTTCGACTCAAAGTTACGAACTTGAGATAAACGCCAAAGAATGGACTATCTTCCGCAGTTTTATGGATGCGGCTGCAATGTCGTCGAACTTTTACGACCGTTTTATAGGCAAAGACGGAGCATATTACTATCTGTACGAGTACGGGAAACAAGTGAAAGTGTGGAGTCCGCGCAAAGGCTCACGCACCAAACGTGCCGTGCATGCCCTCGACAGCCTCTGCTATGCCGTGGAACACTCCGACAGGGCGGTACTAAAACGGCAACTCGACACCTGCCGCACGCTTCTCAAGGAGTTCCGAAATCTCTACCCCCTATCGTTTTTCCGTCCTTCCGACAAAGGTTATGTGCCAGAGGAACGACAGATAACTTTGCTATTCAAAGGTTTCCAAGATTCCACAAAAGTAATGAAAAACGACAAATGGTATTATTATATTGGAACACGGTGTATTCAGGTGCAAATAGTCGATTTTACAGCAAAAAAAGTGAACAAGAACCAACTCTGCGACTCGATAACAGATTGGAACCGCGAAATGTATATTAACCATGTGCAGACAATCTTCCCAAAACAGATGCTGATAGATGTGAACGACACCACTGTGGCGCGCTGCGAGGTGAACAGCAGCAGACCCGGCAATTCACGGGTTCTTTACCTGCCTGCGGAACAGCTCAAACACGACATCATTTTCAACGCCGCAACCCTCAGCGAAGGATATTATATGCTCTCGCCCACAGGCAAATGGCAACCCGTAAGCCGCGAGGACTACGAACGGCGGGAAAACAATGACAGGAACCCGTTTTCGACCCCAAAGCACTGAACATCAAAAACGCCGATTTCTGGGAAAGTGGCGAGGTGGAGTGATAATTATTTAGCATAATATCATTTTTTTTTGTATTTTTGTAAGATATATAATTACGATTAAACGGACAAAAATGAAACATAAACATCTGAATAATAAATAGTTAAGTATAAAATTATAAACCGTAGAGCGTTTGCAATATTCGAGGCATTCTGAAATACCCCTGAATAGAACAAGCACTACTACGAATAAACGTAACAACAGCGCACTATGCATGAGGTTGTTTATTTGTAGTGCTGGTATGGGAATGCCAAAAAGACGATTAACAAATACTATTTGCATCATTTTTTTAGTATTTTCTACCACATCTCTCGATAAGCAGTCCGCACTACCAATAATAACTCTATGCATATACATATAGGACAAATTATACGCGAAGAACTACGCCGCCAAGGACACACCAACGAATGGTTTATGGAACGCATCGGAATGTCTGAACGCACATTGCAAAGGCTTTTTCACAAGCCTTCGTTAGACACACACCAATTATTTCGCATTAGCTCTATACTTGGAACGGACTTTTTCCAACATTATTCTGAAGCTATGGACGCTCAAACAAATGTTGACACCCGGTGACATCTGATGCAAAACGAATATCCAACTTGACGCTCCTGCTTGAAAATATTTGACAAACAACAAGATAAGCCATTTCACTCCCATTCCAAAAAAGTGTGAAAAATACTCCACCGTTTTTTTTTCCGCTACATTTTGATAAACCGTCCGCACCCCAAATAACAAACGCTACATAAGCAACCTTATCGACTACTAAGCATACCAGCGACTGTCTTGTGAAGCCTTTCGCCAAGTGTGAACGAATATCGCATCGGCTTCTCCACAATCCGTCATCCAACACGCAACGGATATTTATTAATTAGCTCCATGTTTGTGACATCATTTCGAAGTCTCAATGCCCCGCCAAATAATGACGCCCGACAACAATTGACGCCAAAAGAATAGACTATTGGGCATATTTTTGCACAAATCAGATACAAAGAGCTGCTTTATGCAAATAAATGAAAATCAGAACGATGTTTATATTGCACATTGCCACGATGTGTGCAAAAACCTATTTCTGGACTTCGTTTCCTCAATGTATTTCGACAAACATTCACAATACAAATAACGAACTTTATGCATCATATACATATAGGAAGACTTATCCGCGAGGAACTACGCCGCCAAGGACACACCAACGAATGGTTTATGGAACGCCTCGGAGTGTCCGAACGCACATTGCAAAGGCTTTTCCACAAGTCATCCTTAGACACAGATCAATTGTTTCGCATTAGCTCTA
>JAFSOU010000071.1 GCA_017443265.1 Bacteroidales bacterium | reverse complement strand
TCCGAATACATGTTTAAACACAAATTGCCATAACACCTGAAAGGTTGATGAACACCGCTAAAATAAATAAATTTGTGAATAATTATCCATAAATAAATTAATGGAAAATTTGCGGTAATTTTTGTAAAAAAAATGGATATGTGTGGTGGAAATCGTAGAGACGTGCTGCAGCGCGTCTCTACATTTGCGGTCGTTGCGAAAAACAACTATTTTTGTGGTTCAAAAAAATTTTTTTTGCCAATTCGGAAAAAAAATGTATCTTTGCGAAAAATTTCGTTGCGAAATTTTTCGCAATTGTAAAATATTGAAAATATGAATCCTTTTAGGTTTGGAACGATAGTCGAAGGCTCCTTTTTTACCGACAGAGTGGCCGAAACTGAGATGCTGAAACAGAAACTGGACAGCGAAAACCATACAATTCTCATCAGTCCGCGACGTTTTGGCAAGAGCAGTCTTGTGCAGCGGGTGCTGTCTCAAACAGGACGCCCCACCATACAACTCGACCTGCAATATGTGTTGAGTGTTGACGATTTCGCATCCCAGCTTCTGAAGGCCGTCTTTAAGTTATTCCCAATGAGAAAAGTGCGTCACGCCATGTCGCACTTCCGCATATATCCGATAATATCGACCAATGCGGTTACTGGCACTGTGGATGTAACTTTTCAGCCCACTGTAAACGGCAGTGTGCTTTTGGAGGATGCAATGGCATTGATTGAAAAGATAACGTCGCCAGAACGTAGGCTGATTGTTGTTCTTGATGAATTTCAGGAAGTTGTAAAAATCCAGAAAGGTTTCGACAAACAGCTCCGCTCGCTTATGCAACGACAGAAAAACCTGAACTATATCCTTTTGGGGAGTCAGGAGTCGATGATGGAGGCCATTTTTGAAAAGAAAAAATCTCCATTTTATCATTTTGGGCAATTGATACGTCTGCAAAAAATACCATACGACGATTTTCACAACTACATAACCGAACGTCTTACCTGCAATGCAGAGGCTGTTGCAGAGGAAATTCTGCAATTCACATCCTGCCACCCATATTATACACAGCAATTGGCTTCGCAGGTTTGGGAGATGATGGAGTATCAGAAAATAAAAAACGATGTGGTGAATAAGGCTATTGTGGCGTTGGTTTCTATGCACGACCTTGATTATGAGCGTCTTTGGCAAAATTTGAACAGAACAGACCGCAATACTCTCCGCGATTTGGCAGAAAACAAACAGCCTTTACAAAATCGCAACAAGGCCACCAGCACATCTTATAGTTCACTGCAAAGAATGATAAAATCGGGTATTGTAATTAAAACAACAAACTATGAGATTGAGGACCCGTTTTTCAACCAATGGATTGTTAAGAATGTAATACAGTGATTGCGAAAAATTTCGTTGCGAAATTTTTCGCAATTGCAAAGTGCTTATAATTAATAAGTTGTAGTAAATGAATAAAATTTTTGGTATAAAAAACTAATCACTAATCACAAAATAATCACCAATGAAACTCAAACAAACGATAACCATATTTCTCCTGACGCTGACAGCAATCTGTGTCAACGCCCAGACAGTCAAAGGCCGTGTTGCCGACAAGAAAAACGGTGAGGCGGTGCCTTTCGCCAACGTGATGATTATGACCGACACCTCGGCCAACGCCCGCCTGCTCACCGGTGCCGTTACCGACATGGACGGCCGTTTTTCGCTGCAAGGCAAATCCGAAGGCAAAGTGCTTAAAATACAGTTCGTGGGCTACGACACCAAGTTCATCGACCTTTCGTCGCGGCTCAAGTCCGGCGGCACCATCGACCTCGGCGACATAGCCATAAACCAGAGTTCCACAGCCCTGAAAGAGGTCTCCGTCACCGCCCTGCGCAAACGTTATACCATGGAGGCGGACAAAATTGTGATGAACGTGGACGACGGCGTTACGGCCACCAGCGCCAACGTGTTCGAGATGCTGAAAAAAGTGCCCGGGGTGATGGTGGACAACAACGAAAACATAACCCTCAACGGCAAGAGCGGCATACTGTTCCAGTTCAACGGCCGCGACATACGTATGCCCTTCGAGAGCATGAAAGCCATCCTGAAAAGCATGCCCGCCAACACGGTGGCAAAAATAGAAACTGTCAACAATCCGTCGGCCAAGTACGAGGCCGAAGGCACGGCGGGCATCATCAACATTATAATGGCTCAGGCGCAGACCGAGGGGTTTTCAGGCACGGTGTCGTCGTGGAGCGGACTCACCAAGGATTTCCGCACTTTCAACAACGCCTCGCTGCAGTATGTGAACGACCGCTGGACGCTCTCGGCCAACGGCGGGTTCGGCTTTTTCAACAGCCTGATGCAAAGCGAGAGCAAGCAATACCTGTGGCAGGGCACCGACACAACGCTGATACACCTGCAGCCCGTGGAGGAACACAACAAGTTCCGCTCGGCAAACTTCAGTTTCTCCGCCGACTACAAAATCGATTCCAACAACTCGGTAGGAGGGATGTTCTCCTTCAACCGTCATCGCAGCCCCGTTGTTGAGGACAACCCCGACAGGGTTTTCCTCGTTTCGCAATACCCCTATACCGACGTGCTTTCGTCGTACACCAGCCACACCGACAATCCCAATGTGAGCAACAGCTACGTGGGCAATATCTACTACAACCACCGTTTGGACACCATAGGCAGCCAGATGTCGCTCTCTTTCGATTTCGACAACAACGCCAACGATGTCGCCAGCATTGTAAAAACCCGTTACTACTATGGCAATCTCGACAGCCTTACGAGCACCGACGACCCCTGCGACAGCACCGAAAACCGTTACAGCTCCTATGCCCTCAAGTTCGACGCCGTGCAGCAGTTCAACAAAAAAATGGGGCTGGAATATGGGCTTAAGTCGCGTATCTCGTTGGTGGATAACAATTTCCGCCACTATGCAAGTGAGGACCCTCTGCTTTCGCCGATTTCCAACCATCTGAAATACAGGGAGAACGTAAATGCCGCCTACCTCAATTTCTCCCACAAGGTGAACGACAAACTCTCGTACCGTGCCGGACTGCGTTTCGAACACACCTACACCAACATCGAGTCGGTTACAAGCGGCATCGATACCTCCAACAACTATTTCAACCTGTTCCCCAACTTCAGCGTCAGCTACCGCTTTGGGCAAGCGCACAGCCTTTCGCTGAGCTACGCCTACCGGATCACCCGTCCCGACTACAACTCGCTCAACCCCTTTGTTACCCAAACCAGCATCTACGCCTATTCGTCGGGAAACCCCGACCTGCTGCCGCAGTACTCGCACCGTGTGGACCTCAGCATGAGCCTGTTCTATATGTTTTTCATCACCGCCAGCTACGGCTACGAAAACAACGAAATCAACAACATCACCACCGCCATGCCCGGACATATTGCCACCATACAGAAGCCCTACAATATCGGCCACCAGCAGTTTGCCTCGCTGGGACTCAGCGGTATGCTTCCACTCGGCCCTGTGGAGTGGACTTTCTGGATGCAAGGCTCTTACAATCAGGCCAAAGCCGACAGCCCGCAGCTTACCATGAACGTGGAAACCTTCAGTTTTATGACTTGGCAGTCGCTGGCCGTAAAACTGCCTTGGGAGCTGAAACTCTCGGCCAACTGTTTCTACCTTTCGGGTATGTACCGCGAGGGTATGCAGATGGGCGACATGCTGACCTTCAACACCTCGCTGTCGCGATATTTCTTCAACAGGGCGCTGCAGGTGTCTGTGGGAGTGCAGAACATACCGCGCCGCAAACTCGAAATCGAAGGAAGCTACAACAATTACCGCAACGAAATGAGTATTATGTGGGACAAACCCCACCTTACCCTGCAGATACAATACACCTTCGGCAAAACCGCCAACAACAACACCCTCAAACGTATCAAATCCGACGATATGGACGACCGTGCCGGCTCCAACAGCGGCGTGCAGCAGCCCGGAGCCAACACCGGCGGCGGAATGGGACAGTGA
>JAFSOU010000070.1 GCA_017443265.1 Bacteroidales bacterium | reverse complement strand
GCTGTTTTTAAATTAATGTTTTCCTTTGCAAATATAGCCATTTTCCTTCAATTCAGGGTTGGGAAATTCCGATTTCTCACCGAAATCGGAATTTCCCAACCCTAGGGCAAATGCCTAACAACAACCTTGTGAACTTTTACATTTTGCAAAAAAAGTTGCGCTTTTCATTGGAACTTTTACAAAACGCACAAAGTGTTGACGGTTGCAATTAGTGAATGACGTTCATTGTGGGGAGAGGAAATTCGCAGCATTATTCACTCCATTTTGCACAACCACAAAAAAATCGGCATCAATTTGATTTTAAACACAAAAACACAATTTACATTCAAGTGCTATTATAAAAAAGTTCAATTTCTGCAAACATAATCGGCAAAATATTATAATAATTTGCGGACCACACCCACAGAATTTAGTGGTTTTGGACGGAGGCGCAGATGCAGATGTTTCCAAAAAGAGTTTCGATTAATACTTTCCTGTCCTACTCGGTTTTGTCCGAAAGGAAATCCATATAATTCTCTCGGTTGATGGTTTGCACCTCCACATCCGGATAGGCGGAAAGAAAAGTTTTGCTCACTTTTGCCTTCTTTGCCGGATTCCATTTGAACTCGTATGCCTTCATACGGCCGTCGCACTCCTCGATATAGTCGATTTCCTGCTGTTGCGTGGTACGCCAAAAATAAGGACGTGCATAAGTAAGTCCGTAGCTGTTTTTCTTCAGCAGCTCGCTAAACATATAGTTTTCCCACAAAGCTCCAACATCGGCACGCGCATCCAGATGTGAGAGGTTGCCTATCAACGCATTGCGAATACCGTTGTCGTAAAAATAAATCTTTCTTCCTGATTTTATCTCCGAACGCAGGTTTCTGCTGAACGCACCTATACGGAAAATCACCTGCGACTGTTCCAAAAGGTTGATGTATTTCTCCACTGTAGTACGGTCGAGTTCAACCAAGCGGCTCAACTCAGATGTTGACACTTCGCTACCCACTTGGTAAGCCAATGCCTGAAGCAGTCGCAAAACCTTGTCGGGACTTTTTATGCGTTCCCATATAAGTACATCTTTATATAGGTAGCTGTCAGTTATATTGTTCAGAATTTCACGTTCGTTGCCGGGATTACAAACCACATCGGGATAGCTGCCGTACACCAACCTTATCGGCAGTTTTTGCCATTCTTGCATTGCTCCGTAATGTGCGGCCAACTCACTATAAGACAATGGAAAAAGTTTATATTCCCACTTGCGGCCCGTCAAAGGTTCGTTTATCTTGTTTGCCAAATCGAACGATGAACTGCCTGTGACAATTAGTTGAACATCAGGAAAATTGTCCGTAAGAAGTTTGCATTTCAAACCGATGTTTTCAATGCGCTGAGCATCATCGACAACGACTATTTTATTGTCTTCCAGCATACTGCGGTAGCGCTCCACTGTAATGTTTGCCATAAGCGTGCGCGTTTCCAAGTTGTCGCCGTTCATCCAAAGAACCTTGTCGTTACCCTGCAAACTGTCTTTAAGCAATGTGGTTTTCCCTACTTGTCGGGCTCCGATAATTATAATTGCCTTGCCAGAATGCATCTTTTTAGCGATTAACTCGCTCATTTTCCGAGATATATGCATAATTTCAATTGAATTTCACAATGCAAATATACGAATTTCTGCGGATATAATCAGCAAAATATTATAATATTTTGTGGACTGCAGCCGCAGAATTTAGTAGTTTTTGATTATTTTCCAATCAATTCAGGTATCTTCACCCCTCTCAAATTTTGCGATTCTTGCAGTTTTTGATGTTTTAAATTTTGCGATTCTTGCAGATTTTGGCGTTTTAAATTTTGCGGAGCAAAAAAAAATTCGTATTTTTGCAAAAAATTTAAAAGACTATAAACATGGTTTTCAAACGAAAATTATACGACAGGATGCTTGCTTGGAAACGCGAGCGCAAGGGCACTTCCGCATTATTAATAAAAGGTGCGCGACGCGTAGGGAAATCCACCTTAGTTGAAGAATTTGCCAAAAGGGAATACAAATCATACATACTTATAGATTTTGCGCAAACTTCGAGAGAAATTGACGAACTTTTCGACAACATGCGTGATTTGAATTATTTCTTTTTTCGCCTACAAAACATATTCCACACCACGCTTCACGAGCGGAAATCCGCAATTATTTTCGACGAGGTTCAACTAAATCCAAAAGCACGGCAGTCGATAAAATTTCTTGTAAAAGACGGCCGATACGATTACATCGAGACCGGGTCGTTGCTTTCTATCAAAAAAAACGTGCAGAACATACTAATCCCCAGCGAAGAAACGCGCATCACCCTACATCCCATGGATTTTGATGAGTTTCTTTGGGCAATTGGAGATTATTCCGGACCTGACTTGTTGCACCAGGCATTTCTGTTGCACCGTCCAATGGGACAAGCAGCACACCGCGAATGGATGCGGAACTTGCGAAAATATATGGTTGTCGGCGGTATGCCACAAGCCGTGGACACTTATATTCAGACCAACAATCTTCAGATGGTTGACGAAAAAAAACGAGAGATATTAATGCTTTACGATGACGATTTTCGCAAAATCGACGATTCGGGAAACATCTCTAAACTACTGATGGACATCCCTGCACAACTGTCAGGCAATGCCAACAGATACATCGCTTCGAGTGCCACGCAATCAAGTCTGAGAGAGAAGGAATCCACTTTTATTGCCGACATCACCGATAGTCAAGTGGTAACTATCGCCCACCATGCCAACGACCCAAATGTCGGTATGGGACTGACAAAAGACCAATCGCGATACAAGTTGTTTTTAGCTGATACGGGACTATTCATCACTCTGGCCTTTTGGGACAAAGATTACACGGAAAACACTATTTACTCTAAACTGCTGTCGGACAAGCTATCAGCAAACCTTGGCTACGTATATGAAAACCTTGTGGCACAAATGCTTACAAGTGCAGGGCACAAACTTTACTACTACACCTTTCCAGACGGCAACAAACATAATTACGAAATTGATTTCTTACTGACAAAAAAAGACAAAATTATTCCTCTAGAAATCAAGTCGTCAGGGTACAACACTCATAAATCTCTGGATTTGTTCTGCCAAAAATTTTCTTCCCGAATAGGACAACGGTATCTTATATACCCCAAAGACTTACAACAAGACGGACAAACGATCTGTTTTCCAATATATTATACAGATAAGCTATAAAAGTCACAACCTTACCCCTCTCAAATTTTGCGATTCTTGCAGTATTTGGTGTTTTAAATTTTGCGATTCTTGCAGGTTTTGGCGTTTTAAATTTTGCGCAAATCGACAACCACCTGCTACTCAGCACTTAAAATGGCGTTCTCGGCAGCAACCACAACGTTTTCCACAGTGTTTACTTTGTTTTCGTCGAAAGAGGTTTTCACACGTATGTAGTTTTCGGTGAAGCCGAACATCTGTCCGTCGTGTACATCGCTCTCCCACAGCACTTTGTGAGCGGTGCCGTAGTTTTCTTTATAAAAAATCTCCTTTTTTCGGTCGGAGATGCCGTGTAGCACCTTGCTACGCTCGCGGCGCACGTTCACAGGTACCTTGCCCTCCATTGCCAAAGCGCGGGTTCGGGGACGCTCGGAGTAGGTGAATACATGCAGGTAAGATATTGGTATTGAGTTGATAAAATCACAGGCTTTCTGAAATTCGGCATCCGTTTCGCCATTGAAACCCACAATAACGTCGGCGGCGATGCAGGCGTCGGGCATCACGCTCTTTATCTTGTGCAGCCGTGCTGAGTACAGCTCGGTGGTGTAGCGACGTTTCATCAGCTGCAACACGGCGTTGCTGCCCGCCTGCAGAGGAATGTGGAAATGTGGCAGAAAGGCCCGCGACTGCGCAATGAAATCTATCATCTCGTCGGTGAGCAAGTTAGGCTCGATGGACGAGATACGGTAACGGCTCACCTCCTCCACCCTATCCAACTCCTTGATTAGCTGAAAGAAACTCTCGCCATGCTGTTTGCCGAACTCGCCCGTGTTGATACCCGTAAGCACAATTTCTTTCACTCCTGTGGCTGCAATACGCCGTGCCACTTCAACCGTTTCGGCCACTGTGGCGCTACGGCTACGGCCACGGGCATAGGGAATTTCGCAATAGGTGCAGAAATAGTCGCAGCCGTCCTGAACTTTGAAAAACGAGCGTGTGCGGTCGCCAGTGGAAAAGGTTGGAACAAAAGTGTCGCCACTGCCCATGGGCGCCACCGTATGCTGCGGCTTGCCCGATTGTTGGAACTGCTCCACATGCTGGGCAAGCAGGTGTTTGTCGGCGTTGCCGAGGATGATATCGACACCTTCTATTTTACTGATTTCCTGCGCATTGACCTGCGAAAAGCAGCCCACCACTGCCACTATGGCATCGGGGTTAGTATTTACGGCATGGTGTATGGCGGTGCGGCATTTCTTTTCGGCAATGGAGGTAACTGTGCATGTGTTGATGACATAAACATCTGCAACACCTTTAAAATCAACCACTTGATAGCCACGCTCGACAAATTGGCGCACCATGTCCGAACTTTCGGAGAAATTCAGCTTACAGCCTAACGTATGTACCGCAACTCTTTTCATAACTCTTTATTTATTAAAGCATTGGCGAAGGACGCTTGTCGGTTTTCTTTGCTTCTTTGTTCTGTTTTTGTGTACGTTTTTCCACATCTATCTGGTGCAGGCGTTCTGCATCCTTATTGGTGTAAGTCTTGGCAGGCTTTTGGGTGTTTTTGTCCTGCTCTTTTTTTGTTGCTGGGAGCATTCTCGGCGGGGTGACGTTCAGCCCGTCCACGCTCAACTGATTTAGAGTAACATGGAAACAGTTGCGACGCTCGTATTTGACGTAACATATTTTCTGGTCGCGTAGTTCGGCGAGGGCTTTGGCAAGGAATTCCTTCATCTCCCAGTCCGTAACATCGGGACCGGAAATTTTCACAAATTTATGGTACGATATATCTATCGTGGTGCCGTGCCGGTGACAGGAGTTTTCCGTTGCCCAACGGTTACGGCGGACGAGTTTGCTGACATCCTCCTCGGTACGCAAAACGCTGGTTACTATAATTTTATATCTCGAATCGGGATATTTCTCAGCCAGCACATCCTGAAAGCACTTGCCAATGGTGTTGAGCATCACACGGGCGGCTGGGACAAGGTACGGCACCGAGTATTTAAGCTCCGACACGGTGTAATAATCGTTGTCCTGAAGTTTCACCAGACCGTATTTTTTGTAGTCCGACACACGGCTTGGCAGTTCTTTGATACCGTTGCGCATCGCAGCTTCGAGCTGAATGTCGTTCTCGTCGCAGAAAACGGCGGAATAGTGGTTTCGCACCAGTTGCGGTGGCTTGTAGGTAGCCGAATGGGTGTAGCACACGGCATCGGGGTTGGAAAGCAAAGAATCCACGGAAGTCCCGCTGTTTTCGACAGGTTGCCCCATAGTAACGATGCCGTTTCGAAAAAGGAAGAATATGGCCACGGCGGAAAGCAGCAAGGCAAAAACCAGCAACAACACCACAGGGGACCTGCGGTGCGACTTCTTTTTCACCGGTATGTCGCGAGCCATCGCCATAGTTTCAAAAATTTAGGGGGTTGCCGTTGCGACAATCCCCCAAACTATTACAAACCAATCATTTTCAACAGTTTAATAGGCAAAGCCTAACATCGACAGATAGGGTTTGAACATTGCCTCTATCTCGGTGGCTTTTTGCGGGTCTTTCATACGATTGAGAGCGATGTCCTGCAACGCAGCCAAAATCTGCACATCGGTTTCCATCTCGTGGCGCACGCCTTGAGATTTCTCTCCTTTGAACTGCGAGAAATAGGCAAGCTCCTGATTGTAGTAATTGCAGATGTCGTCGAGATATTGTTTAGCCATAGCCGTGTCGCCGACCTGTGTATATATATCAATGAAGAAAATGGTGAACCTGTCGCGCGGGAAATTCTCCTTGGGGAAATATTTCTCCGAAAGTGCGAGCATATCCTTGGCCTTAGCCAGCTGCGACTCGTCGTTCACGGTGCGGATTATCTCTTCACTGCCGTCGGGATGTCTCAGACGTTGCATCAGCACGCCTCTGTCGATAAATTCCTGAGCGAGCAACGCCCATTGCTGACGCTGCACAACGCCCATATTCAGACTCACGGGATCCACATACACGTTGGGGTTGTTTAGGTTGCCCCACAGCATTTCGCCCGATTTCTCGCCGTTCATATAGTAGTCGTAAGTCTCATCGAGGTTCACCGCACGTCCCGAATGTTTGGAGTACGGAAGCAGACGGAACACCGTGCCCACCTGTTCGCAGTATTCGTTGATGAAGGGCACAACCTCTTTCAGAGTGTAGTCGGGGTTGAGCATGCAAATCTCGCGTTCGAACTTGTTGGTGCCGAATATGTCGAGAATCATCAGCTCGTGGCGATAGAGTGCCGTTTTCTTGGTCTCCCAACGGATGTCGTCGGGGATGGTGTCGGCGCAAGCCTGTGTTATGATGCCGTTTTTAACCAAAGCGGGTTTGTCCAGAGTAATCTTGAAACGGTTGGTGGGAAGCACAATGGCCTTCTGTCCCTGCGGGTCGTACTGTACAAACAAATCGGGGTTGTCGTTAACCAATTTCAACAGATCGGTTACTTCGAGATACTCCGAGGTGCGCGGCACCAGATAAACCAAATCTTTGCCCAAACCGTAGAACTCTTTGGAGAGCGTGAAAGGCAGTCTTTCCGATTCGTAAAGGGTGTTAAAAAGCTGCTCCACATACCAGTGCATTCCGGCAAGAGTGTAGTTGAGGATACGCACGTCGGTGCGGGTACCTTCTACCTCCTGCGTGTACCAAAGCGGGAAGGTGTCGTTGTCGCCGTAAGTGATGAGTATGCCGTTCTTGCCCACGCAGTTGAGGTAGTTGTTGGCGAAATCGCGGGCGGCGTATTTCTGCGAACGGTCGTGGTCGTCCCAGTTTTCCTTGGCCATTATGCCAGGAACGAGGAACAGAGTTGCCAAGAACACCACTATGGTGGATATGCGGTGGTTGAGTTTCAGTTTTTGCAGCCATTCGGCCAAAGCCATCACGCCGAGGCCTATCCATATCGCAAAAGCGTAGAACGACCCTGCGTAGGCGTAGTCACGCTCACGCGGCTGGCGCGGAGGCTGGTTAAGGTATATCACAATGGCCAAGCCTGTCATAAAGAACAGCAGGAATACTATAAACCAATCCTTTTTATTTTTCATCCAATGGAACACAACGCCACAAATACCCAGCAGCAAGGGCAGGAAATAGTAGGTGTTGCGGGCTTTGTTGTTGGCCATGTGGTCGGGCATGTTTTTCTGCGGTCCCAGACGAGCTTCGTCGAGGAATCCGATACCAGATATCCAGTTGCCGTTGATATAGTCGCGTGTACCGTCGTCGTTGAAATAGTGGCCCTGTATGTCGTTCTGGCGACCCACGAAATTCCACATAAAATAACGCCAGTACATATAATGTACTTGATAGCGGAAGAAATATTTGAGGTTCTCGCCCATGGTAGGCTTGCGGTTGCCCGGAGTGCCCGACCAGCGTTTGTAATATTCCTGATGGCGCAGACGTCCGTCCTGACTGTACATGCGCGGGAACACGCCGCAGTCGGCGGCGGCATACTCATATTCCATGCTCTTGGCGGCCTCAATATGGCGGTCTTTATACAAAGTATCGCCGTTTTTATCTGTTTTAACAACGCCATAATTATCTTTTTGTATCTCCCTGCCTTTCACATATTTTGTATAGCCCTCCTTCACTCCTATAGGACGGGAGGCGGTGAAATAGTTGCCGTAGAACAGCGGCGTGGAGCCGTACTGCTCACGTCCGAGGTAGGCGCGCAATGCCACGGCATCCTTGGGGGCGTTCTCGTTGATAGGCGTATTGGCGTTGGAACGAATCACCAATATGAAGAATGTGGAATATCCCACCAGCAGGAACAACAGCGAGAGTATCACGGTGTTCCACACGGGTTTGTTCTTTTTGTAGGTAAACCAAATTCCAAAAACAATAAGTCCCACAAGAACAACAAAATAGAATATCGTACCAACGTTGAACGGGAACCCGAGTGAGTTGACGAAGAACACCTCGATAGCGCCTGCCCAATTCACGATATAAGGTATTATCAGGAATAGTATCAGCGCCAGAAGCACCACGGAGATGATTCCCGAAAGGATAAAGCCTTTGACGGTGGTCTTTTTCCAACGTTTGAAATAATACACATACACTATGGCGGGTATGGCCAGGAGGTTCAGCAAGTGGACTCCGATGGCGGTGCCGATGAGGAACGAGATAAGTATCAGCCAACGCAGGGCGTGCGGCTGGTCGGCCTGCTCCTCCCATTTGAGCACTGCCCAGAACACCACCGCCGTGAAGAACGACGACATGGCGTAAACCTCGCCTTCTACAGCCGAGAACCAGAAAGTGTCGGAGAAACAGTAGGCCAATGCACCTACGATACCGCTTGCGAAAACGGCCCACACACGGCTGTCCTTGATGTCGATCTCGCCAGGCTTGAGGCCAGCTATCTTCTTACCGAACAGAGTGATGGTCCAGAAAAGAAACATGATGCTGAGACCGCTGCATATTGCCGACATTGCGTTGATGGCAAATGCGGGGTTGTTGGGCATGAGCATGGTGAACAGGCGGCCTATCACCTGAAATGTGGGTGCTCCCGGAGGGTGTCCCACCTGCAGTTTATCGGCAGTTGCGATGTATTCGCCACAGTCCCACCAGCTGGCGGTTGGTTCGGCAGTCATAAGGTAAACGGCGCAGGCGATAATACCTATCACCCAGCCGATGATGTTGTTGACCAAATGGTATCTTTTCATTTATCAGTGTTTTTAGTTGTTAGCTTTTTACTGTCTTTGCGCCGTTTCGGACAATGCCGAGGGCGAAATTTGAAACTGCAAAGATACGAAAAAAAATCGAATTGGAAGAGGAGAACATCGAAAAACACGAAAAAACTGTCGTTAAAACGTTTTGTTTCATTGAAAATCAGCAATTTGACTTTTGCTAAGTTGTGGGGTGCATAAGTCTTTGGTAAAGAGCGCGAGCCTCCAGCACTTTTTTGCTCTGCCCTTGCCTCTCCCCCACTCTGTCGTGTGGGTTACTACGAGTTGCTGTGTTTTTTCATCCACTTTTTTTTGAACTAATTTTTGCAAATTAGAAAAAAGTTGTATATTTGCAAAATCACCCCCCGTACAAAACAAAAAAAAACTATGAATATCAATCACTTACAACAAAAATCAAGCAGACGATTTTTTACATCTTTCTGCATAGTGGCAACATTTCTGCTATCTTCAAATATATCATTAGCTCAAATTCCCGAGAGGCCTTTTTCAGCCGACATACACGTTGGTGCTGGACATTTGGCTTTTCCCGGACTTTGTGGAGGCGTAAGCAGTTATCATACCGTGGACGTTTTTGCCGACGGCTATTTCAATTTCCGTCCGCACTGGTCATTGTTTCTGGGTGCGGGATACCAATACCGATTTGTTTACGTGAGTGACAACGCCGAATGCAAGAGCGCGAGTAGCGACAATGGGAAACACCTTGTAGATTGCCATTATGGCAACATACTTTTCGGGTTGGAATACAGCCACAAATGGTTTTTCCTGAAAGTCGGCGGCAAGGTGGACATCGCTTTCGAACCTTGGATTGCGGCTAACACCTACGAAGTTTGCGAGTTAGGCGGTTTCGTCCAGCCGGGAGGCAAAATACGACTTACCGACAATAGCTGCTTGCGTATTGGTTGGCAATTCCTCTACGGGAGAGAAAGGGTAAAACAGAAAGAATGGGAATATGGAATGTATGAAGACCGATTAGGTGCCACCAAATCCCATCACAAAATAATAAGCACAATGATCGTCGCAGGCTACGAGTATCATTTCTGACAGAGTCGCTCTCTCCGAGAGAGCAGTATATCATCTTAAGTAAAGAGCGCGTGCCTCCGGCACGCTTTTTTTGTTTCTGTCCGTCCTGTCCCCACACTGCCGTGCGGGGTTATTGAGAGTTGCTCTCTTCGAGAGTATTTCTTATCACGGCGTATTGTTAATGCTTTTTTCTGATTAGCTTGTTTGCCTCTGCTCTTGCCACTTTTCTGAGTTCTGAATAATACTATTCCTTCAATCGAAAAGAAATGGGCAGTTTATACTGTACTCTCACTGTCTTTCCTCGAAGTTTTCCCGGTTTCCATTTCGGCATGATGCTCAACAAGCGCAAAGCCTCCTCACCACAACCACCGCCTATATCTCGTAAAACTTTAGGATTGGTAATTGTGCCGTCTTTCTCCACTACAAACTGGACAAAAACATTGCCTTGTATTTTATTATCTTTAGCATATTGTGGGTATCGGATATTTTTATCCAAAAATACATACAAAGAATCCGCCCCTCCACGAAATTCGGGCATTTCTTCTACACTAAGATATATTGCTTTTTCGGCTTCAATTTTTGATAATTCTTCATCATACATGGGAGCAACTCCCACAATTTCATCATCAGGAGTAATCTGTATAAGTGAATCTTTTGTAGGGTTATCAATAACTATTCCTTCTTCTTCAACCACTTTAAGTGTATCTTCAAACGATGTTGGTTCAGGAACACTTTCACTCAACGACGTCTCTCGGTCATTAGACATTTTGCCTGTAGTTTGAATAACGGGTCCGCAGCCTCCAACGCAGGTCGAAAGTCCAATAGCGATGCCCGAAATAGTGGCTATCTTACCGAGTTTAACCCTCTCGAACAGCGACTGCTCTATATATCTTACTTCCCACTCACAGCGCGGACACGTGCCACGGCACTCGCCTTCGTAGGTACATTCGGGAATGTCGAGCTTTATGTCGTTCTCCTCGGCAATTTTCTTACGCACACCCTTCAGATATCCACAAATTTTCTTTCCTCGTGTCGTTTTGTTCATAGATTTGTGCTGTTATTGGTGATTTATCCAGCAGACATAAACCAATTGTACATTGTCAATTGTACATTACAAATTACTAATTACTAATTAGCAACTACCACTCCACTTCGTCGCGGTTTACGGGCATGGTCATGCAGCGTGCTCCGCCACAGCCTCGTGGCAGCTCGCAGGCAGCGAAGGTCACCACGCAGCGACGGTGTTTGTCGGGGTGGTCCTTGCCTGCCACCACATCGGCGGCGTCCACCACGTCGAAACCGGCTTTGTTCATAGCTTCGATGGTGTTCCAGTTGCGCTGGTAACCGATGACCTTGCCTTCGCCCAGAGCGAAGAAGTTGGCTCCGCTGTGCCACTGCTCGCGCTGCTGGTTCCAGGGGTCGTCGCCACCGCACGACACAGGCCGCATGTCGAAACCGAGGTCCTCCAGTCCTTGCAGGAAATTGGGTTTCTCCACATATTCGGCCTTGCCGTTGTCTATCTTGATATGGAAAGTGTGCAGACCGCCTTTGTTCTGTTCTATGATGGGCTTGTAGGTCATGCAGCAATGCTTGTCGAGGAAAGTGAACACCATGTCGAGGTGTATGAACGACTCGGGCGTCTGCGGAAGCTCCTGCACCAGTATGTTGAAATGCGGACGCTCTTTGCTGAATTTCTCCACAAGGAAATTGATGCCGTTTTTGTTGGTACGCGAGCCAGTGCCGATGCAGAGGGTGTCGTAACGGGCTATGAGGGTGTCGCCGCCCTCGGTGCCGGCGTTGGAGATAAGACGCTGCGGGTGTATGGTCTCGCACCGGAAAAGGTAACGGAAAATGGAGTCGAAAATCAAGGTCTCGCGTTTGCGCACCTGATACGACATGGGGTGTATCAGAACTTGGTTGTAGATGGCCGACGAGGCGTCGCGGGTGAAAAAGAGGTTGTACAGCGGTTTCAGTATGTAACGTTCTGTCTCATAGATGTCGGGGTCTTTGCCTTTGCGGTAGGCGAAACCAGTGATAAGCTCGGAGGCGAGCTGCTCGGCGGGATGGCTCATCAGTTCGTCGATGAGGTACTCGCAGCCGTCGAACTTGCACGACTTGGCTACTATCTCCTGACGGTATTTTTCGTTCTCGACCAGCCGACGCAGAAGGTCCTCCACATAGTAGGTGGTGGCACAGCGTTCGAAAACGCCGCTGAAATTGGCGTATTCGCCATCGACGATGCGCTTGTTGAGCAGGTCGCTATACAGTGCGGCGTGAATGTTCTCGGGGGTCATACGTTCTATCTCCACACCGGGGCGGTGCAGTATCACAGCGTTGAGCTTTCCTATCTCGGATGTTATGTTTACTTTTGTTTCCAAAACGTTATTGGTTTTTGTTTTACTTTCGATATATATGGGGGTGCATCCGTGGCTTGCCCCAGCCGGGGGTTGCACCCCCGTTTGTATTCCATCGCCCCTACGGGGCTTTATTGTATTATTTATTAATTGTCAATTGTTTATTTTAAATTTCTGAAACATTTTGTTGTCGTTTATCACACGGACTGCCGTTTCGTATGCCTCGTCGTTTTCCTTGTAAGTTTCGTAGTAGTATCGCACCCCGTACAAATTTCTGACAATCAGCGATTTCACTATAGTATAGATGTATTTGTCGGATTTTTCGACAACTATTTTTGTCTTTTGGTCCTCATCCTTGGCTTTTTTCATCATCTCGCTATGGAACTTCGGGTCGTCGATCAGTTTCTTCATATAGCTGGCGTACTCGCTGTCTTTCAACGGATTGACGGTGTCGTTGACTTTCTTTCTCAGATAGTCGTTCACCCATGCGGCGGCCCATTCGCCACGCACGGTGGATTTCTCCACACCGTTGTCTTTCACAAACTTGTCGAATTCCTTTTCCACGCCCATCGTGGGATAAGCGGCCACAAAGTCGCTGTATTTGGGGTATTTTGCCAAAACGGTGGTGCGGTTGCGTTCGGTCCATTCGAGGGCGAAACGGTTTATGAGGCCTTTGCTGTTGAGGCTTATCCAGTAGTCGGACATGCGGGTGGTATCCACGGGGATGAAGATGTCGGGGATGATGCCGCCACCGCCGTAAACCACACGCTTTGCCGCGGTGTAGTATTTCATCGAGTCGGGCAGCGAAATGGAGTCGGTAGTTATCATCTCTTTGTGGCTGTAGCGGTTGGCGATGTCGCGGTAGTAGGCATCCAGCCCGTCTTTGTAAGGCTTTTGGATGCAACGTCCCGAGGGAGTGTAGTAGCGGGCTATGGTGAGACGTATCTGCGAGCCGTCGCTGAGCTCGAAAATCCTCTGTACCAAGCCTTTGCCGAAACTGCGACGGCCTATCACCAGTCCACGGTCGTGGTCCTGAACGGCGCCGGTAACAATCTCGCTCGCCGAAGCGGAGTATTCGTCGATTAGCACCACCAGACGTCCGGTCTCGAAATCGCCGCGGTCGGTGGACTTATAGTAATGCACGTTGGTGGAGTCGCGGCCTTTGGTATAGACGATGGTCTTGTTGCGTGGCAGGAACTCGTCGGCCAAAGCCGCCGCCACGTCGAGGAAACCGCCGCCGTTGCCGCGCAGGTCGAAGATGAGCTGGGTCATTCCCTGTTCTTTCAGCTCGTGCACGGCCTTGCGGAACTCGCTCATAGTAGTGCGGGCAAAACGGTCGAGACGTATGTAGCCGGTGGTTTTGTCAATCATGAAATAGGTGTCGATACTGTTAATGGGAATCACGTCGCGCACCACGTCGAAATGCAGCAGGTCCTTGTGTCCCCGGCGTTTGATGTCGAAACTCACCTTGGTGCCTTTATCGCCACGGAAACGTTTCATTACCAAACTGTTGGTAACGCTGTCGCCGACAAAGAGGTTGCCGTTCACTTTCACAAACACGTCGCCGGCCAGCATGCCCACTTTTTCGGCAGGACCGCCGCGCACCACTTCAACCACATGCACCGAGTCCTTTAGAATCTGAAACATAACTCCTATGCCGTAGAACTTTCCTTCCAGTCCCTCGTTGGTGCGCTGCACCTCCTTGGCGGGGATAAACACCGAGTGGGGGTCGAGTTCGGAAAGCATGGTGGAGATAGCTTTTTCGTTGATACGCTGCATGTCGGGCTCATCCACATAGAAATCGGCAATGCGGTTCATTGTCTGCCCCATTTTCATAAACTCAGTGCTGTTGCTGTTGCCTTTTTGAGCAAAAGCCGCAACGGAAATAAACAATAACAAAGTAATTGTCAGTACAATACGTTTCATTTGCGTTTCTTGTCTATAGTAAGACCTGTCATTTTTTCTATCGAACGGAAAACCTTTTCGGCCTCGGTTTTGTTGTTAGACACCGAATTTACAAAATCTTTCTTTTTCTCGCACACAAGGAAAGTCATCAGGTTGGCGTAGTCGTCGTAGAGGTTGGAGTATGCCTCGTGGTAATAGCCGTTTTTGTTCATGCTTATACGGAATTTCAGCGAGGGGTAGTCCATTTTCTTGCCGTTGCAGTATTGGCAGAACTCACTTTCTACAAGTTGCACGTCGTAGCCGAGGTTTTTCATATTTTCCACCACTTGTCGGATACTGCGCATGTTGCCTATCTGGTACGAGGTGGAGGGCGTTTCCTTGCCGCACACGGGGCACACGTAGTTTTCCACAATGGGCGCGGCCATGGAGTAGCACATGGCAATGGGCAGCTCGGTGGTGTCGTAGCGCACCTCTTTCAGTCTCTGCAAACGCTTTGCCAAAGTGGCACTGTCGGCAGGATGCTGAATTTTAGGCAGTTGCCCCGAATCGTCGGGAGCCGTCGATACCGTTTGTTTGTCGGTGGAGCCACAGGCGCCCGTAAGTGCCGCAAGGCCCAGCACAGCTATTTTTTTGCCGCTATTTTTACTCATAATCGGGTATATTTCTAATGTTCACGCAAATACAAAAAACGAACAATTTTGCATTTTAGTGCAAATATACGATTTTTTTTTGGAATTGGTGAACTGTGAATAGAGATTGGTGATGAAGAAATGTCCAGTGGACATTTCGATAGCCGCAGGCGGAGAACAATAAGTGATTTGTGATTAGTTAAGACGTTAAGTTGTTAAGATGTGAAGACATTAAGATATACAACTGCAAACTAATTGTTCATTGTACATTGTTAATTGTCCATCACCAACTCTTAATTCTTAATTCTTAACTCTTAATTAATTATTTCGTCCAGTTCCAGCCAGCGGAGCTCTTTCTCGTCGATTTCTGCCAGCACCTGCCCTATCCTCTCCGACCACTTGGCCAGCTGGTCCGCCGTGGCACCTTCTGGGGAGGCGAGGTTCGCTTCCAACTCTTTCTTCTCGGCCTCGAGCCGTTGCAGCTCTTCGGTGAGCGTCTTATACTCCTGCTGTTGCTTGTAGGTAGGTTTGGCAGTGATACGCTTGCGTTCGTACTGCGGTTTTTCGGCTTTTTTCTGCAAAGTCTGCTCGCGCTGTTCGCTGTTGCGTTTTTGCAGGTACTGTGAGTAGTTGCCAGGGAAGTCGCGGATTTTGCCGTCGCCCTCGAACACAAACAGATGGTCCACGATGTTGTCCATAAAACTGCGGTCGTGCGACACTACCATAAGGCAGCCCTGATACGTGAGCAGGAAACGTTCCAGAATTTCGAGGGTGTAGATGTCGAGGTCGTTGGTGGGCTCGTCGAGGATAAGGAAATTGGGATTGGCTATCAGCACTTTAAGCAGGTAGAGCCGACGTCGCTCGCCGCCGCTGAGGTTGCCGTAGTAGTTGTATTGCGTGGTGTCGTCGAAACCGAAATTGCGCAGAAACTGCGTGGCGCTCAACTCTTTGCCGTCCTGCAGCTTGATTACCTCCGCCACGTCGCGTATTATCTCCACCACACGGCGGTCGTCCTTTTCGGCAAGGCCGTCCTGAGTGTAGAAACCGAACTGTATGGTCTGTCCGGTGATGATGCGGCCGCTGTCGGGACGCAGTTTGCCGGTAATCATATTCAGCAGCGTGGATTTGCCTATGCCGTTGGCGCCCACAATGCCTATCTTTTCGCCTTTCTTGCACACATAACTGAAATCGTCGACAAGGTTCTTTCCGCCAATACTTTTGGTGATATTGTACATTTCCAATATCTTACCCCCTATCCGTTCGGTTTTCACCGACAGCTCGGCACGACGTTCGTCGAAACGGCGGTGGGCTTTCTCCTCAAGCTCGTAGAAAGCGTCGATACGGGCGCGCGACTTGGTGCCTCGTGCCTGAGGCATACGCCGCATCCAGTCCAGCTCGGTGCGGTAGAGGTTCTTGGCTTTTTCCACCTCGGCTTTCTCGGTGGCGATGCGTTCGGCACGTTTTTCGAGATAATAGTCGTAGGTGCCGCGGTAGTGGTACATGGCGCCTTTCTCCAGCTCGAGTATGTCGCCGCACACGTGGTCGAGAAAATAGCGGTCGTGGGTAACCATCAGTATGCTGAGGCTCTGTTTGGAGAGAAACTCTTCGAGCCACTCTATCATACTGATGTCCAGATGGTTGGTAGGCTCGTCGAGGATAAGCAGGTCGGTGTCGTCGATAAGCACTTTGGAAAGGGCTATTTTTTTGCGCTCGCCGCCTGAAAAACTGCCCAGCGGTTTGTCGAAATCCTTGATATCCAAGCGGAAAAGAATCTCTTTGATACGGTTTTCGTAGCTCCAAGCGTCGGTGGCGTCCATCCGGTTGATGGCGTGCTGAAGGGCATCTTCGTTGGCCTTGGAGTGTTCTTTCTCGATGTCTTTCAGCGCTTTTTCGTAAGCACTTACAGTGCTGAGGTATTTGTTTTCGGACGAGTAGATGTAGCTGTCGAGGGATTGCAAGGGGTTCATGGTGGGGTTTTGCGGCAGGTAGGCCACACGTATGTCGTTGCGGAAAGTTACTTTGCCGTCGTCGGGAATTTGTTCGCCCATCAGTATGCTGAGCAGCGTGGATTTGCCTGTGCCGTTGCGGGCTATTAGTGCTGTTTTCTGTCCGGCGTTGATGCCGAACGAGATATTGCTGAAAAGCTCTTTCTCGCCGTACGATTTGGAGAGGTTTTCTACTGTGAGGATGGCGTCGGACATAGGTGTGTTATTTTGCCAGCCAGTGGCGTGGGTTCTGGCATTCGCTCACTTTCCATATCTGGAAGTTGAATTGGGCCTTGCCCTCGTCGTTGGTATGTACCGTTCCCAGCCGTTGCTTGGTTGTTACTTTCGAGCCCTCCTTCACGGCCACGCTCTCCAAGTCGGTGTAAACGGTGATATAGTCGCCGTGGCGCACCATCACCACTTTCTGCTGGTTGGGGCCTGTAAACACCTTGGAGACTTCGCCTTGGAACACGCTACGCACTCCGCCGCCGACGGAGGTCTGAATCTCCAAGCCGTTGTTCATCACCTGTCCGCCCGAAGGATGGGTATATACGCCATACTCGCGCACCACCGAGGCTTTTTCCACCGGCCACGGCAGACGGCCTTTGTTGCCTTGGAAATCCTTGGACAGAGCCTCTTCCTGCGGAGTGAGCGAGAGCGAGTTGGACGAGCCTTTCGACGAGGTGCCCGAAGTGCCCGGCTTGGTGCCCTTGCCGGTGCTGGCAGTCTGTTTTTTCTTGGCTTCCTGCGCCTTGCGTATCTCCTCGTTTATCATACGTTGGATCTGCTGCTGCAGCTGACGGGCCTGTTTTTCTTTGGTTTTAAGCTGCGCCTGAAGGTCTTGGGCTTTTTTGTCGTAGCCCTTTATTGTCTGCTCTTTCTGTTTTTTCTCACTGTTTAGCTGTTTTTTGTTGGCCACTTCCTGTGCAAGGAAACCGGCCTGTTCGTTTTTCTGCTGCTCAAGGGTTTTGGAAACATCGTTCAACCGGTTCTGTTTTTCAACAATGAGGTCGGCCTGATATTTGCGGTAGTTGCTGTATTCGCGGAAATATTTGCGGTGCAGGTAGCGGTTGTTGAAATCCTTGGAGTCGTAAATCAAGTTGAGGCGCGAGAGGTAGATGCGTTCGCGGTATAGCGCACGAATAATCTTGGCGTACTCGGTTTTCATGCTGTCTATCTGTCCGCTCAGGGTGCGTATGGAGTCCTGTGTAACGGAAATTTCTTGGTTGATGATACCCAGTTGGGAGTTGATATTGTGTATTAGTTTTTCGCGTTCTTTGATTTTTTTGTTGAGGGCGTTGAGCTGCTTGGAAGTGAGTTTTTTGTCGGCACGCACGCTGGAGAGGTCCTTGTTCAGTTTTTTGATTTCCTTCTCTATTTTTGCCTTTTCTTTCTCCAACGACGAACGGTTTTGCGAAAAAGCGTCGCCTCCGATGCCCAAAAAGAGAAGCAGAACGGACACTGCCACAATATATCTAAGTGATTTACAATTCATTGCCTTGGGATAATATATAAAAAAACGACGTTCAAAGTTAAGAAATAACCTTGAACGCCGTCGGTTCTCAACCAATTATTTTTCAATAATGCGGTGTTTATTTCTTTTGCAGGGTGTCGTCGGGCACTTCGGCAGGTACCGCTGCGGGTTGGGACTGTTGAGGCACCGGTTGGGGTTCGAGGCTTACTTTCTCGCCCTGTGCCACCACTTTCCAAGAGCCGTCGATTTTGCGCATGAGAATCTGTGCGTCGCTTTCCTGTTTGGGGTTTGTCGAGTGGAAACTAACCACAGCCGCTGTGTCGGCGAACATCTCGGTGTTTTTTATTTTCACCTTGTTTGGCAAAAGGGAGTCCAGCACGCTTTTTTCGATGTTGGGCATCACAAAATTTTCTATCATATTCAACGCCGAAGTCATTTCCTCGCCTTCTACATATTGCCGTGCCTCGCCTATCTTAAAGTTCGTTTCGGCATCGAGATAGGCCTGGGCTATGCGTTCCACCTCACGTTTTTCGCTGTTGCAGGAGAAAAGGACAACTGCCGACAATACAATTGGTAAAACTCTTAATAATTTCATCTCTAATTATTTTTCTAAAAAAACTCCCCTTTATGAGGGGAGTTTTCTTATAATAAAAAAATCCAAGTGTTCGTTTTGGACTACATAAGGGGTGTGCCATTAACAACGCTCTTGCTGTTCATATTTCTCAGTGTAACGTTGTTGATGGTAACGCTCATGCTTGCAGTGGGAGCTTCGTTCATGAAACGTTCAAGCTCTTCCTCGCTTTCTTCGGCAGTGCCTGCGTTAACTGCAGTTGCATAATTAACAAATCCCTGATATTGATTGAACATAGTGCAAGAAGCTGTAGCAGATACTGTCAAAGATGAGCTGTTGAAAGCGGTTACATTAGCAGACAGAGAACCTTTGGGAAGCCAATCGGCATATTTTTGTATATCGGGATCATTCATCTGAGCACCGGCACTATAGAATTGGCCCGTGAAATATACAACTGAAGAATTTGTTTCATTGTATTGTCCTGTAGCGCCAGGCAACAGAACTTTAACGTGCGGGAAATAGATGGAGTAGGAGTCTGCAGCAGTCCAAGTGCCACTTTTCTGGGAAGCGAGTACAGCTATGTTTTGACCATAGAAAGCTATCAAGCTATCCTGCGGAGAAGTATAGTTGGCAACTCCATTCAGGTTCACTGAAACGCTTCCATTACCGCCACCACCGGGATTACCGCCATCACCGGGATTTTGACCGCCTTGTTCGGTCGAGTCATCTTCTTTGTCTTTTGTGCAGGATGCTGTAGCAATGCACAAGCTTGTTGCCAAAAGGGCAATTCCGAAGAATTTGAAATACTTTTTCATTTTTTTGAATGTTTTTGAGTTATACTTGATTTTTGTTTAATTACATTTGAATTAACAATCTGCAAAATTACACATTTTTTCGATACAAACATAAATATTCTTTGTTTTTTTTTCCACTTTTTTTCAACAAAACACTGCAATTAAATTACAGCCAACAAATTAATCTCAAAAAAAAAAAAAAAATCTCCCATTTCTATAAAACGGGAGATTTGCTTTTTTGCAATTTCTTATTATAATGCTGAATAATAAACAGCTCTCTTTTTCCCCATCAGTTTAATCGGAGCATTGAATTTTAAGTCAGACAAACTCTTTTGTTGAGGCATTTGGTCATCCGTAGCAAATTTGTAGAAATAGTAGATTACCGTTTCTCTTGTCGGATTTTCCACACCACTTGTTGCTTCATTGAAATTAACCATATTTACAGTAACTTTTGCAGTAACTCTTTTTTGCAAAGCTTTGTACTGGAAATTCTCTACTGTAACAGGAGTTGCGCCATCATAGAAATAATTTCCGACTTGGAATGTGTCTTTAGCGCCACTTTGATAGGTTACAACTAGATCATTCCAAGGACCACTGTACATATACCAAGTCAGATACGGGTTCAACTCTTGACCTGTTGCGAGGTCTGCTACAAGTCTGGCTTGCGGCAGGCTAACATTTCCATTACCCGCATCGGCTTTGGCACCTACAAAGTTAATAGCCCAAAGTCCGTTTGATGCAGGAATTTCGTAATATTTATTGATATAAGGATATGCCAATATCGTATCATGTCCTTGGAAATTAACCTTAACCTCACCTTCGGCCATTCCTTCAAAAGGATTTGTATCGGGGTCGGGGTCAGGGCCAGGGCCGGGGCCGGGGCCGGGTTCGGGTTCTCCTTGATTCTGCTCCTGAGCAGGTTCGTCTTTGTCGCCGCAAGAAGCCAAGCTCATGCAGACGGTTGTTGCTAATAAAGCAACGCCTAAAAATCTGAATACTTTTTTCATCTTTTTTCGTATTTAAATGTTAGTTATTTATTTTTCGTTTAATTTAGACACCAAAATTACACTTTTTTTTCGATTCCACAATAAAAAAAATCATTTTTAGTTATTAACAGCAAATAGTTCAATTTGCAAATTATTATAAATATGATATTTACAAAGACCACAAGGATCAAAACTTTTTTTCTCGCGCCGGCGTTATTTCTTGTTTTAGGGTGCAATTCGCAGCCTGTACCGGCACAAAATATCACCGTTGGGGCGGAACAGACGGAAAAATATCTGCCTTTGCTCGAAGGCAAAAAGGTGGGACTTGTGGGCAACCAAAGCTCACTTGTAGGCACCACTCACCTGCTCGACACCCTTATCCGATGCGACATCAGCGTGGCGGCCATTTTCTGTCCCGAGCACGGTTTCCGCGGGCAGGCCGAGGCGGGCGCACGTATCAACGACGGCACCGACCCGCAGACGGGCATCCCCATCATATCGCTCTTCGGCGCCAACAAAAAGCCGCAGCCCAAGCAGCTCAAGGGCATCGACATAGTGGTTTTCGACATCCAGGACGTGGGGGCGAGGTTCTACACCTATATCTCCACCCTGCACTACGTGATGGAGGCCTGCGCCGAGAACGGCGTTCCGCTGCTGGTGCTCGACCGTCCCAACCCCAATGGTTTCTATGTTGACGGTCCCGTGCTCGACACCGCCTACCGCTCGTTTGTGGGCATGCACCCCGTGCCTGTGGTACACGGCATGACGATAGGCGAATACGCCCAGATGATAAACGGCGAGAAATGGCTGAAAAACGGCGTGCAGTGCCAGCTTTCGGTGATAAAAGTGCTCAACTACACCCACGACAGCCTGTACCACCTGCCCGTAGCCCCTTCGCCCAACCTGCAGACCGACAACGCCATACTGCTCTATCCAAGCCTCTGCTGTTTCGAAGGCACCACGGTGAGCGTGGGACGCGGCACACCCACCCCGTTCGAGATAATAGGCTCGCCCACCTACTCCGACAAAAGTTTCTCCTTTGTGCCAAAACCCATCAAAGGGGTGAGCAACAACCCGCTACACAACGGCAAGACCTGCTACGGCATCGACCTGCAGAAAGCCGGCGCGGAGATAGTGAAAAACAAACAACTGAACCTCGGCTACCTGCTTACAATGTATCGAAAGAGCGACAAAAACACTTTCTTTCTGAAAAACAACTTTTTCGACAAACTGATGGGCAACAGCGAGTTGCGAAAACAGGTAAAACAAGGGCTGACCGAGAAGCAGATACGCCAGTCGTGGGAACCCGCCCTGTCGGAGTACAAGACAATGCGCGAAAAGTATCTTCTGTATGAGTGATTGGCGACCGGTCCTTTGACCATTGACCTCAGACCTTCCGAACTACGAATTATTGTTTTCACATTGCGGTGTTTATAAAAACAACTCCGCCCCTATTTCTATACTATATATTATAAGTATTTTCGTATTTTGGAATAAAACCAGTTACCGATATGCAAAACACTAAGTTTCACATAGTTGCATTGTGCGCTATATTATTGGCACAGGTGGCCGTTGGCCAAAGTTCGCAGTCGTTGGACGCCCAGCGGGCCGAATTCCGCCGTGCCAAAGACCTTTTCGAGAAAGAGAAATACTCGTCGTCGCAGCACGCTTTCGAGAAATACATACTCAACAACCAGAACCGCAGCAACGACGACAACCTCGAGTCGGCCTATTTCTACAGCGCGGTATGCGCCCAGCTGCTGTCGAACCTCGACGCGCAGGTGAAACTGGAGAATTTCATACGCATGTATCCGCAGAGTGCGCACGTGAATATGGCACACCTGTTTCTGGGCAACCATTTCTACTCCGAGCGCGACTACAAGAGCGCCCTCGAGCAGTACCGCATGGTGGACGAGTCGTTGATAGAGTACGGATACCGCTCGGAATACGATTTCAAGATGGGCTACTGCCTGTTCCAGACCGGCGACACCAAGAACGCCAAATCGCATTTCGCCCGCCTGATGACCGGCAAATCGAAATACGCCAACTCGGCGCTCTACTACTACGCCCACATACAGTACGAGGAGGAGAACTACGACCTTGCCCTCGCCAATTTCCAGAAACTGCAGAACGACAAGAAATTTGCCAAGATAGTACCCTACTACATAGCTCAGATTTACTATTTCCTCGACAAGGACGACGAGCTTATCAAAATGGCTCCCGACCTGATAGAGAAGTCGAGCGACGCCCGCAAGGCCGAGATACAGCAGATGGTGGGCGAGGTGTGCTACCGCAAAGGCGAATATGCCGAAGCCCTGAAATACTACAAACTGGCCAACGACGTGGCACAGCAGAACAACTACTACCAGATGGGATTCTGCCACTACCAGCTGAAACAGTACGAAAAAGCCGTGCCCTATTTCGAACACTACACCACAGAGACCGACAGCGTGGCGCAGAACGCCCTCTACCACCTTGCCGACGTGTATCTTAAGATGGGCAAGAAAAACGAGGCCCGTTCGTTGTTCCGCCAGTCGGCAGACATGCCTTTCAACGAAAAGATAAAAGAGGACGCCCTGTACAACTACGCCAAACTGTCGTGCGAGATAGGCGGCGCGCCCTACAACGAGTCGATACTGATGCTGCAGAACTACCTGAAACAATACCCCAAGACAAGCCACAAGGACGAGATAAGCGAGATACTCACCTCGCTCTATTTCTCCACCCGCAACTACCGCAACGCTCTGGAGCTTATCGAGAAACTGCCCAACAAAACCCACTCGCTCAACCAAGCCTACCAGCGCATAGCCCTCAACCGAGGCATAGAGCTGTTCAACGAGAACAACATCACCGACGCCACCGAGCTTTTCACCAAAGCCATCAACATCAACGCACAGCCCAAGACCACCTCCGACGCCTACTACCTGCGCGGCGAGAGCTACTACCGCAAACGTCAGTACCAGTCGGCCAAGAAAGACCTCGACAAATTCTTCGTAACCTCGTCGGCCGAGCAGTCGGACTACTACAAACAAGCCTCGTACACACTGGGTTACACCAACTACAAGCTAAAAAACTACGCCACCTCCATCGAGCAGTTCAAAAAATTCATCAGCTCCGCCGACAAGAGCACCGACAAACGACAGATCGACGATGCCAACAACCGCATCGGCGACGATTTCTATGTGCAGAAACAGTTCGACAACGCCATCACATATTATAATAAGGTGATAAACAACCGCGGCATCGACGCCGACTACGCCTGCTACCAGAAAGCCATGTCGTACAGCGCGTTGAACAAATACGACGAAAAGATAAGCACCCTGCAGACCCTGTTGCGCAGCTACCCCAGTTCCGACCTTGCGCCTTCGGCAAGTTTCGAGATAGCAAGCACTTACCTGCTCAACGACGAAAACGACAAAGCCCTTGCAGCCTACCAGAGTTTCCTCGCCAACTACCCGTCGAACTCCCTTGCCAAAGAGGCACTGCTTAAAACCGGCATCATCTACTACAACACCCAGCACGAAAGAGAAGCTCTTGCCACCCTCGACGAAGTGCTGAAGAAATACCCCGGCACCGCCGAGTCGCGTGATGCCATGCTGGTGGTGAAAAACATCTACTCCGACCAAGGCCGTATCAACGACTATATCGACTACGTACAAAACTCCACCAACGTGGTGATTTCCAACTCGGCACAGGATTCGATGACTTTCATCGCGGCAGAGAATTTCTATTTCGGCGACGAGAAAGAGAAAGCCATAGCCGGACTGCAGAACTACCTGAAACGTTTCCCCCGCGGACTGTTCGCCCTTACGGCACACTACTACTTGGCCGACTGCCTCGACCGCTCGGGCAAAGCCACCGAAGCACTGCCCCACTACGAATATGTGGCCAAACAGTCCAAGTCGCAATACACCGAGACCGCGCTGC
>JAFSOU010000069.1 GCA_017443265.1 Bacteroidales bacterium | reverse complement strand
TGTGGCATAATTTGCTGTTTTTAAATTAATGTTTTCCTTTGCAAATATAGCCATTTTCCTTCAATTCAGGGTTGGGAAATTCCGATTTATCACCGAAATAGGAATTTCCCAACCCTAGGGCAAATGCCTAACAACAACCTTGTGAACTTTTACAGCTATTGGTCATACTATCTTAATCAAGAATTGAGCCAACAAGCTGTTGCAAACATCGCTGCAAAAGCAACGATAAACCAATCCACCCGTGAAGTTACTGTGGGTGTGGCTGTTTACTACACCGGCACGCCTACAGGCTCTACAAATTATATCAATGTAGCTATAACAGAAGACAGTATTTGGGGACAACAGAGGGAAAATTCTGAATCAACCAATCCCGCCCAATGGAATTCCGACCACACACAATACTGCCACCTGCACATGTTGCGCCACCTTATGACAGGAACATGGGGCAGCGCTATCACGCCGGCTACAGGCAAACAGATAAAAAAAGAATTTAAATATACTCTGCCTGACCAAATTGCCAATGAAACTGTGGTTCCTGCACATCTTCATATAATAGTATTCCTTTGCCAGGATCGCAATGAAGTTATAAATGTATGCGAAGCCCCAATTACATTGAAATAAGCATTGTCCAAAATGTATAAGAAAAAGGGGAGAACTAAATTCTCCTCTTTTTTTGTTGCAGCACACAACAAAAGCGGGCTGGCTACGTTATTTAATTCTATAGTATTAAAAACGAAGAAACGATGAGAAACAATTACATATCGGCAGTAGTGGCATTGATGGCTGTTTGCGCAACTCTTGCAAGCTGCAACTGCCAAGACGACATGAAAGACGACACCGCTTTCGCCGCCTCGGTAACGGCCTCCACCGTGCCGCAGGACAAAAACGCTCTTGTGGAGCATTTCACCGGTGTAAGGAGCGAGCAAAGCGCCGAAGGCCACCGCATCCTGAACGGCCTGATTGTGACACATCCCGGCAGGATTTTCTGTATAAACATCCACTCGGGAGTATATGCCGACAACACCTATACCACCGATTTCGGCAACGAACTGCTGCGTCAGGCCGACATCAACGCATTCCCAGCCGGCACGGTGAACCGTCAGTTTTTCGAGTCGTATGCAATGGACACCCTCAACAACGGCACGGCCATCCCAATAAGGTATATTCCCAACGCCTGCGACCTTGTTATGGTTCAGTCCGCACCCGTCAACCTCGACGCCAGAGCCGAAATCGACTCCCTTACACGTGAATTGAAAGTGGCAGTGGCCATGTATTACACCGAGAATGACACGGTGAACGCCACACACAAACTGAACGTGGCTCTGCTCGAAGACAGCATCTGGGGCGAACAGCAGGGCGGTTCCACATTGAATCCCTCACATTACGATTTCAACACCGGCAAATACTGCCATAACAATATGCTCCGCCACCTTGTTACCGACCAGTGGGGAAGCGACATAGTGCCCGAAACAGGAAAACAGATTCGTAGGGTGTTCGTTTACACCATTCCTGAACAGATTTCGGGCGTGGATGTAAATCTCGACCACCTTAAAGTCATTGTTTTCCTAGCCAAAGGCAAACAGGATGTGATAAACGCCTGCGAGGCACGTATGAATATAAAATGACGACGTGTAACTCTTTAATTATCAATTACTCAACCAATTACTTATTATCATGAATCGTGGATTTGGAAGCGACAACCATTCGGGCATCTCGCCCGAAATACTTGAAGCGATAAACAAAGCCAACACCGTCCACGCCTTGGCATACGGCGAGGATGAATATACGGTGGCTTTGGAAAAGGAGATTAAACGTCATTTCGGCGAACAGGCGACAATCTATCCCGTTTTCAACGGCACGGGAGCCAATGTTCTCTGCATCGATACCATGTTGCGTTCGCACAACGCCGTCATCTGTGCCGAGACAGCCCACATCAACGTTGACGAGTGCGGCGCCCCGCAACGTATAACGGGTGCCAAACTGCTCACCGTAGCCACCCCCGACGGCAAACTAACCCCCGAACTGATAAAACAGCACCTGCACGGCATAGGCTTTCAGCACCACTCGCAACCCCGCGTGGTGTCCGTGGCACAATCGACTGAGCTGGGTACCCTCTACACGTTGGACGAGCTGAAAAACCTTGCTGACTTCGTGCATGCCAACAACATGCTTCTGCATATCGACGGGGCGCGTCTGGCCAATGCCGCTGTGGCTTTGGGCTGCACTTTCCGCCAAATGACCACCGACATCGGCGCCGACGCCGTTTCGTTCGGCGGCACCAAAAACGGACTGATGATGGGGGAGAGCGTGGTGCTGCTCAATCCCGCTCTGAACGAGGATTTCCTCTACCGCCGCAAGCAAGCCATGCAACTCTGCTCCAAAATGAGGTTTGTGTCGGCTCAGTTCCTCGCATATCTCGAAAACGACCTCTGGCGACGCAATGCCGAACACTCCAACGCCATGGCGCAAATGCTTTACCAACAGGTGAAAGACCTGCCTGAACTGGAGATAGTGTATCCCGTTCAGGTGAACGCCGTTTTTGCAAAACTACCACACGAAGTATGGACCAAACTGCTTGAACATTACTTTTTCTACGACTGGGACGAGGCCGAGAATGTGGTGCGTTGGATGTGCAGTTTCGACACCCAAAAACAAGATATTTTGCAGTTTGTGGAGTGTCTGAAAGGCATTTTGAACGACTACAACGGCAAGAAATAAAAACTTTGAGCTGGTTGTATTTTTTTGCAAGACAATGAATTACGGCCAACGTAAAAATAATTGGCAAAAAATATTTGGCAGAACGGAAAAAAAAGTGTACTTTTGCACCCGATTTCGAAATAAATTTTTATCGGAATTGGCCCCTTAGCTCAGTTGGTTAGAGCATCTGACTCATAATCAGGGGGTCCTAGGTTCGAGCCCTAGAGGGGCCACAAAAGACGAGGATTGAACCTCGTCTTTTTTTTGTATATAAACAGACTTGGTTTTACGAACAAAAAAACGTAACTTTGTAAAAATCAATTGTGCATCATTACAACTCCAAATTATTTTAAAACAATAGGTTACAACGATTTCGACAAATATGGGAAACATAGCTAAATATATTTCTATTCTGTGCATTGCGGCACTACCATTGTTTTGTACATCGTGCAAGGACAACGAAAAGGAACCTGCAAAATTGAAAGACATTGTGTCCATATACGGGCGTCCCGACTATGAAGAGAAGCAGGGATTTCTTCCTGTTGAGATTTTCCGCAAGGACGACGGCTGGTACGCACATTATATCACAAGGGCGGGCAAACCCTTGGCCGACACCAAGTTGAATGTCCGGTACTACGACAATGACACCACTGTCGTTTATTTCGACGAAATCTCCGACGGTCCTGCCGGTTATTACACCCTTTATTTTATGGATTATGGCAGTTTGATGTACACTTCATCGCAAGGCGAGAAGTACGATTACGGAGTATATTTCTACGATAACAGTTTCGATGTGAGTGACATAGAAAAGGCGTTGAGACGCATCAAAAAAATGGAGCCCGATGATTTCCACAGCACGGAGTACATCGCCGACAGTTTGAAATATTTGATTAAATACAATCCTGCAACGCTCGAATATCCGATGGATTCTATCAATTTGTCCGATTTCTGGATGGAAACACAAACTTCGCCGGACGGAAAACTGCGTATCTACTGCATCAGATATTATTTTGGCGGATGCGGACACGGCAATCACCCGGAAATGATTGTGGCACAATACAATGCGGACGGAAATGTGGTGTTTGTCGATGATTTTTCATTCACCGACTACGAATACGAACATAGTTATAGTTTCCCGCACCTTTACATTACTATATTAGGTCAGCAGGATGATGGTGATAAGACGTTATATCTCACCGAAACAATGACTTACGATGAATATTCCGACGGAGCGATACACAAGATACTTCGTGCATACGCCATAGAAAACGGCGGACTTGTGCAGAAAAACGTCTTCAAAACCGCCACAAAAACTCTCTCCGAAATCGATGTCAGTTTTTTAGCCGAGGACCGCCACTCCCTGGATGCCGTTATGTTCCGCCATATTCCCGACACAAAGACCATCCTTGTGCCGCTGCTGAAAACCGAAAAGTTGGAAGGGCCAGTCACTCAATGCATTGTCTATCAATGGGATGGAAAATATTTCTCGTACAAAGGCACTGAACCCGCAACCAAATACAAAAAATAAACGACCATGAAACGCGTTTTGCCACTCTTTATATATGTGTTACTGTCAATTACAGCCTTTTCGCATACTCCCGACACCACAAGGCACAGCAAAGTGAGTCTTAGTGCTGAGTTCGAACATTTTTTCAGGGACAACGAGTTTTCGGCTGAAAAGATAAGCGGCTACACTTTGCCGGGATTCTATTTCCGTCCGCGGGTGGTGTGGCAGGTGGAAAAACGTGTGCGACTGGAGGCCGGACTGCACTGGTTGCACTACTGGGGCGCCACTTCGTATCCGGAGAGGATTTCCTTCACCGCCTTTCCCGAAATGGGGGAGGAGTCCCGCCCAAGCCACGTGCTGCCGTGGATGCAGGCTCGTGTGGATGTTCTGCCACAACTGTCGTTTGTATTCGGTAGTTTGGAAAACAAAGACGGTCACAGACTTCCGCGTCCGCTCTACGACCCCGAGCTGCTCTATGCCGCCGACCCCGAGGCGGGAATTCAGCTGTTGCTGAACACCAGATACATCGATGCCGATGTGTGGATGGATTGGAAGGTTTTCATTTACCGCCATAGCGAAACGCAGGAACGGTTTGTGTTCGGTTTTTCGGGCATCATTGACCACACAGAGTCCGAAACACTGGGGTTCCGGGCTCGCATGCCCTTGCATGTGGTTGCGCAACATATTGGTGGAGAAATGCTTGAAGATGAGAAGTTGCCAATTTCCATGTTCAATTTTTCGGGTGGCGTTGATGCCGGTTATCGTTTCAACAAAAATTTGGGAGTTCTGGCCGGATGCCAGTTTATGGGCTTTGTGCACAATGGCAATGTTAGGATGCACAAAAGGGGCTGGGGCGTTTATCCACACATAGGAATGGAATTCAAAGACCTTGCTTTCGACATTGCATATTGGCACGGCGACGACTTTGTGCCTTTGCTTGGCAGTCCGCATTTTTCCAGCATTTCGGAAAACACCCCCGGACTTGTGTTCGACCCGATGGACATTCTTGTAGTCAGCGCTTCGTACAAAATGCGGCAGTTCCGCCACACAACGCTCTCGTTCGATGTCCTTTCGTACATTTATTTTCCCTACACCGGCGACCGTCCGGGTTATCCCAAAGTGGAGAGGGGAGCGGCAGCCAGCTTTTCTTTCGGCTTCAATCTGAAAATCAACCCTCTGCCGAAAAAGTCGTTAAAGAAGGCTATATCTATGCCTAATTTCTGAACGATTTCAGAAGTGTTTTGCAAAAATAAAAAAGGCATAGAAACAAGTGCCTCTATGCCAAGTGTATAAAATTAGAAGTGTTTTTCTAGTTGAAAAAGTCTTTCATTTTGCTGAAAAAGCCTTTCTCCTGTTTTGAAGGATTGGGCTGGAAATTGGGCGAGTTGCGCAGTTTTTCCAGCAGTTCGCGTTCCTCTTTGTTGGTGGCCTTGGGTATCCATACGTTGATGCTCACAAGCATGTCGCCAGAGCCGTAGCCGTTCACATCGGGCAATCCTTTACCTCTGAGTCTCAGTATTTTACCCGAAGGCGTGCCAGGTTCTATCTTCATTTTCACCTTGCCCTGCAAAGTGGGTATTTCAAGGCTGGTGCCGAGTGTGGCGTCAACAAAGTTGATGTAGGCGGTGTACAATAGGTTGTTTTCCTGACGTTCGAAAGTGTCGTGGGGCAGTTCTTCGATTTGCACTATCAGGTCGCCGGGAACGCCGTTGTGCGGGCCAGCGTGGCCTTTGCCGCTAAGCTGGAACTGCATGCCTTCGGCCACTCCGCGGGGGATGGGAACGGTTACCACCTCTTCGGATAGCTGTACGCCTTCGCCGTTGCAGTCGGGACATTTGTGTTTCACAATCTTGCCCAAGCCGTTGCAGTGGGGGCAGGTGCTTTGTGTCTGCATCTGTCCGAGTATGGTGCGGCGCACTTCCACCACAACGCCGGCGCCGTGGCAGTGTCCGCAGGTCTCCATCTCGCCGTCCTTGGAGCCGGAGCCGTGGCAGGTCTTGCAAGTTACATATTTCTTTACTTTGTATTTCTTTTCAACGCCTTGTGCGATGTCTTCGAGGGTAACTTTGGCTTTGATACGCAGGTTGCCGCCGCGCTGCACACGTTGTTGCGAGCGTCCGCTGCCGCCGCCGAAGCCGCCAAATCCGCTGAAACCTCCGAAACCGCCGCTGCCTCCGAAATTGAAGCCACGTCCGAACACGCTGTTAAGTATGTCGTTGAGGTCGAAATCGGCGAAACCGCCGCCGCCGAAACCGCCTGCACCGCCTTCTACACCTGCATGGCCGAACTGGTCGTAACGTGCCTTTTTGTCAGGGTCGCTCAGGACGGAATAGGCCTCAGCCGCCTCCTTGAATTTCTCCTCAGCTTCTTTGTCGCCAGGGTTGCGGTCGGGGTGATATTTCAAAGCAAGTTTTCGGTAGGCCTTTTTCAGGTCTTCCGCTGTGGCGTTCTTGTCAACGCCCAAAACTTCGTAATAATCTCTTTTTGCCATAATTCACAATTGCCTTTCTATATTGCGACAACCACCTTTGGGAAACGCAACACCTTGTCGTTCAGATAGTAGCCTTTTTCCACCACGTCGATTACTGTGCCTTTCTGCGATTCTTCGGCGGCGGGGAACTTGGTTACGGCCTCGTGCAGCTCTTCGCTGAATTTTTCGCCTTTGGCCTCGATTTCTTTCAGACCTTTCTGCTGTAGTATGTTCATCAGTTTGTTGTAGATAAGCTGCACGCCTTCGCGTGAAGCCTCGTCAGTCATCGACTGGAGGGCTCTTTCGAGGTCGTCGATTACGGGGAGTATGGCTTTTATTGTGTCGGCGGCGCCGTTGATAAGCAGGTCTGCTTTCTCTTTGGTGGTGCGCTTGCGGTAGTTCTCGTATTCCGAATAGGTGCGCAAGTATTTATCGTTCAGTTCGTTGAGTTTCTCACCGAGTTCCTGTATTTTCTCGCTGTCGGTTTTGTGGTGTTTTTTATATTCCGTTTTTTTATTGTTTTCTATTTTTTCCTCAGTCTGTGGAGTTTCGACGTTCTCGCCGTTTTGTGCCGAGGTGGTTTCCTCGTTTGTTTCAACATCTTGAGGGTCAATATTTTTAGTGTTTTCGTCCATTGTGGTGTGTTTGTTTTTATTTTTCTTGAATATCATTTTGTATGACAGTTTTTTATGTTTCAAAAAGTTTGCCAAAACGTGTTGTTATGACAAAATGTCATTTTTTGGACTCATTGTTTGCCGTTTCGGAGGGTGTCCATATATAGATGTCAGTCTTTTTGCGTGGACGTATGTCGCCGTACCAGTGGAACCCTTTGATAAATTTCTCGCTCTCGGGGAGTTGTAGCACGGGATAGGCTTTCATGTCGGGGTTGGTGTATGTTGCTACGCGGTAGGGCTTGCGGTTGCGTATGTAGATGCGCATGTCGGAGCCCACGCCTACGTTAACTCCGAGAAGTTCCTGCGTTTTGTCGGCTTTGTCCTCGGTTAGGTAGTAAACCGACTGAGCGTTGCCTAGCACGTCGGCGTAGGTGGGTTCGCCCTCTTTGAAATAAACCACGCCTTTTTTGCCCTTGACTTGGTTGTACTGCGTTTCGGCTACTTTCTGACTTACAAATGCATTACCGTTTAGATAAACGTTTTTCACCCCCGTGGTGTCCATCTTCAAAACAATGGTGTCGGCGGTGCATTGCGAGCTGTCGTACCAAGCGATGGGGGAGAGGTAGAGCGAGAGCAGCGAGTCGGGGACGTTGTAAAAGGCCGAGTCGCACTGGCCTTGCACGTCGCTGCGGAACAACCGCACTTTGTGGTAAGCGCTAACGGTCTTGAATTCGTTGTTTTCGTCGATGGTGGAATAAACGGTGTCGGAGTGCATGAATAGTGTGTCGTTTTTGTCGTTCACAAAATGGGCTGTGGCGCTGTCGGTGAGGTAGTTGTAATGCTTTTGTCCGTCGGTTTCGCCGTAATGTCCGGTGCAAAAGATGTTGTTTGCCGAATCCCAGATATTTACGTTGTGTTTGGCAATGCCGAACTTGGTGCTACGGTAGTAGTCGAGAGTGTCGCACGTAAGACGCTGATTGCCATTGTATATGGTTGATTTTTCCACCGAAGTGGCATGACCGTCGTCGGTGTTGTAAGTACCGTTTTCGCTATATAATATAGTACTGTCGTTGGTAAAAATGTGGGTGGGGCCGTGGAAAACGGCAAGTTTTGTGTTGGTGTTGTAAGTCATTGTGTCGGAGGTGAGTACCGTTGTGGAGTCGGTCAGCATCACGTCGTCGTAGATGAAAAACTCGTTGCGGTCGGCGAAGTAGAGACCGTTGTAGCTGTCGAGGGTTTTGTCGCCGTTCACAGCGTGTCCGTGGTAGGTGTATTTTGCCGTCTCTGTTTTTCGGTTGTAAGAGATGTAAGTGGTTGTTAGCGAGGTGGCTCCGTCGACAAGCAGCACTTCGTCGCCCCAGATTTCAACAACACGGGTGTTGCCGTTGTAAAACAGCTCGTCGCCGAAAATAGTGGTGGTGTCTGAAATTTCTATTACTATGTGTCCGAAGGCGGTGAAGTTGTTCTTTTTGGTGTCGTAATGCGCCGAATCGGAGTTCAGCACCATTCCTTCGTGGGTGGCTTTCACTGTTTTGTACAAAATCCAGACATCGGGATTTTCGGCTTTTCGAGCACCCATGCCCGATTCGTATTCGATCAGTTTTTGGGCATTGGCACCAACGCAGAAAAACAGCGCAAGTAGCGATATTACAATGGTTTTGCGTAACATTTAACCTCTATTTTGAATATGCAAATTTACACAAAAAAAATGATTTTTATGCGGACATATATAAATTTGAACCACAATTGACCATGTTACAAAAAAAAGCGTTTGCTTTCGTGATGCAAAAAACATTTACAATTCACAATAATTAAACACAAAACTTTATTTTGCAAAGCATATCATTTGATTGTAATTGTTTAAAAATAAGTTGGTTGGGATGGTGATAACGAATTTATTTTGCCAATCGAAAAAAAAATTGTAATTTTGCAGTCCGAATTTGGTTCGTTTGAGGTTTCAAAAACCGACGACGATTAAAAGGGAATCGGGTGCAAATCCCGGACAGTCCCGCTGCTGTAAGCTCCGCCAAAGTCGTTTCCAACCCCGCCACTGTCCTTTGCGGATGGGAAGGCCGGAAAACGATGGAGTAAGTCAGAAGACCTGCCAATTTTCGTTTTTGAAAAGCTTTCGAGGAAAGAGCTTGAAAAAAAGACAACACTTCAATGTTCGATTTTTTTTCTTGATTTTTTGAAAGCTGTTTTGAGTTAGAAAGTCAAAATAGTTTATGCTGTCGCACGGAAAAACAATGATGGGAAAAAACATGGTGTCTTGCGGTTATGTCGCATCCGACGCCGTATTCGCCATTGTATCGTTGCCATCGTGTTTCAATGCTACGGCATTTGTAAAATCTTCAAAATTAAATTATTATGCTTAAAAAACTTATCATTTTTTGTTTTTCGCTGGCTTTTGCAGCCGGACTTTTCGCACAAAGTGGCGATGCCACCATTTCGGCAAGCCAGATAAGGTATTGGATTGGAAGCGGTTCCAACGAAGTGATTTTTGCCGTCAATTTCGGCTCTCCCGACACCTGCTTGGCTTGGGGCTACCGTTTCAATGCCGACAGCATCACCGTGGAGGAAATGATGGACTCCATAGCCGCCAACGACTCCCGTTTCAGCTACTCCGGCTCGACCGGCGTGCTTAACAACATCACATTCACTCCCGTAAGTGGTACCACATTTACATCCCAGAATAACTTTTGGATGTACAATGTAAACGGCTCCCTCGCAAACTGGGGATACAACCAACAATATGTCTTGGACGGCGACTTTGTGAAATGGGGCGATGCCGATGTGGCTACATATACCGAAACATCGGGCTGGCCATGGGTTTACGAATGGTCGCAGACCGTAACTCCCGTTGACCCTCCCGCCGGAGCTGCCATACCCGACGCCACTATCGACCCCGCACAAATCAAATACTGGGTGGGCAACGGCAATAACGAAGTTGTTTTCGCTGTAAACTGGGCCAACCCCGACACCTGCCTGGCTTGGGGCTACCGTTTCAGCGCCGACAGCGTGCTCGTTTCCGATATGATGAACGACATACAAGCCGCCGACTACCGTTTCAGCTTCGACTCCTCGATGGGCAGCTGGGGACCTATGCTCAACGACATCTATTACGTTAAAGGCCCTGCCGACACACTGAAACTCAGCGGAATGTGGTGGAGTTACAACGTCAACGGCCACATGGCTCAACTCGGCTTCGGCTCGCAGTATGTAAAGGACGGCGATTTCGTGAAATGGGGCGACGAGTCGATACAGATAGTAAACGACACCAACTCTTACGGTTATCCCTCCGATGTGGCTTGGACCACCACCGTTACCCCTGTTTATGTGCCCGATGCCAAAATAGACGCTTCCGACATCGTTTATTGGGTGGGCACAGGCAGCAACGAAGTGGTGTTTGCAGTAAACTGGGCCAACCCCGACACCTGCCTTGCTTGGGGCTACCGTTTCAGCACCGACAGCGTGCTCGTTTCCGATATGATGAACGACATACAAGCCGCCGACCCGCGTTTCAGCTTCGACTCACTGATGGGAAGCTACGGCCCGTACCTGATCGACATCTATTTCCTCGCAGGTGCCGACACACTGAAACTTGCAGGCAACTATTGGACATACAACGTAAACGGCGATATGGCCCAGCTGGGCTTCGGCGAACAATACGTTAAAAACGGCGATTTCGTGAAATTCGGCGACGAAAGTGTCGGTTTTGCCAACGACAGCGCTTGGGGCTATCCCTCTAATGTGGTTTGGACGACACGCATAACTCCTGTTTCGGCTCCTCAGCAGCAAGGTCTGGCCACTGCCGACGCTATCGATTTCAACGTTTATCCCAATCCTGCCACCACACAGGCCACCATCGCAGTTGAAGGCACCGGCAAAGGCACTCAAATCGTGCTGCTCGACGTTTGCGGAAAAGAGCTCTACAGAACCGACGCCGAAAACGACGGCAACTACACCGTCAATGTATCGGCTTTGCCGAAAGGCGTATATTTTGTGAGCGTTCGCAACAACGACTCCGCCAAAACCACCAAACTTATTGTAAAATAACATTGTAACTAAAATGAAACGATTCCTTATAGAAGCGTTATTGTTGTTCGCAGTTTGCGGTGCAGCCACAGCCCAGTTTGACGGTGCGGTGGGTACTGCGGGCTGCAAGGCCATACAGTACAACGACAGCCGCATAGTGGATTGGGCGACAAACTGCACCGTTTATCGCGGCTACTACGACATAGCCAACAACCGCACACTGGCCAGTTTCGGCTCCGACACAGTGGGAATAGGCCCGGCTACGGCAAGCAACACTATGGAAGCCGTGAGTCTTGGCGACAGCGGGGTGGCTGTGCTTACCTTTGCCACGCCGATAGCCAACGGCCAAGGTCCCGACTTTGCCGTGTATGAGAATGGTTGGGGCGACGGTTTCCTTGAACTGGCTTTCGTCGAGGTTAGCTCCGACGGGCAGCGCTACGTGCGGTTCCCCGCCATATCGAACACTCCTACAGCGTCGCAGGTGGGTAGCTTTGTCAGTAACATGGATCCTACATTGATTAACAACCTTGCCGGCAAATACCGCATAGGCTGGGGAACGCCTTTCGATTTGGAAGAACTTGCCGACAGCACGGGAATTGACATAAACAACATCACCCACGTGCGTCTGGTGGACTGCATAGGCACCATCAATCCGCAGTACTGCACCTACGACGCCAACGGCAATATTGTGAACGACCCCTATCCCACGGCTTTCAACACCGGCGGTTTCGACCTAACAGGCGTGGCCGTCATCAATCAGCGCGCACAGAGCATAAGCATGGCTGAAATGGCAGACGTGAAAGTTTATCCAAACCCTTGCCGCGACTTTGTGCAGCTATCCGGAATGCCCGTAGGGGAGGAGTACCGTATCTACGACCTCAGCGGCAAGTCTGTGGTTATAGGAATCTGCCCGAGCAATTCGTTCTGTATCAGCACACAAGATTTGCAGAAAGGTGTGTATGTGCTGAAAATTGGACGCGTGGCAAAAAAATTAGTCAAGAAATAAAATTCATTATTCCATTATCTTAGCGCGAGGCGCAGCAGTTACATGCTGCGCCTTATTTTTATACTTTATGTGAAAACAATTCGGCTCGATGAGAGAACTACCGTCAGATTGCTGTGCATTGTAGTTGCAACCGATGCCTTTTTATTGTGATGCCATACACAATCAAAAAAAAACACAACCATAAAGGTTGTGTTTTTTTTGATGAGATGTGTTTTCTACAGTCCCTTACTTTTTGTAACTAGGTACCGTAAAATTGAAACTGTAGTCGTATCCGTTTCCAAATTCTTCGAATCGGTGGGTAATCATGGTGTCCAATTTGATAATGGGTACCGATATGTGAAGTCTGTAAGTAGGGTTCATTTTGGCACCCTTGTTCACTACCATCGGGCAGTGGAGCAGTATCGAATGATTACCTTCGGGTACTGTGTCGTAGTGGATTTTCAGGGTGTGATCGAATTCGTAGTTGGCAAGATTGATAGTATCCAATTTTTCAGTGTAAATACCGCCACCTGCAGTGGGATGTGCGCTGCCAATGGAATTAGGAAGAGTAGCCGGGTTTGTGGCTTCCAAGGTTAGGAGATGTGAACGATCCCAATCGTCTCTGTAGTAGAGCTCCACATCATAAGTGGGGTCGGTGAGATTATATGGCAAAACGATGGTGCCGCGAGAGGCGTTGGCGCCCGATTCGTCTTGGTAGGTTTCCTCGTCTTTCAGGCATGATACTGCCATCACTGATGCGGCAGCAATAAAAGTTGCCACAAGAATGTTTATATATTTTTTAATGATAATAAACATTTTTAATGTTAGACGCTATTTTTGTTTTCTGAATTCGATTTCAACGCGGCGGTTGCGTGCGCGGCCCTGCTCAGTGGCGTTGGTGTCGATAGGATAGTCCTCGCCGTATCCGGTGCATGTTATCCTGTAGCGGCTTATGCCTTTGTTTACAAGGTAGTTGGCTGCCGATTTAGCGCGGCGTTCCGAGAGGTTCTGGTTGTACTGGTCGGTGCCTATGCTGTCGGTGTGGCCGTTTATTTGTATGCGCAGGTCGCTGTCTGCTTTCAGCATTTTATAAACTTTGTCGAGAATAGGTTTGGACTCGTTTTTGAGTTTGTCGGAGTCGAACTCGAATTTCATGTCGAAGATGCAGGCGCGTTTGTCGGCTATGTTCTTTCCATGTTCGAGCATATCGGCAAGTTCGTCGAGGGTGTAGCATTCTTTGTGAACGTATTTCACCACAGTGTCAACCACAGTGTCGGTTTTTTCAACAATGACGGGCTGAGGATTGGTGGTTTTGTGGGGCTTTGGACCGTCGAACAAGGCGAGGCCGATTCGGAGAGTTACCTCTATGCCACGGTTGAAACGTCCACCTTGGTTGGTTATACCTTGGAAAATGATGTTGTCGACATTTACCGAACCGGTGGTGCTGGGGTCTTTGATTGCAAGCGTGGGGTTTTCGTCAAGTTCATCCTTCGAAAAAGTGTTGATGAATCCCCAGTTGTAGCCAGCCTCAAGACCTATGTTCAGCCTGTTGCCGTTTGCCAAGGGTATGGGGTAGTTGATACCTGCACCGAGGAACAAGTTGAAATCCAAGCTCCTGAAATTTTTCTTGGTGAGGTTTAGTTTCAAGTCTTCGCAGTATTCTACACCGTTATCGTCTTCACCTGCGATAATGCCGCTTGTGTAGCTCATTGTGCCTCCTTTAGCAATGGCCAAGCCGGGGGCCAGCACTAAATAAGGGGTGAACATGTAACGAGGTTTAAACGAGTAGACCAACGGCATGCGTACGTCGAAATACTGGGCGTCGATGCGGTAGTCCACATTGCCGTAGTCTTCGTCAACATATTTGTGCATTTTTACTCCGCGACCGTAATAGTCGAACTCTCCACCTATCGAGAATTGTGGCGCTACCGGGATGTCGATAAACACGCCGAATTGAGGTTTGACAAGGAACGAATTCTCGTAGTCGGCGAACTCGTCGAATGTGTAGCGCATATTGGCTATGTTTACGCCGCCTTTCAAGCCGAAACCAAGCTTGTATTTCGGCAGTGGGAGAACTCCTTCCTGTGCAAAAACAGCCATGCTTGCCAGCATTGCTATTGCCAAGAAAATACCATGTTTTTTCATCTGTTTTACTGTTTGGTTAATAATTCATTTATGCAACTGGAAAATCATTCACAACTTGCTTTTGCAAAAATATGATTATTTTTTTGATTATACAAACTTTTTTAAAAAAAAAGTATTAGAAAGATATCAAAACAAAATTTTGGATAGACATTGGTTGTAAAAATCTGTCCGAGCAATTTGTTCTGTATCAGCATGCAAGCCTTGCTGCAAGGTGTTTTTGTTATGGAAAAGGGAGGTGTGGCAAAATGGTGTCAAAAAATCGAATTCATTGTTCTATTATCATAGCGAAACGGCGTTGCAGAAATGCAACGCCGTAATATGTGTTTAGATTTTGAACTGTATATAGGTGATTTTTTTCCCTTCTTTTAGGAACATGCTTTCGTAGAAAGTCCGCACCTCGCACACTTCAAGGTCGCATGGTGTGCCGTAAAGGTCGTCGGTGGCGAAAACCACTTGGTAGTTGCCTTGCGGAATAACCTCGTTCAAAGTGTAGTCGTACAGCTCGTAGGAGTCGGTTTTCAGATGTATGGTGCTGTCGGGACGCAGGATGTTCTTGTAGTACGACAGAAAACGCTCCGAGGTGAGGCGTTTGTTGGGTTTCTTTGGTTGCGGGTCGGGGAAGGTTACCCATATTTCCGAAACCTCGCCGGGTGCGAAAAACTGCTCTATCAGCTGTATGCGTGTGCGTATGAAAGCCACGTTTTTCATCCCTTCCTCGTTAGATGTCTTGCATCCGCGCCACAGCCGTGCGCCCTTTATGTCGATTCCGATGAAGTTCTTTTCGGGGTATTTGCGTGCCAACGCCACGGTGTATTCGCCTTTGCCGCAGCCCAGTTCGAGGACGATGGGGTTTTCGTTGCCGAAAAACTGCTCGTGCCAACGGCCTTTCAGCTCGAATTGGTTATTCTTCAAATCTTCGTAAGAAACTTGAAAAAGGTTGGGGAAGGTGAGATTTTCCTCGAAACGCGCTAATTTATTCTTACCCATTGAAATAGAGATGTATATAAAAATAGCGGAAACCGAAGTTTTTCCGATTTCCGCTGTTTGTTGTTATTTTACCATTGTTTGATAGATAAATTGCTTGTGTACCAAGTCTTTAGCTGATACATGACACGGTCGGCGGCGGTGCGCGAAGGAGCGCTGCCTGCACTAACGTAGTACAGTCCGCCTTTTTCTATAACGTATGCTCCGGCACCTTTCTTACGCAGCGACGAAGCCATTCTCATGGCCGTCTGTTTGTCGCGATAGGTGCCCGCAATAACGTCGAAACCGGCTTTGGGGTTGGTGTAAACGGGGGCGGTGTAAACAGGGGCAGGCGGGGCTTTCACCACATCTTTCGAAACTTCGCCGGCGTTTATCAGCTCGTCGAGGTACTGTCCGAGCATATTGTTTGCAAAAATCTCTTCGATTACCTCGTAACGCACACGGCGCTGTTTGCGTGTCTGCAGCTCGTCGCCGACGTATTGGCGAACAAAATTGTCGGTGGTGTAGGGCATAAGGTCGGTTACGTTGAAATTTTGAGTGTTGAATTTGTCGCCCAAACGTTCTTCGACAAATTGTCCGATTTTTCCTTTCAGTTTCTCTGCAGCGGTGGAGTACTGTTTGCCTTTCACAAAACGTTCTATTCTTCCGGACAGGCGTTTGAGAATCAAATTCTTGTTGGTTGCAACGGCATCGGGTGCTGTTATTTCGACATTGGAGAGGTCAAAAGCAAATGATGAGTTGAATTTGTTGTAGTCGTAATTAGATGCCACGGCGTTAAGAGAGCCGTTGTCGGTGTTGGCATCTGTTGCCGGTTCGTTTTGAGCAACATCTTGTTCAGGCTCTGCAACAGGGGTGGTTTCGGGTTCGGTAGCCGTAATTTCTTCGGGTTCAGACTCAGCCTCAGTTTCGGGTTGAACGGTGTTTTCGTCGGATTTGAGCTGAGAGGCTTGTGCAGCATTGTTGTCGGTCTGTTCAACAGCTGGTTTATCGCCTTCCACGGGTTTTGTGTTCTTTTTGAATACAAAGAAATAATAGCAGGCGGCACCGGCCCACAGAAGCAGAAGAAGTATTATCAAAAGTATTATAAGCGTTTTTGTGCCACGGCGATTATTTGTTTTTGTTGTTTCAACTGGTGCGTTGGGCTCGTCGTCTAAAATGGTTTGCAGGTCGTCGGCAGGTTTGTCGGCAACTTGGTTGTTTTCAGTTACTTGCTCGGCTTTTTCTTCTACGGCCGGGGCGGGGGAGGGGACAGGTTCTGCGTCTTTAGTGGCTTCTTCTACGGGCTCGGGCTCCGATGTTGTTTCGGGCTGTTGACCGATGTTTTCTTCGGGTTGTTCCGTTTCGGGAAGTGCTGTGGGAACTACCACGGGTTCAGGCTCGTTGGCGGGTTGTTCCGCATCGGCGGGAGTGTCGTCAACAGTAGGAGTGTCGGGTTCTGCATCGGATGTTTCCGGCTCGGGCACAACACTTTCCGGATTGTCGAACACTGCAAAAGGATCTTCGTTGGGATTGGTTTCGAAGGTGTCGACACCCACAACGGGTTGTAGCTCTTCGCTGTTGCCCAAAAGGTTCAAACCTTCAATAGGTGAGAAACTGTAGTTGCCGTTGTCGAAGTTCAAGTCGCCCAACTCTGGGAAAGTGTGGCTGTGTTGCGATTGCAACTTGTCTTGCAAAGCATCGTAGTAGTTTTTCCACATTCTTTGAGCGGTGGACTCGTCAACGCATTCTTTGCGTGCAATCAGCTCAACAATATTCCCTCTATCCTCTGTATAGGGGTGAAATTCAACAGTTTGCCTTTTGGGGTAAAAAGTCTTTGTCGATTCGTCCATATAGGCATCGATTGTTTTTACAACAAAGGCTCCTATGCCGTTCATTTCAACGTCTTTGCCGCTTTTCAGCAGGGCTACAATATGGTCGGTTATATTCATTTATTTATATGTTTTTCAGTTTTAACAAATCTTCGGGTGTGTCTATTGCTATATTTTCGTGGTCTGTCTCGGCAACACGTATTTCATATCCGTTTTCGAGCCATCGCAACTGTTCCAGCGATTCGCAAATTTCCAAGCCGGATTGTCGCAATTCTATCAGTTTCAGCAAAATGTCGGTACGGTAGGCGTAAATGCCGATATGTTTGTAGTAGGCATGGTTTTCCAACCAGCTGTCCTGCTCTTTCCCACGTTGGAATGGTAGGGGAAATCTGCTGAAATACAGTGCGTTGTTGTTGATATCGGTGATAACTTTCACCACGTTTGGCGATAAAAGTTCCTGCCGGCTGGAGATTTTCTTCTTGAGTGTGGCAATCTGTACAGACTTGTCGTTGAAACAGTTTGTAAGACTCTCAATTTGAGTGTGTTCCACAAAGGGCTCGTCGCCTTGGATATTTATCACTACATCGGGATGGATGCCTTGTGCCAGTAGTTTTTTCACCACTTCGCCGCAACGGTCGGTGCCGCTTTTGTGCAACTCGCTGGTCATCACAGCTTTACCACCGAAATTAACCACGGTGTCAAAAATGCGTTTGTCGTCGGTGGCAACCAAAACGCTGCTTAGCGAAGCAATGCGGATCACACGCTCGCACACGTGTTGTATCATAGGTTTTCCGCCGATCAAGGCCAAAGGCTTGCCGGGAAAACGCGTAGAAGCATAGCGTGCGGGTATTATGCCAACGATATTCATCTGTAATTAGTTTTAGAATAAACCGTGAATTTCGGCGTTTATTTTATCTATCACCTTACCAAGGTCTTCGGGATTGTCGGCAAAGTTAAGTTCCTCAATGTCAATGATAAGGAGTTTCCCTTTGTCGTAGTGGTCTATCCATTCCTCGTAACGCTGGTTGAGGCTCGACAGGTAGTCGAGGCGGATGGTGTTTTCGTATTCGCGACCGCGTTTCTGAATCTGTTTCACCAAAGTGGGGACGCTGCCGCGCAGATATATGAGCAGGTCGGGGTATTTGATAAACGACGAAAGTAACTCAAATATAGATAGATAGTTCTCGAAATCTCGGGTGTTCATCAATCCCATATCGTGCAGGTTGGGAGCAAAAATATAAGCATCTTCGTAGAGGGTGCGGTCTTGTATAACGTTTTTTTCTGCGCGCTGAATATCAAGCACTTGTTTAAAACGTGTGTGCAGAAAATAAATCTGTAGATTGAACGACCAACGGCGCATATCTTCGTAAAAGCTGTTCAGATATGGATTGTTGTCGGTGCTTTCGTACAAAGTATCGTAATTCATGTGTTTGGCCAGAAGCCCGGTGAGAGTAGTTTTTCCGGAACCGATATTTCCTGCAATTGCTATGTGCATTTTTTTATGTTTTTAGTTCTGTTTAAAGTATCTGTTCGGGTTAATAGCTCATTGTCAGTCATTTTGACTTCTCGCTGAATTATTTACCAACCTGCAAATATACATTTTTTTTTTCAGAAAATCAATCTTATATAATTTTAGGACTAATTTTTCTTTTATGTTTTTGATTTTGAATAGTGTACTTATTATTATATAGGGTATGTGCAAAAATCATCTACTTAACATAATGTAAATTATATAACAAAAGGGGTGATATTGAAAATAGGCTGCATAATACTGTGTAAATAGATTTCTTAGCAAATATAAATAAATCAATAACTCGACGAGAATCGAATATTTGAAATAAAATCGGATATTCTGTCGAAATATTGAAGTCTGGACGATTGTGGAAATCGGAAAAAATTAGTCTTCAGATTCGGACTCGTGGATACGCGAACGTTTGCGTGCGGTTTCGTCGAGAATGATTTTTCGGATACGCAGAGCTTTTGGTGTGATTTCAAGATATTCGTCGTCGCGTATGTATTCCAAAGCTTCTTCGAGAGAAAATTTTATTGGCGGTGTTGTTGTTGATTTGTCGTCGGCTGACTTGGAACGCATATTTGTCAAATTTTTGGCCGTTACTACATTTATAACTATGTCATTATCAGGACGTAAGCTCTCTCCTATCACTTGACCGGCATAAACTTCGTCGCCAGGCTCGATGAAAAATGGACCACGGTCTTGTAATTTGCTGATACTGTATGCAGTAGCAACGCCGGGTTCCTTGGCTATGAGTGCTCCCATCTTTTTGAATCCGAAATCGCCTTTCCACGGCTCGAAAGCCTTGAAACGGTGTGCTATAATGGCCTCGCCGTTGGAAATGGTGAGCAGCTGGTTGCTCAGTCCGATAATGCCCCTCGAAGGAATGGTGAAATCGAGCTGGACGCGGTCGCCCTTGGTGTTGATGGTGTCCACCTCGCCTTTGCGCTGGGTTACGATATTTATCACTTTGCTCGAAAATTCCTCGGGGACGAGTATTGTGAGCTGCTCCACGGGTTCGCATTTTTCGCCGTCGATTTCCTTGATAATAACCTTGGGCTGTCCCACTTGCAGTTCGTAGCCTTCGCGGCGCATGGTTTCGATGAGTATGGAAAGATGCAGCACTCCGCGGCCGTAAACTATCAGCGAGTCGGGCGAGTCGGTTTCTTCAACGCGCAGAGCGAGGTTTTTCTCCAATTCGCGGTACAGACGGTCGCGCAGGTGGCGTGAGGTAACATATTTGCCGTCCTTGCCGAACAGTGGCGAGTTGTTGATTGTGAACAACATACTCATTGTCGGTTCGTCGACTTTAATTGGTGGCAACGGTTCGGGATTTTCGATGTCGCAGATGCTGTCGCCGATGTCGAAGTTTTCCAGTCCGAGCATGGCACAAATCTCGCCGGCTTCGACGGGTGTTTTGATTTTTTCTTTGGCAAGTCCTTCAAACACATATAGTTCCTTTATTTTAGAACGCACCTGTTCGCCGTCGCGACGCACGAGCATCACATCCTGACCGGCCTGCAGAGTGCCTCGGTGCAGGCGTCCTACGGCAATACGTCCAACATACGACGAATAGTCGAGCGAAGAAATCATCAGCTGGGTGTTGCCTTGGGGACATTCGGGGGCAGGTATTGTGTTGATTATCAAATCCATCAGATATGAAATATCTTCGGTGGGTTTGGTCCAGTCGTCGCTCATCCAGCCTTGTTTCGATGAGCCGTAGGCGGTCGGGAAATCGAGTTGTTCTTCGGTGGCTCCGAGGTTGAACATCAGGTCGAAAACGGCTTCTTGAGCCATTTCGGGGTTGCAGTTGGGTTTGTCCACTTTGTTTATCACCACTATTGGTTTGAGGTTCAGCTCAATAGCTTTCTGCAAAACAAAACGGGTCTGCGGCATAGGACCTTCGAAAGCATCAACGACAAGCAGAACGCCGTCGGCCATGTTGAGCACACGTTCCACCTCGCCGCCGAAATCGCTGTGTCCCGGAGTGTCTATAATGTTGATTTTACAGCCTTTGTAGCGTATCGACACGTTTTTGGAAAGTATTGTTATTCCGCGTTCGCGTTCCAAATCGTTGTTGTCGAGAATAAGGTCGGCAGTCTCCTGATTATCGCGGAAAAGCTTGGCTTGGTGCAACATTCGGTCCACAAGAGTGGTCTTTCCGTGGTCTACGTGAGCTATAATTGCTATATTTCTAATGTTTTGCATAAAACAGTGGTTTTAGAAAAAATCGTGCAAAAATACGAAAAAAAAGTCAATTTTGCAAACCGAATTTGCTAAGGCCTGCAATACATATATAATAATAAGGTATCGGGAACGATTATTTTCCTATACAGAAACGGCTGAAAATTGTGCCAAGTATCTCGTCTGTAGAGACTTGTCCGGTTATAAGCCCTATATAATAAAGTGCCTGACGAATGTCTATCATCAGCAAGTCGGCGGTAAGTCCCGAGCGCAGGCCGTTTTCAACCGCTTTTACGGATGACAAAATGTTGCACATGGCTTCGTAATGCCGAAGGTTGGTAAGCATTGTGCCGTTTTGTTGGAGTTCCGATTTAAGTAAATTTGTTATTTTGTTGACTACAAGTAAAATATCTTTTTCGTTTTTTGCAGAAATCGGTAATGATTCGGCTTCGGGAATCGAAAAATCAAAGGCTGGAGTTTTGTCGGTTTTGTTGAGCAGGACGAAAAGATGTTTGTCGCTGAAATCCACTTTGTTGCGCAAGTCGGCAATGTCGTTTGCAAGGCTTTCGGGGGTGCTTTGGGTGGTGTCGGCCACATAAAGCACTATCATCGCTTTTTCGGCGGCCTTGTATGAGCGTTCTATGCCGATGTTTTCGATGTCGTCGTTGCTTTCGCGTATTCCGGCAGTGTCTATAAATCTGTATGTTACGCCGTCCAACACGATGGTGTCCTCCACGGTGTCGCGCGTTGTGCCGGGAATGTCGGAAACAATGGCGCGGTCGTCGTTGAGCAAAGCGTTGAGCAAAGTGGATTTGCCCACGTTGGGTCGACCTACGATGGCCACCGGCACACCGTTTTTGATTGCGTTGCCGCTACGGAAAGAGCGTATGAGGGTTGTTGCCTCATTGTCGATTGATTGGATTATTGAAAAAAGATTGTCACGGTCGGCAAATTCCACCTCCTCGTCGCTGAAATCGAGCTCTAGTTCCAGCAGTGCCGACAAATCGACAAGCTGGCGACGAAGTTGGGACAGTTTTTTCGAAAAGCCGCCACGCATCTGGTTTATGGCAAGTTTGTGCGAGGCCTCCGACTGCGAGTCGATGAGGTCGGCGACAGCTTCGGCCTGCGCGAGGTCCATCTTTCCGTTGACGAAAGCACGCATGGTGAACTCTCCCGCCTCGGCACTCCGTGCGCCGTTGCGGATAAGGGTCTCCATAATTCTTTGCTGGACATAAATCGAGCCGTGACAAGAGATTTCCACCACATCATCGCCCGTGTATGAATGCGGAGCGGCGAAAAAAGTAGCAATCACCTCATCCACAAGCTGTTCCCCATCGCAGAAATTACAAAAACGAGCGCTGTTGGGTTTAAGAGAATTGGTTATCCCCTCCCCCGCCCTATTTCTCAAAACGTTGTCACACAGCAGCTTGGCGTTTTCGCCGGAAATGCGTATTACGGCGATACCTCCTATTCCGGAAGGAGTAGAAACGGCACAGATTGTTTCGGTGTTTTTCATAGTTTTTCAGTTATTTATTCCAGTTTTCACCATAAATACCGGCAATCTCTTTTTCGGAAAACTGCAGGTCCATTTTCATTCTGTACGCACTGGGTTTTAGCAACATAACAGAAAAAAGAAATACCAGCCCCTCCAAGCAAATCAAAATACTATTTTGAACGAAACAGCTCAGCACTGCAATGGTGACAAGCGATAACATCGAAATATAAAAACTTTGCAACATAAGGGAGTGATATTTGGACACTTTCTGTTCGGGCGTGTCGAGATTGAGGAGTTGGGCAAGACGGTTTTTCAGTATGTTGCGGGTGTAGATGTACTGCAAAGCTGCAATGAAAACGGTGAGCATTGCCAGGATGATTTGCGTGGTACGGCTTTCGGCAGGCTTTGAAAATAGTGAACTGAACTGAGTCAAAACACAGTAAACCAGAGAGATGACTCCAACGCAAACCATCAATAAGAAGTGTGTGTTGATACTTTTTTTATACTTTTCTTTGGTCATAACATTATAATATTTTCAAAACACATAATAAGCTATAAACCCCACTGCACCACTTGCAAACAACAGCATGATGGGACTTTTTTTGAATTTGAACGATGCCACAAATACTCCGACAAAGAGTGCAATGCTTATAATAACCTGTTTGTGCGAAATATCCCAGCTGCCGAAATTCTCCACCGATGCCAACGACAGTGCCGCTGCGGCAATAAGTCCAACAACTGCCAATCGCAATACTCTGAAAATGAAGTCGATAATGGGATTGTCGCGATGTTTGGCCAAGAAACGGCAAAGCAGAAGCATGGCTATGAACGGCAGCAGTATCACGGCAAACGAAGCTACAAAAGAGCCCACAACGCCCATCCACGGCTCGCCTCCGTTGTTCAGAACCACGGTGTAGCCGGTGTATGTGGCTGTGTTGATGCCCACGGGGCCGGGAGTCATCTGGCTGATGGCAAGCAGGTCGGTGAATTCCTCGGCAGTGAGCCAGTGGTATTTTTCCACCACCTCGTTCTGTATCAGGGCCACCATAGAGTAGCCGCCGCCGAAGGTGAAAATGCCTATCTTGCAGAATATCAGGAACAGACGCAGAATTATCATTTAGCGCTCCCCTCCTTCCCTACTTTGATGCGGCCATACACAAATCCGGCCACTCCGGCCACGAGAATGACTATCACTGGCGAAACGCCCAACAGCCAAATCAGGAGTGCGGAAAGTATCGGAATCCAGATGTTTTTCCACGATATGCGTGCTGTTTTGGCCATGCTGAAAACCGGTGCGGCTATCAGCGCTACCACTGCAGGGCGCAGTCCTTTAAAAATGGCTTCAACGACTTGGTTTTCACGAAATTGACGGAAGAAAATGGCCAGCAGCAGAATTATCGCCACCGGCACTATTATGTTGCCAACAACAGCCACCACCGACCCTTTCACTCCTTTGAGATTGTAGCCGATATTTGTGGCCATATTTACGGCAAATACTCCCGGCATAGCCTGCGATATGGAGAGAATGTTCATAAACTCCTCTTTGTCAATCCATTGGCGCTTGTCAACAATTATCTCCTCCATCAGCGGAATCATGGCGTAGCCGCCGCCGATGGTGAATGTACCAATCTTGAAAAAGGAGTAAAACAAATCCCAGTATCTGACTTTCCGCTCCACCTTTATTTATCTTTAAAATATCACAACCTGCCTTTCTTACAATGGTTTACATCGGTCGAAAAACAGGTTGTGATAAGGTTTTATGAACTGTAGAAACTATTTCTGCATAGTTTTCAGACGTTCGGTGAGCATGGGCACAATTTTGTGCAGGTCGCCGACGATACCGAGGTCGGCCACGTTGAAGATGGGTGCGAATTTGTCTTTGTTGATGGCAATGATGAATTCGCTTTCTTCCATGCCTGCAAGGTGTTGGATGGCGCCGCTGATGCCACAAGCCATGTAGAGGTTCGGACGCACGGTTTTACCCGTCTGTCCCACCTGACGGCTCTGTTCCATAACGCCGGCATCGACCATGGCACGGCTCGACGACACTTCGCCGCCAAGCTCTTTGGCCAGAGCCTCGAGTTTCTGGAATCCTTCCTTGTTGCCAACGCCACGACCGCCGGAAACCAATATCTTGGCTTCGGATATGTCGGCTACGGTTTTCTCTTCTTTCACGGTTTTAACCAGTTTCACACGGTTGATCTTGGCCATGTCGAAAGCCACTGTGTAGTCCACAACTTCGCCTGTGCGGCTGTTGTCCACGGGTATGCGCTGCATAACGCCCGGACGCACGGTACTCATCTGCGGACGGTGTTCCTTGCAGAGGATGGTAGCCATAAGGTTGCCACCGAAAGCGGGACGAGTCATCTGCAGCTCGCGGTTTTCGCCAATCTCCAGTTTGGTGCAGTCGGCGGTGAGGCCGGTAACGTTGCGTGCACTCAGACGCGGACCGAGGTCGCGGCCTATGGTTGTTGCGCCGAGCAGGAAGATGCTGGGTTTCTGCTCTTTGATGATTTGGGTGATGGCCTGCGTGTAAGGCTCTGTCATATAGTCTTTAAGAATGTCGTTGTCCACAACAAGCACCTTGTCGGCACCGCAGGCAATGAGTTGCTGTGCTTTGTCCTTGATGCCTTTGCCCAAAAGTATTGCTACGACTTTTTCGCCGAGGGTGTCGGCCAAGTCGCGGGCTTTGCCAAGCAGTTCGAAAGCCACATTCTGGATAACGCCGTCGCGCTGTTCGGCGAAAACATAAACGTCTTTATATTGTGATATATCCATTTCTATTTCGGTTTAAAGGGTTAGATGATGTGTTTTTCTTTCAGTTTGTTGACAATCAGCTCTACGGCCTCTTCGGGCGACACTTCGAAGGTTTCGCCGGCGGGTTTGAGGCTTTTTGGGAACGATTTGAACACGCTTGTGGGCGAGCCGGCTTTGCCGATACGATCTTCGGGCACGTCGATTTTGTCGGCGTTCCACACTTCCACTTCGCGGCTGTAGGCGTCAACAATGCCGCTAACGCTCATATAGCGCGGTTTCACTGCCGATGCAAGGACGGTTACAAGGCAGGGGGCGTCCATCTGGAGCACCTGATAGCCTTCTTCGGTCTGTTTGCGGATGGTGAAAGTCTTGTTGCCGTCGTATTCGAGATGTTCGAGGTAGCTCACCTGCGGAAGGTCGAGGTGTTCGGCAATCTGGGGTCCCACCTGGGCGGTGTCGCCGTCGATAGCCTGACGGCCGGTGATGATGAGGTCGAAATCCATGGTGCGGAGGGCACCTGCCAGAGCGCTTGAGGTGGCCAGAGTGTCGGCGCCGCCGAGTTTGCGGTCGGTGAGCAGTATGGCGCGGTCGACGCCCATTGCCAGTGCCTCGCGCAGTATGGCGTCGGCCTGAGGCAGGCCCATGGTTATCACGGTAACGTGGGCACCGTATTGTTCTTTAAGCTGCAGGGCGAATTCCAGTCCGCCTTTGTCGTCGGGGTTCATGATGCTGGGAACGCCCTCGCGTATCAGTGTGCCGGTTTGCGGGTTTATCTTAACCTCGGTGGTGTCCGGCACTTGTTTTATGCAAACTACTATTTTCATTGTTCTACTATTTTCAAAAAATAACTAATAATTAAAACTTTATCACAGTTTATCTAAAGTTTTTATTTAAATAATTTGCCTGCGATAACCATACGTTGCACTTCGCTTGTACCTTCGTAAATTTCGGTGATTTTGGCGTCGCGCATCATGCGTTCCACAGGATATTCGCGGGTGTAGCCGTAGCCGCCGTGGAACTGCACTGCCTTGGTGGTAACTTCCATTGCCGTTTCGGCGCAGAACAGTTTTGCCATTGCTGCGTCGGCGGAATAAGGCATGCCGTGGTCTTTTTTGTAGTGTGCCGAGCGCACGAGCAAACGGGCGGCCTGCACTTTGGTTTCGAGGTCGGCCATCTGGAACTGTGTGTTCTGGAACTGGCTGATGCTGCGGCCGAACTGTTTACGTTCTTTGGTGTATTTAACTGTCTCGTCCATAGCGCCTTGTGCTATACCGAGGGCCTGTGCGGCGATACCGATACGTCCTCCGTCGAGGGTTTTCATGGCAAGGCCGAAACCTTTGCCGAGCTGACCCAGCTGACGGTCCTTGGGAATGCGGCAGTCCTCGAAGATAAGCTCTGTGGTAGCCGAGCCGCGGATACCCATTTTCTTTTCTTTTTTGCCTATGCTGAAGCCCGGGTCGGTTTTTTCAACGATGAAAGCGCTGATGCCTTTGGTGCCGAGGCTTTTGTCGGTCATGGCTATGATGATGAACACGTTGGCGTAGCTGCCGTTGGTGATGAATATCTTGCTGCCGTTGAGCACCCATTCGTCGCCGTCGAGCACGGCGATGGTCTGCTGTCCTGCGGCGTCGGTGCCGGCGTTGGGTTCGGTGAGGCCGAAAGCGCCGATCCATTCGCCGGAGGCGAGTTTGGGCAGATATTTCTGTTTCTGTTCTTCGGTACCGTTTTCCATAATGGGGGCGCAGCAGAGCGAGGTGTGTGCTGAGAGTATCACGCCGGTGGTGGCGCAGGCGCGCGAGAGTTCCTCGACGGCCATGCCGTACATGATGTTGGTTCCGCCGGCTCCGCCGTATTCTTTCGGGATGGGAATACCCATCAGACCGATTTTGGCCATTTTCTGAACGGTCTCTATCGGGAAACGTTCCTCCTCGTCAACTTCGGCGGCAAGGGGTTTTACCTCTTTTTCTGCAAATTCGCGAATCATCTGCAGAAAGAGTTCTTCGGTTTTTGATAAGCTGAAATCCATAATTTTATCGTTAATGTTTTATTTATTCTGTTGTAACACAAAAGTTTAATTACGCCAAACAGCACTTTGCGGCTGTTTGGCTTATCTTTGCAAAGATACGAAAAAAAATTGTTTTTTCACAGTTTTCTGCGAAAAAACAATCTCTATGTCGCGCAAGTTGCTTCGACAGTGCTCGCAAGGCATTGTTTTTTAATAATATTCGATATCGAAAGTTTTATTGCCGGTCCACCAACTTGTGGTTACGGAAACACTTTTTATCCTGTCGGAATCGGGCACTTCCTCGTGCACTACATATGGCTTGCCTTCGGAGTCGAAATAGAAATAAACCAATTTGCGCTCTGTGGTTATGCCATTCTGTATGCGGCTGATTATCACAATCATATCATTATATTTGGAATTTTTTTCGTACTCTTTGCAGTAATACACCGAGTTGTATGAGCTTTTGCTGCTATAGCACGAAACCTGCCAAATCTGACGGGTGTCGGAGAACTGCTCTTGTGCGCTATACACATCGTTGTTGAGTTCGCCACGGTAGTTATTTTCTTTAAAATAGTTGAGAAGCGCCTTGCGGCAACGCTTTTCGGCAATCATTTCGCGCGCTTCGCTGTTGCCGAAAATGCCGTCAAGCAGGTAGTAATCGTCCTCGGAAAGGATGTAATCGGTTGACACATAGCCTGTTTGCTTACCGTTGCTGGTTTTGGCTTTCACCTCGCACCAGTCGTTGCCGTACGACAGCATGGAAAGTTTTGTGCCATAAGGCAGAGCTTCTATTATGTTGCTCTTGCTTTTTGAACTCTGCGACGAGCGCAGGTTAAGGCTCGATACGTATGTATAATAATGTGCGTACTGCGAATCTTCGTACCACTGGTAAGCGAAATAACCGCCTACTCCCAACAGTGCCAAAAACAGCAGTATCAGAAATACGATCAGACCAGCGTGTGACTTTTTCTTTTTGGTAGGAGGTGTAACTCTTTGCGGGGGTGGCGTTACGGGAGGGTTGGTCCTTGCACCCGGTCGCGGAGGCATTGGAGGAGGTGTGGGAATTGTTGTGTCGGAGAGTTTGTTTTCGACAGGCTCTTCGATTTTCGGTGCCGGAGCGCTTGTGGGGAAAGTGCGGGAAGAGACCGTGTCGTTTCCCAGTGCTTTCTTGGCTTTGTATTCGTCGAGAAGCTGTTTGGCGTCGGCAAAACGGTTGGCGGGATTTTTTTCCAGACAACGGGTTATCAAATCTTCAAGCCAGTCGGGATAGTCTTTGACGTATGTCTCGCCTGGATGGGCTTTTTCGAAAGCCTCGCGGCGCAGGGGTTCTATGGGAGGCGGCACGGCAGTTTTGTGGGCTGTCATAATCTCGTATCCGGCGGCGGTGGGGTTGCTCGAATAGCGTTTGGGGTCCATCTGGAACGGCACACGTCCGGCAAGGACTTCGTACAACAGCACACCGAGACTGTAAATATCGGACTGTGTGGTGATTATGCTGCTGTCGTCGAACTTTTCGGGCGACATATATTCCAGAGCCCCTCCCCTTCGCGAGCTGCTTTTCACGGCCTTGCCGTCCTGAATGGCCAAGCCGAAGTCGAGGAGTATGAAATTGCCGTCGTAGCTGCGGCGCATTACGTTGTTGGAGTGTATGTCGTTGTGGGTGACGCCGTATTTCTCAACAAGGCGGCGTTCGGTGGCTTCGTCGATGATGTATTTTTGTCCGTCGTTGGGGTCGGTAACGAGGTCATCGACGTTGGGGTCCATAAGGAAACGGTAGATGTCGTGGTGGCAATATGCCAAAGCGCCGACAATCTCGTCGAAAAAACGGTAAAATTCGTCGATGGGAACGAATTTGACGCGGGAGAGGTATTTCTCCATTGTTTCGCCCTCCACGTAGTCCATCTCCACCACGGCACGGTTGTCGATAAGGTCGGGCTGGTAGATATGCACGATGTTGGGATGCGAACCGTTGCCTATTTTAAGAAGCACCTTGCACTCGTTGAGGAACGACTGGTAGGCGGGGTCGTTCTCATCTTCAACCATCTCGTTGGAGACTTTCAAAGCGCGGATGTATCCGTACTTCTCATGACGCACTTTCCAGATGGTGGCGAAGCTGCCTTTGCCTATCAGCTGGAGTTTTTCGTATTTGTTCAAAAAGGACATATCCTGTTGTTTTTCGTTTGTCTATGGGCATTTGCGAGGGTTGTGTGTGTTTTTTTCTTGCCGCAAAATGCGTTGCAAATTTACGAAAAAAAAGTGAATTGTGCAACGATACATTTTTTTGAAACGGGATTGCTAGGATATTACGCTTTTGTTTTAATACATTTGGCGCGATTTTTTTGTGGGTGGGTGTAGAGACGTTTCAGGAAACGTCTCTACACCCCGGGGGACGGAATTGGGATGAAACGGGATAAAAAAAACGCCGGAACGGCGTTATTTGATATTTATATGTAAAGACTGCCGGGCAGAGCCCGAACAGCCTTTACAAATGTTGATGCCTTTTGTCCGTGCTCTGGCGCGCACGGCCATCTAATCTTGGACGAGGCGCACGGACTGCCCGCAGCACCGAGAGTTGCCGTTCACGTACACTTCGCCCGAATAGAAGTAGAGGTTCCACGCGAGCTCCGAAACGCCGGGCGTGGACGACCAATAGTTGCCGCTGGAACCCACGCCGTTCACACCGCCATTGCAATCGCGGTAGCCCGCGTAGGGAATAAAAATGCTGTTGTTGTTGGGGCCATAAAACCTACAGCCACGAGCACCACGAGCAGATTCGTCCCATACTATGACGCACTTTTCTTTTAGTTCTTCGAACTGCGCTTTTGTGGGCAGTTGGTCGCCAAACTGCTGCACTGCCTCGTCGTAGGTGTAGAAATCGTAACTGTCGTTGGGGTTTGTCTGATTAATGTTGCTCCATTTTGTTCCGCTGGGCAGACCAAGGTCAACGAATTCCAAAGTATCACTAGCTTCTTCAGTTTCAGTCCACTCTTCTGGTACATTATTATCTAACAAAGCTATCCCCACGCCTATTATCGCAAGCACTGTCAAGACAATGCCAAGCACCAGCCAAACAACCCATTTTTTGGATTTTTTCTTGCCGCTGACACTTTGTGTTGAATCTGGTGTCTTGCGGACTCCTTGTTTTGATTCCTGTGTACAATCCGGATAGCCGCAATATGGACATTCTTTGTCATCACTGCTTATCAAATTGCCACAGCCGTTGCATTTCACCTGCTTGTTGCCGTCGGATGAATGTAGATGGGAACCGCAATATTGACAGAACGATGCCTCTTTGCTTATCATTTTGCCACAGCCGGGGCAGGACACAAGACTAAAATCCGTTGGCTGTGGTTTGTCTTTTACAAAATTTTCACCATTAATGCGTTGTATTTCAGCTAGTATTTTGCAAAATCCAGCTTCAGTATCAGTATAGGCATCAATCCAATTGATATTTTTTAAATAATATTTTGTTGCGCCAGTCATTTCATCATTTGTTATCCGGCAACAAATTATTGGTAGGGCAGCTTCCGAAGCGAGTTCCAATTCTCGGTCTGTTTGCTTGGAATCATCGAAATGCTTGGAAAAAACAGCAAGAAACATCTTACAATTTTCTATAGCTTCTGTGATAGCCTCAGCCCAAACAACACTCTTTGGTATGTCCCTAGTACATACAAAACATCTCAACCCAGTCTTTTCCAAATAATTGCATATTTTGTCAACGATAACGCTATCTTGGGTCGAAAACGAAATAAAAACATCGTAATTGTTATTGTCTAATTGTGTATTAACTCTTTCAGATAACGAGTTTTCATCAACAAACACACGCCTATTACTATAAAACTCATTCATAAGTTCCTTGGCGTCGGTGTAGCGGCGGGCGGGGTCTTTTTCGAGGCAGCGCATTATCATCTGCTCCAGCCAGTCGGGGAAGTCCTTCACATACTCCTGTCCGGGGTTTGCGGCCTCGAAAGCCTCGCGGCGCAGGGGCTCTATTTCGGGCGGTATGCCCGTTTTATGCTGCTGCATTATTTCGTATTGCGCCATAACGGGGTTGCTGGAAAGGCGTTTTTTATCGATTTCGAAGGGCACTCGTCCGGCAAGGGCTTCGTACATAAGTATGCCAAAGCTGTAGATGTCGCTCTGGGTGGTGATAACGTTGTTGTCGTCGAACTTTTCGGGAGCCATATACTCCAAAGCTCCACCACGCATTGCGCTGGATTTCACTGCTGTGCCATTTTGTATGGCCAAGCCGAAATCCAATAGCACGTAGCTGCCGTCGTTTTCGCGGCGCATCACATTGTTGCTGTGCAGGTCGTTGTGGGTTACGGAGTATTTCCGCACCAAACGTTGTTCGGTGGCTTCGTCGATGATGTAGCGTCGGCCGTCGTCTGGGTCCGACTTGAGGTCGTCCTCGTTGGGATTCATCATGTATTTGTATATGTCGTGGTGGCAGTATGCCAAAGCCCCGCCTATGTCGCCGATAAAGCGCATCACCTCGTCGATGGGCATAAACTTGTTGCGCCTCAGGTACTGGTCGAGTGTCTCGCCGTCGATAAAGTCCATCTCCACCACAGCACGGTTGTCGATAAGCCGCGGCTGGTATATGTGCACAATGTTGTAGTTGGCACCGTTGCCGATATTCAGCAGCACGGTGCATTCCTTTACGAACTGCTGGTAGGCATGGTCGTTTTCGTCCTGTACGGGGGTGTTGAGTATCTTAAGTGTGCGGATGTAGCCGTATTTGCGGTGGCGCACTTTCCAGATGCTGGCAAAACTCCCCTGCCCTATCAGCATCAGTTTTTCGTATTCGTCGTTTATCGAAGCCATGTTTTTTAATTAGTAGTTAGCAATTAGTAATAATCTAATTTTCAACTTTCAATTTCAACTATTCCAGCACCAGTCTGAATCCGTATTCTTCGCGGCGTTCGTAGGGTATGGCGTTGGTACGGCAGCTTACGCGGCATTTGTTGCGTGGTGTCTGCCAGCTGCCACCGCGCAGCACGCGGTTCTCCCCTGCTTCGGCACCGGCGGGGTTGGTCTGTGCCTTGTCGGAATAGGCCCCGTAGATGTCGGAACACCACTCCCACACGTTGCCGCTCATATCGAAGATACCGAGTTCGTTGGGCATTTTCTGCTGTACGTAATAAAGCTCGGCGCCACCGAGGGTTTCGGCGTTCCACGCCACTTTTTCAGCGTTGTTGCTGCCGGAGAATTTATAGCCTTTGCTGCGTTCGGCGCCACGAGCGGCGTACTCCCATTCGGCTTCGGTGGGCAGACGGAATTGGCGTCCGCTTACGGCGTTAAGCATTTCGATAAACTCCATGCAGTCGTACCAGCTGACGTTGTGCACGGGCCTGTTGCTGCCTTTCAACGGGCTTGGGTTGTTGTCCATTATGGTCTGCCATAGCTCCTGCGTTACTTCGGTCTGCATTATCATATAACTGCCGAGGGTTACGCTGTGAACGGGTTTCTCATCGCGGCTGGCTGCCACGCTCTGCTCCGTGGTGGCACCCATCTGGAACGTGCCGGCGTCGATTTTGACCAACACAATGGGAATGCCCCGCACCCAAACGGTGTCGTTGACTATCGGCTTGGGGCCTTGGGCATGCATTACCAAAGGTATTGCGGCCAAAAGGGCGAATAAACGTATTTTTTTCATGACTTGCGATTGTTGTTACATAAGAATTTCGAATTTAAGCAGCACGGAGCGTCCGAGTTCGATAAGGTCGCCGTCGCGAAGGGGGTACGACATCGAGTCGGTCTCGAGTTTGAACACCTTGCCGTCGCGGATATACTTGGTGGCGTTGCCGTTAGCTATGCCGCCCTGCATGGCTTTAAGATAGAAACCGCCGTCGCGCACTTCGATATTGGCATGGGAGCTGCTCACGTAGTTGTTGAGGTTGGCGATGGCGGGATCGGGTTCGGCTTCGTTTATCACAATGTCGTTGTCGCGGAACACTCCGCCTTTGGTGCTTATTTCGCCACGTCCGATACAATACACTTTTTTGTTGTCAACGGCGGTGTCGAGGATATATTCCGTTTGTTTCAGGCTGCCTTTGCCACGGAAAACAGTTATGCGTGCCTTGCGCGGTGCGTGGTGTATGTTGGATTCTTTGGTGATGATTTCGGCGAAGATTATGTCGCGGTACACATTGTGGGCGTCGGCCGACGACGGTCTTTCAAACACTTCTATTTTACCGCTGCCGAGCGATCTGAACCCCATGTCGTCGAATTGGATACGGAGCAGTTTTTCAAACTCCTTGTCCAAAGTCAGAGCGTAGTTGTGCTGTTCCACATAGAAAGCGATGCCTTTGAAATCGTCCTTGCCCAGCAGGGGTTTTAGCATCTGTACTACATTTTTTATCACCGATGCCCTTATTTGCGGTGCCGACACTTCGTCGGTTTTCGGGCCAGCGGGGGCGCTCTGCGGTGCGGTTTGCTGTTGTTGTTCCGACTTTGCCTCTGTGGTGGATGAAGGTTGTTGGGTGTCGTTTTTCGGAGTTTCCTCCACCCCACTCTTTTCTATATTTTCGGCAGTTGCAACTGGTTCTGGTTCAGCAGGTTCAGCTGGCGCATATTGGGTGTCGTTTTTCGGCGTTTCCACGGGTGTGGCGTTCTGTTTGGCAGGCTGAGCCTCGTTTTTTGTTTCACGGGTGTCAACGTTTGCCGAGCTTTGTTCCACCTCCGGCTCGTCGGTGGGGTTAAGGAATTTCTTTATTTTGTCAAAAAAGGTGCTCATATTTTTTAGTGATTTGTGATTAGTGATTAGTAATTTGTCTTCGGTCAATGGTCACTAGTCCTTTGACATTTGACTTTAGACTTTTGACCTATATCTTTCAATTTTCAACTTTCAATTTTCAACTTAATTCATGTATCCCGTTTCTGTAAGAATTGGAATAACCTGAGTGCGTGATAGTTGCATAGCGAGGCTCGACGTGGAGTTAGCTCTTTCGATACGTACTGCCACGGCTAGTTTGCTGGCTTTGTTTTGTTTTACGCCGTCGCTATCGACGAAGAAGATGTACCAAGCGTCGTTTTTGCTGGTTTTCACCTTTCTGCCTTTGCTGTTGCGAACAACGTGAGAACGTTCAGGTGTGCCGGTTTTTCCGCCGATAGCGGGATTTGAGATTCCGGCTTTCAGCTTTGCTTGGTCTTTCATATACGATTTGAGCTGTTCGAGCGAATTGGGGCACACATTGGTTTGTGGAAGCGAATCGTTGTACAGGTAACGAGTCTGTGCCAGAGTGCCATTGTTTACCACAATAGAAGCCACACGTGCCATATTGAGAGGTGTGGCGCGCAAAGTGCCCTGTCCCCACGCCCAAGCACAATGGCTCCAGTTCATTTTTTCGTATTGCTGTTTTTTTGAGCGTCGTTCGATATAGTTGTTGTACTTATGTGTGCCGCGTTGGCTGGTGGCCGACACCTCGGCGTTGAACACGGTTGTGTCAGACATATTGCTGGTGTAGAAGAAATATGGTGTCAGCGATTTGTCGATGACAGTGCGTCCGCGTTTGTCGATGGCCTCGCGGTCGATACGCACGCCGGTGGCTTTGTATATCTCGCCGAGCTGTGTATATAAGTTTTGGTCGTTCACCGAATTTACGAAATAGCAGTTCGACGACTGCACTATGGCTGAGTGAAGATTGACATTTCCTGTAGGCTCGCCAAGCTTGGTGTCGATTTTCTCCTCGCTATACACCATATATGACTTGCCTGTGGCTTCGGAGCCTAATTTCATAAATCCAGCCATAGCCGACATCACTTTGACCGTGGAACCGGGTTGGGTCTGGTAAGTGGTGCCAAGGTCGCGGTCGGTATAGGCTTTGAAATCTTTGAAGTTGTCGCTGTAATATGGCAGTCGGCTCTTTGCCACAAGTGTGTCCTGGTTGGGCAACGGGTAGTTTGCCGAGCACAGCAGGTCGCCCTTTGCGGCGTCGAGTACCACAACGGACACACGCATATAGTTGTTTTTGCGCGTGTCGGCGAACTGTTGAAGGGCGTTCTGCATACGCACCTGCAGTTTGGCGTCGATGGTCAGTCGTATGTCGCGTTCGGGACGTTTTTCGTTCCACTGGCGCACCTTGCGGCTTTCGGTGCCGGCTTTTAGCATGGGCAGAAGCGCCGAATAGTCGTAGCGTGTGTAGCGGAACTCTTTCTCTCCGCGTTCGGCAAGGTAAGGACTGTAGATATAGTTGCGCGCCCTTAGCACGTCTCTGCGGGGTTTCCCGTATTCGTCGCGGGCTATGTTGTCGAAACCGCGCAGCATTGCCAGATGACGGCTTTCGGCCATGTAGCCGTAGGGATTGTCGTCGTGGCTGCCCCACAGCACCTTTGTGTTGAAATCGCCCAACATAAAGAACATCTGGTCGCCGAAAGGATAGTACCTCATCTTGGGGTAACGGTGCGCTTTTTTCACATCTTCGGCCGAGATACCGGCTTCCACAATTTTATCCACGACCATTTTGTTGTCAAGTATGCTGTCCACGCTGGTGGCAAGCACAACGCCGTTGCGGTCGTAGATGTTGCCTGCGGCGAGTTTTCGCATCAGTATGTCGATGCGTGGGTTGTACTCGGCCACACGGGCTCCTTGGTTGTTGGTGACAAAGGCGGGACGGATAAGGGTGTTGTCGCGTGCGAAGAACTGGTAGGCGAACAGCCAGCAGACAATGAATAATCCCACGGCTATGAACGATGCGCTGCCGGCGGCTATGATGCCGTCGTATTTGCTGCGTATATATTCCGCCTGACGCTCGGTGGCTTTTTCGCGCGAAAGCGAGAGTATGAACCCGAAGGCAATCATATTGACCACAATGCTCGACTTGCCGTAGCTCAGGAACGGCACCGCCACGCCTGTTAGCGGTATAAGTCCGAGACTGCCTAAAATTATAACAAGGAACTGTATGCCTGTAACCGTGGCCAGACCTGCCACAAGGAAGAAAGCGAAACGGTTGCCCGCCTTGCGTGCTATAAGCAGTCCGCGGTGTACCAAAAGCGCCATGCAAAGCACTATCAGCAAAAGGGTTATCCAACCCATTTCCTCGCCTATGCTGGTGAAAATCATATCGGTATGGCAGGCGGGCACCACACTTGCATGGCCGCTGCCCAAGCCCTGACCGGATAAACCGCCGCTGGCCAATGCCCAGTAGCCTTGCGCCACTTGGTCGCCGCCTTTGACATCGTTGTTCCAAACACCGCTCCAAACCATTTCGTTGCGGCTTGTAAGACGCTCGGCCTCGTTGTGGAAACCAAGGGTGTCGAGCAAAGGACCGCCGAACAGGAAGGCCACTATGATGAGGTTGAAGAAAACGGCACTTTCGTAGATGCGTTTGCCGCGAGTCCAACTAATTGCTACCCACGCCACAAGCCACACCAGTGCGGCCACGGCCATCAGTCCTATGGAATGGTTGAACAGATAGGCAAGGAAAAGCATTGCTATAAAGGTAACCACGCCGATAAACATCTGCACTGTGTCGCGACGGGCAACGCTGTAGATGAGTATAAACGAGAGTATCACCACTATGGCGGGACCCATGTCGCTCAGCATCACGGCAACGCCCATCATCACAACCATAAAGGCAAGGATGAAAAGCACCAGTTTCACCTGACGCATCCCGAAAATGGACTGCTTGTCGGCGAAAGCCTGAAGGGTGTCGGAGTTCTCGGCGAAGAAAGCCGCCACAAAGAACATCGTAAGCAGTTTGGCCAGCTCGCTCACCTGTATCGGGCCGAGGTTAACCTTGGCGTTGCTGCCTTCGGGGCCTGAACCGAAGAAAAACAGAAGCACCAGCAAAGCCAACGCCAGCAACATATAACCAAAACCGTGAGGCACGCTTAAATCCCTGATTTTGGGAATTTTGGAACAAACAAATGTTATCAGTTTGACAAGCAGAATAACCGGCAGCAGGAAAAACAGAACCAACAGAAACAGCAGTTTGCAGAACAGCTGCAGGGAACTGTTGCGTGTACGACGCTGTATGTCGTTGCTGAAATTGTCCAATTTTTTGCCGAAAGGCAGTCCGCACCAGCGGAAAAACTGCATCACGAAATCGAAATCCACCGAAACACCTAAAATCCGCATACCGCTGTTGTAGAACTTAACCATATCGAAACGGGCTATCAATATCATCGCCACAAGGCCAATTACGGTGCCAACGAGCGTATCCCAGCCCAACAATTTGTCGGAAACGGGATTGACAAGCGCGAATTTCGACAGCAGTCCCAAGCCTGTAAGGGTCATCAGCAGAGCCATAATAAGGGTGTCGCTCTGGCGTTTGGTGTTGCGGTCGCGCGCCAATACAAAGCCGTAGAGCAGCCACCACATGGCCACAAATAGCAAAAAGGCGATAATCAGATAGTTGCGGTAGGTCTTAGGTGTGCGCACCGTCAGTGCCCCGTCGTCTTTGAGGCGTTTGTAGGTGTATGTGTCGAAAAGTTTTATCTTGTCAGGACTTTCGGTGAAAACGAATTTTTTGTTTTTCAAAGTGCCTTTCGGCGAGCCGTAGTTGAAGCCTGCTTTTACGGGCAACACGCTGTAGTTGAGGCTGTCGTAGATTTTGAACGACACCTCCCCTTCTTTGTTTGTGAAAGCGTATTCCACAACGGTGTCGTGTGCCGTGGTGTCGGTGTATCTGACGTTGGTGTCCTTGCCGTCGATGGTTATTTGTTTTGCATACACCAGCTCGTGCTGACGCAGGCACACAAGCACTCCTGCGGCAGGTTTTTTCTTTGGCTTGCCTACTTTTTTTCGCAATCTGTTAAAGAAAGTGTTGGTAGTGTCTGTTTGGAACACTTTTACTTTCAGCTCTTTGTTGCCTGCGCTGTGCGGGAAAGTGTCGGTTTTCAGCAGTCCTGGGTTGGCGTAGAGAGCCCGCACGTTTTGGTCAAGGCCAAGGGTTTCGCGGGATGCCATGCAACGGCTTCGGAAAAGGGCTCCTCCCAGCGAGTCGGCCAGCGAGGCACGCACCTTGTATAGGCTGGTGTTGATGGCGCCGAGGTTGGGCAGAGCGTAGCCGCTGTCTATTTTTGAGGTCAGCTGTTTGGCAATGAAATCGGCGTCGCGACGGTCGCTCACATAGTCCTGATTGACAAGGAATTCGCTAAGCACCGTGGCCGGAAGTCCTTTTTCCAAGTTGACGGAACGTTTTGTCTTGTAGTTCTCATCTACCGTTTTCAGAAAGGCGCTTTGGTTGTGGTATAGTGTGATAAAACCGAAGCATAGGACTATGGTTACAAATAGAAGTGGTATAAAACCGTTGTTTTTACGTTTCATCATTCCGTAAATTTTGGAAATAAACTATCAACCTTCTGGCTCACTTTATTCTACTGATGTGTCAGAGTTTTTGTATTTTTGCGTTTGTTTTTTTTTTAGTGTTTTGCTATGTGTTTTGGGGGATTCGACAAGGAGTTTCGCGCATCCTCTATTCTTCCTTTTAATTCATTAATGGTGTCGTTGGCTTCTTTCAGCAACCCATTCAACGAATCTAAATCTTTTTTGAGTATGGTGGTATCTGCTTCTTTGTTTGGGGACGGCGACTGTGGCACGCAAACCACGCCTTTGGTAGCCAAGAAATTGCCTCCCACAAAGGCTGCTATTATTAGCAACAGGGCAATAAGGCATATCCACAGCGTTTTGCGCGATTTCTTGCCTTCTGCGGGCCGATCTTCAATATTGTTCTCCTGTTGGTGGCGCGGAGGCTCCACAACGGCTTGTTTTGGTTTGGCGTTGGGATTCTCGGCAATGGCAAGCACCACGGTGATGTTGTCCTTGCCGCCTTTGGCGTTGGCTTTGTCGATAAGCAGTTTGGTTTTTTCCTGTATGGATATGCGCTGGTCGAGAATTTCGCGTATTTCGGCGCTGGTGACGAGGTCGGTGAGTCCGTCGGAGCAGAAAAGCAGCTGTGTGTTTTCGTCGAGGGGGTATTTGGCGGCCTCGAAAAAGTTGCGGTCGGTGGTGGAATGCGGAGTGTCGCCCAGCAGTCGGTCGATGATATTGCGTTGCGGGTGGTTCATGGCCTCATCTTCGGTGAGTTCGCCAATTTCTTCGCGGTAGCCCACCAGCGAGTGGTCGTGGGTTATCTTTTCGAGATTGCCGTTTTCGTATCGGTAGATACGGGAGTCGCCCACGTGCACTATGTCGATGACGTTGTTGTCGAGTTCGATAATGCCGGCGCTGAGCACGCATGCCATGTTAGGACGCGAAGTGTCGCGCTGACGTTCGGCGCAGATTCGGTTGTTGGCCTCCACAACAGCCTCTTTCAGGGCTTCGAGAGGGTTGTCGTTGGTAACGCTGGCAAGGTGTTTGGGGATATAGTCTTGAGCAATTTGGGCGGCCACTTCGCCACCCTCGTAGCCACCCACCCCGTCGATGGCTATGCAAAGTATGAATCGGTCGTTCCAGATTTTCTGGGCCACGAAAGCGTCTTCGTTGTTGGTGCGGCGCATACCCATATTGGTCTCGCCGTAGTATTTCATCTCTTTCATATTGTTGTTGTTTATCTGGGATAATTAGTGAAATGTTCTTTCGCCAGAAAAGCCACCAAAAGGGCTATGGCTATCAATAAAATTATGTCAAACATTTTTCAAAGTGAAATTTAATTGTATATCTCCGTTTAAAAGAATTGTCGAGTTGTTGGGCAGTTCGGACCAGTTGTCGGCATTGCGCTCGAGAATCCGTGTGTTGAGCTTTGTGTCGCCAACAGCCGAAATGAGGTAGCGTTGGTTTGTGTTGTCGTATCTTATGTTCAGATGCGGGTTCATTATGCTGTCGTCATCGATTTTAAGCAGCTCAGCTCCGTCGGTGCTTGCATTGGCGTTGGGGCCTGCTATCTGCAATTTTTCCGATTCTATGATGTATTTGTCGGCTTTTTGGCCGTTTACAAGGAAATAGCTGTCCCAAATCTGCAGCTCGGCGGCAACTTTTTTTGGGGTCGAATTCGACTGTTTCGACGTGTTGCCATTGTAAACGCCTGTGGCTATGTCATAATTATTGGAGGCCGGTGGAGTCTGAGTGTGAAGAGGCGCCGACTGTTTGTTGTTTTTGGTGGTGTCGGCGAGGTCGGAGCGCAAAAACTCTATGCGGAAACAGTTCTGTCCCAATATTGTTACGTCTTTGAAGGCGTCGGGGTTGATGGCAAGGTTCTGCAAAGATGTGGTGCCTTTTATGTTGTGCACCGTGGTTACCACGCGTCCGCCCGACGATGCGCTGTCGCCGATGGATTCGCCCAAATCGTTGGCATAGAGGTCGGAGACAATCATCACATGTCCTTTCTCGACAGAGAAATGTGTGTCGGTGTCGGAACTTATCACGCATTCTGGCTTGAACTCAACAAACTGTATTTTCCAGTATTTGGAATGTGGTATGTAGTCCTGCCATTCGGGATTGCCGCTGATTTGGGTGCGGACCTCCTTCATGCATTTTTTCTTGATGTCGTTGGCACGTGCCGGAAATTCTTGTTTTCGTGCGTTGTAGTCCTCCGGATTAAGATATATTATCATGCTTGTGGGGAAAAGCAGGCTCATGTCGGTCGAGGAATCATTCAGCCGCATCTTGAAATGTTCGAATGCCTGATCTACGAGCTCTTGTGCCGTTATCACCCCTTGCTGACCGCTGCCGCCACCAGTGCCGTCGGTTCCCAGCAAACCGTCTTTTACTTTCTTGAAAAATCCCATTATACAAACTCCTATATTTTTGTTATACAATATTTTATTTGTGATTATTTAAAGCATCGCTCAAAACATTTTCCAACGTTTCGTTGTATCGCTCCCAGTTGAAATTGTCGCGAACAAAACGGTTGCCCTCATCGGCAAGTCCGGTACGATAACTTTCGTTGTCGAGCAGTGTTACCACTTTTTGGGCAAAATCGTCGCTGTTTTCGCCAAGAAGCAGATGTTTTCCCGATTGGGTGCCAAGCGGGTCGGCGGCTAGTTTAGAGGTAACGCAGGGCAGTCCCATTGCCATAGCCTCCAGCAGTTTGTTCTGCAAGCCGCTGCCCATACGCATAGGTGCCACAAAGACTTTCGACAGGGCGTAGCTCTGACGTATGTCTGCCACCCTGCCGGTAACTGTAACACGCTCACTGGCAAGATGTTTTACCTCCATGGCAGGGTTGGTGCCCGAAATCAGCACATGCGCTTCGGGGTGTTTCTCCCAAACCTTGGGCATGATGTCCTTCACCAAATGCTTGGCGGCATCCACGTTGGGGGTATAGCTCATATTGCCGCAGAACACCACGTCGTAGTTTTTAGGTGTGTCGATGGGTTTGAAAAAGTCGGTGTCGATGCCGTTGGGCAGCACCACAATTTCAGAGCTGCGGCGGTGCGGAATCACATCGCGGTCGGGTGCCGAGATGATGGTGAAGGCGTCGAAGATGTCGAAAGCGTCGTACTCGCACGAGCGCACCATCTTGAATTCGAAATGCAGCACTTTTTTCCAAAACCATCCGGAGTGGTACATCCTGCGCTCTATATTTTTCGACAGGGCATCCTGAAAATCAAGCACTTTGGGCGTTTCAGATTTTTTTACCCATTTCATGGTGCGTATCATTTGGCAGTATAGCACGTCGGGCTTGACTTTTTTCTCGAATTTGCGGAATTTCTTTATTGTCTTTTTCGATGTCCAGTATGCCACCTGCAGCGAACGCACCGAGAAAAACGCCTTGACCACGTTCCATGCCGACACAATTTTGTTGGGATGCACCACTTTGATGTCCTTGCAAAAGCTTTTCACGGCATTATAATCCTCGTCGTCCACCCAAGAGTGCGATGTGCAGAAAAGATACACCTCGTGTTTTTCCGACAGACATCGAATCTGATGGAAAGCTCGCAGCTTGTCCCCTTTGTCCAAGGGATGCGGAAAACGCGGCAATACAACTAATATCTTCATTTTTCAACTATTTACTTTATTAAAACAAAGTTCCCTGGATAACATCGGCGTCGGGGTCGAATTCGGGATTGAGTTCGTCGGGAGACGGGGCGTCGTCGGACGGCGCATGTTCGGGCTCCGGTTCGGGTTCAGGCTCAGGCAGCGGGTCGAGCCATGTAAATTTCTCGACAATGGAGGTTGTTATGCGTTTGCCTTTGGCTTTGTAGCCTTTCACGCCAATAAAATCGGTAACCTCTATTATCTCCGACGGTATCTTTTTGTTGGAGTTTTCGGTGTCGTAAACCACTTCCAGACGCGGGAAGGTGTCGAAAGCGAAGTCGATAAGGCTGTCCTCGGTGCTTTCGTCGATAAATGGCAGTTTTTTGTCCAAATCCTCCACCTTGAAACGTTTGATGTAGAAATTCTTGTTTTCACCGTCCTGATACACAGCGGTTATGATGGTGTTGGGATTGTATTTGCGTATTGCAATCATGTCGTCGTCGAAATGGTTGCTGAGGTCGAAGTTGCATGTGCGGAAAAATCCCGAGCGCGTGATGGAGAGTATGCGGTCGGTGCCTTTGAAATCGCCGAGCAGCGTGCCGCGTCCTTCCACGTTGAGACGTTTGATGCTTTCGTCGTACCAAATCTGGCGTGCGCCGAGTGTGGATACGCCCTCCCCTTTCACGGTGATTTTCTGCACGGCGTTGCGGGTGAGGATGTTGCCTGCTGCTGCGCGGCCTTTGATGGCAATCTCGGCAAAATCGAAGTCGAAACGTATCTTTTTCAGCTTCGGCTTGGCTTTGTGGTGTACGGTTATCACCTCGGCCTCGCCGTTGGGGTTTGCCGAGAAATAAAGCACTTTGGTGCCCTTGGTGCCTTTGGTTAGGTCGTAGTTCTTGTCGCGGGTGATGCCCGTAACGGAGAATCGTTTCACCATCACGTTGCCGAAAGCCCCGTCGCTGTAAACCATGTTGTAGATGGTGCGCTCGTCGTTGCGGCGGAACACGCTCACATAAATCAGCTCCTTGCATTCGGCGGTGCCGAGGAATCCTTTCGACTGAACTTTGGAAACGACGAAAGTGCCGTCCTTGCGGAAAGCTATTATGTCGTCGATGTCGGAGCAGTCGCACACATATTCCACGTTTTCGTCCTTTTTCAGGTCGTAGCCTGCGAAACCTTCTTTCTTGTTCACGCATAGTTTCTGGTTGGCCACCGTAACGGTAACAGCTTCGATGTTCTCGAAATTGCGTATCTCGGTCTTGCGTTCCCGGCCTTTGCCGTATTTCTCCTTGATGCGTTTGAAATAGTCGATGGTGTAGTCCACTATGTGGTCGAGGTTGTAGCGAGCCTCTTCCAGACGTTTCTCTATTTCGGCCAGCTGTTCGTCGGCTTTCTTGATGTCGAATTTGGAAATCTTGCGCACCGGTTTTTCGCAGAGTTTCTCCACGTCCTCGCGGGTAATCTCGCGTTTCAGCAGGTTGCGGTAGTCGTCGAAACGGCGTTCGATGCCTGTAAGCTGGTCGTCCCAAGTGTCGTAGTTCTTTTTCTCCAGCTCTTTGTATATTCCTTTTTCGAAGAATATCTTTTCCAACGAAATCCAGTGCCAGCTGCTTTCCAGCTCGTCGATAAGTATTCGCAACTCCCAGCTGAGTAGGTCCACCGTGTAGTCGGTGGATTTGCGCAGCATCTCGGAGATGGACATGAACACCGGCCTGTCGTTGTATATTACGAAAGAGTTGGGCGACAGCGGTATCTCGCATAGGGTGAATTTGTAAAGGGCGTCGATGGTTTGGTCGGGCGAGACGTTCTGCGCCAGATGAAGCACTATTTCGGCGTTTTCGGCGGTGTTGTCGTCGATTTTGCTGATTTTCAAACGGCCTTTGTCCTTGGCTTCTTCGATGGAGTCGATGAGGCTTAGCGTGGTTACGGTGTATGGCAACTCGGTGATTACCAATGTCTTTTTGTCCACCTGCTGTATTCGTGCCCTCACACGTACGCGGCTTGCGTTGGCCGAATCCTTGGGTGCGTTTTTCTTGCGTTTGCCGCCGCCTTCCTCGTCGTCGAAGTCGTCGAAATCGCCGAGGTCGGCATAGGGGTCGTCGTCAGCGTCGATGTCGTTCACGCCTTTGATGCGGCGCAGGCCGTCGTTGTAGCGCGACACGTCGATCATGCCACCTGTGGGGAAATCGGGGAACAGCTCGAAAGGCTGGTCGCGAAGGTAGGCTATCGAGGCGTCGATAAGTTCGTTGAAATTGTGCGGCAGTATCTTGGTGGCAAAAGCCATACCGATACCCTCGGTGCCTTGCGCAAGCAGCAGAGGAAATTTCACCGGCAGGGTTATGGGCTCTTTGTTGCGTCCGTCGTAGGACGGTTTCCATTCGGTGATTTTGGGGTTGAACACCACGTCGAGGGCGAATTTGGAGAGGCGCGCCTCGATGTAACGTGGTGCGGCCGCGCCGTCGCCGGTGAGTATGTTGCCCCAGTTACCCTGACAGTCGATAAGCAGGTCTTTCTGCCCCAAGGTTACAAGAGCGTCGCCAATGGAAGCGTCGCCGTGGGGGTGGTATTTCATGGTGTTACCCACAATGTTGGCCACTTTGTTGTAGCGGCCGTCCTCCAGCTCGCGCATGGAGTGCAGTATGCGTCGCTGCACGGGTTTCAGTCCGTCTTTCAGCGTGGGTATGGCACGGTCCATAATGGTGTAAGAGGCGTAGGTCAGAAACCAGTCCTGATACATACCCTCAAGCGAAATGGTGGTGCCATTGTCGTCGTTGTGTGCTAATGGTTTGTCATTTTTTTTCTCTTCGTTTTCTTCTGCCATTGTTCTAATGAATTTGTTTGTTTTTGCATAAAATGCCGTGCAAAAATACGCAAAAAAAACGGTTTTTCCTAAAAACAACGACCATTTTTTATAAACATCGCCATTGCAATAATTCAAAACATGACCAACTATGTGCAATGTGATGGTATAAAGTACTGAACAGCAATAGAAAAGACGACAAAAAAATGCACAACAAGGACACACTCTACGTCGCATTGCAAAAAAATGATACACATTAAATTTATTTTTAATCAATATTCAATTAAACAAATAAACACTTCAACAATTCAACATAGTTACTCACCATTGTTGCAAACAAGCAACTATATGTGTCAAAAAAAACAAATTACAAACAAATAACACACACAATCATGAAAAAAATAGTATCACTTTTGTCCATAGTTTTAATGTCCTTGTTTTCCATGCAGGCCCAGACCATCATAGGCCGTTTCAATTACGACAGTCTGCACGCAAGCAATGTATTATGCACCTACGGCAACTATCGAGAGTTCAACAATTACGACACTAACGGCAATTTCCAAGGACCATACGCAAATATTGGTGTTATAGACAACGGTCCTAACGACTACGGATGGCATAATCACACCGGCAGCCGACACACCATACACACCGACACTGCCGCACGCGACACCACAAGCAATTTCAAACTGCGCTGCATACCACTTGGTAGCTCCTCGGCAGTGCGATTGGGAAGTTTGTACGAAGCCTACAGATGTCAGGCCATTGCGTACAATTTCACTGTGGACACCACTCAAAACGACATGCTGGCCATAAACGCCACCCTTGTTTCAGGCGGCGAAACAAACTTACACCCTGCCACCAAAAGAGAACGTCTATATTTGGAGCTACTCGACACATCGGGGAATCAATATGGGTATCTGGATATGACCGGCAACATCTCGAGAAGCAGCGGCTCATCAGGCTATTTGAATTTTGCGTGGGACACTGGCGCTAATTCGTATTGCGGCTTCCACGACTGGACTCCCATCAATTTGGATCTTCGTCCTTATCATGGTAAAAACATAATACTTCGTTTCACCACTTTCTCCTGCGGGCAAGGCGGTGATAATCATGGCGGCTACTCTTATTATACAGTAAATTACCACAATTCTTCCCTTGTTACTTTGCCTAATCCGGCCATGAGTAACGGTATTGTTTTCCGCGCTCCTGAAGGATATATGAAATACGAATGGTTTCTCGACTCCGCCCCTTCCGACGTTTTCGACTCAGCACAATCCGTCACCATTCCCGCAGGAGCATCCTTTTCGTGCCAAGTTACCGACTATTTCGGCAATACCCGAACATTTCGCTCCAAGTCTGTACCGCGCCGCCCGCACTCAGATTTCGCATATTCCGCGGAAAGCATTGGAAACAATACATTTATCCTTAGTCTGACCAACCTCGCACAACTGTTCGACACATCAGACAATACCTCTCTGCCCGACCTCGAAGACTTCCATTGGATTTTCGACACCAACAGTCTCTGCTACCAACGCAACCCCGTTATCGAGACAAGCCAAGGTTGGCACACCGTTTCGCTGGTTACAAACAGCGGCTCTACAGGTTTGAGCGACACTCTCACCCGCACTATTTATCTTTCAAGCGAAAACGTCACCATCACTGCCCAAAATACCGAAATCAAGATTTTCCCCAATCCCGCCACCGACAGAGTAACGGTTGAAGGCTGCCACATCGACAATGTTTACGCTATCGACATATCAGGCCGCACCATTGCGGTTCCGCACACTGCTTTCGATATAAATGTTTCGGGACTGCCGAAAGGCATTTACGCCCTGCGCATCGCCACCAGCGACGGACGAACTGCTGTTAGTAGGCTGGTGAAGAAATAGCTGCCCATCCCTATTTGCACAAAAAAAAACGACCGACAGATTGTTGGCCGTTTTTTTCGTTGTCTTTTTTGTGAATCATCGCATTCCACATCGACCTGTTAAAAATTGTTTTTCAAAATGTCTTCCTATTTCGTGCGGAATACGTAATTTTGCACCATTAAAATCCACTAACTTTAAAACAACTCTTGCCGCAATGAAACGTTTTTTATGCCTATCCGCCGTTATCCTTTTGTCCGTGGGCATTTCGCACTCACAGCATAGCAAATTCCCGCAGAACCACTTCATTTCCCCAATCAACAGACCTTTTCAAGCTTCGGGCACATTCGGCGACTTCCGTTCCAACCATTTCCATTCGGGGCTCGACCTGCGTGTGGGCGGCGTGGTTGGCGACCCCGTATATGCCGTCGGCGACGGATATGTTTCGCGCATAAAGGTGTCGGGCTACGGTGGAGGCAAAATCGTTTACATCACTCATCCCAACGGATTCAAGAGTGTGTATATGCACCTCAACAACTTCTGCGGAAAAATTGCCGACTGGGTTGAAAAATACCAATACACCAACCACACTTTCGACCTCGATGTGGAGATTTCGCCCGAGACGCTTCCTGTACGCGGCGGCGACCAGATCGCCAATGCGGGCAACACAGGCAGCTCCGGCGGACCTCACCTGCATTTCGAGCTGCGCTACGCCGACAACGACAAAACCATCAACCCTCTGCTGTTCGGATATTACATGAAGGACAAGACCGCCCCCACCATCCACGACATCCGAATTTATCCTTTCGGCGAAAGCACCACTATCAACGGCAAAAACGAGGCTCTGTCGCTCTACGCTCCCCAACCCAAAAGCAACCCCAAGTCGAAAAAGAAAGCCGCTGTGCCGCGTCCTGTGGGCGACACGGTGAAAGTCAGCGGCAAGTTCTACCTCGGCATCCACACCTCCGATGCATCGGACGGCTCCACAGGCCGAAACGGGGTTTACCGCGTGCTGCTTACCGCCGACGACAAACTGGTTTACAGCTATCAGGACACCGCTTTCATGTTCGAGGAGACACGCGCCATCAACGCAATGATAGACTACCCGCTTTATATCAACAAACGCACCCCTTACCTGCTAAGCCGTGTGCTGAAAGGACATAAGGCCGGATTGTGCAAGGCTCACAGCGATGGAGGATATATCTATTTCACCGACAACGACGTGCATACCATCACCTACACCGTTACCGATTATGCCGACAATGTAGCCACTAAAACGTTTTACGTGCAGTCGGTGGAACAGAAAACAGCATCGCCCTCCAAACAGAAAGCCCTTGCCCGATACATCCCGTTGGCATACTACCTCAAAAACTCCCATCAGAAAGGCGATTTCGGTTTCGAGATGGATGAATACACCATCTACGATAACGACTACCTCGATTTTACCACATCGTCGCCGGGCAACTCCAAACTGCTGTCCACAATTTATACTTTGAAGCTTGTAAACACCGACCTGCCGCCACACAAGACGTTCCAACTGAAAATCCGCATCCCCGACCGCTATCGCAACATGAAAGACAAACTGCTCATCGTCTCCACATGGGGCAGACAGATGTTTGCACAGCAAAGCCGTGTGGAGAAAGGATTTGTGGTGGCCGACGTGCGTACTTTCGGAAGTTTTGCAATAGCCATGGACACCACCGCCCCCACCGCCACGCCTTCCAATTTCAGTTCCACAAAGCCGCTGAAAGGCAACAGTTTGATTATCAAAGTTTCCGACAACCTTTCGGGAGTTTCGTACTACCATTGTTACATAAACGGCAACTGGACCCTCGCCGAATTCGACGGCAAAACATCGTCTCTTACCGTGGCCGCCGACAAACTTACAGCCGGCACAAACAACATACGGCTGATAATAGGCGATGCCAGGAAAAACGAAAATACCTACGAATGGACGGTGAAGAGATAGTTTGGAGACTCCGAAAACAGCTATACCAGCAAGGTATAGCGCTCCTCGCTCAGTTCCTTGCGGTAAAACACCAAACCCATCGAATACAGGTCGATGGCAAGTCTGTTGAAACTGTCGAAACACAGATCGTCCCATTGGCGTTCGGCGAGTTTGCCTCCGTGTATGTTGGTGGCAACAACAATTGTGTCGTTTGACATAAAACCCTCGTTTTCTTCTTTCAGCATCGCATAGCAGCCTATCGGACAAACGATTAAAAGATTGCTTTTCCTTTCTCCCCCCAACGACCTAACATCGATATTGGAAGCGCCCACAAGCTGTGGCAGCACATTCTCAACCCAGTTGGAGAAAGGAATTTCTTTCTGGAAACCGCACAGAACTATATTTTTAACACCATAATGGTCGGCAATTTTGTAAATCAAAGCGGCGTTGCGGCGTTCTTGTCCCGACAATGTATTGGTTTTCAGCTTTTTCGAATCCACACGCGGCAACAGAGCCTCGTTGTATAGGTCGAAAACAAAGGGCGAATGCAGGTTGTATTGTGTTTTTGCTTTCAAAATGTAGGCAAGTCTGTTCATCGGTTCGATAGTTTTTTTGTTGTACGTATTTTTCCTGCCGAAACAAACCACCTTAGACTGTCGACAACAGCCTCTTCCACAGGTGTTTGCGGCATCTGCAACTCTTTAACGGCTTTTTGTGGCGAATAATGTTCTCTTATGCACAACTGTTTGATATTCACCGAAGAAAAAGAAACTCGGATATGGCAAAGTCGCAACAAATCGCCCAAAACTCCCGCACATTTTGCCAAAGCGTTGGGCAGGACAACAATATGTTTTGGGTACCCCGACACTTTTTTCTGTATTTGGTACAGTTGCCTCAATGTGAGATTCTGATTTCCAGCGATATAACACTCTCCGCTTCTACCCATCGACAAAGCATTTACCGCAGCTTGAGCTACATCGCACACGTGGACAAAATTCTTACCTCCCGTTGTGGCAAAAGCTATATACTTGTGGTGTGCGGCCAATAGCATGGCTCCGGAACTCGGCTTGGTGTCGTAAGCACCGAGCATAAAAGTGGGATTGATGATAACAACGTGATTGTCTGTGTGTTGTGAAAGCCTTAAAAACAACCCCTCCGCCTGCTTTTTGGCTTTGGCGTAGAACGATTTGGTGAATGGCGACTCCATCGGTTCGGTTTCCGTTGCAAGGCTGTCGGCAGTTCCATAACCAATTGTATTGGCGGAACTTATATAAACCACATTTTTTATTCCGAGTTCGTTGCAAATATCTATCACCGTTTGCGAGCCTTGCACAATCACTTTCTCGAAATCGGAATACCGCAACAGGCTCATATCGGTGGTGGCAGCGGCATGGATAACGGCATCGCAACTTTCTGCCGCATTGCGCAATTCGCTGTTGTTCAAAAAACTGCCTTCGAACACGTGAAGACTGTTGTCGCTCAGCATCAGCGACTTGGCGTTGCGTACTATGGCATTGATTTCGTGTCCGCTTTCCAACAACCGAAGTATGATATTATGTCCCAATAGCCCGTTGGCACCCGTAAGCAACACTCTCATAATGTCAGATGTTTTGGTAATGTTCGGCTATATCATCGAAGACGGCAAGCAGCTCGTCGAGGTTGGTAAGCGACACCAGTTTGAGCCGGAAAGGCTTGAAATCGAACAATCCTTTGAAATAGCCCGAATAATGTTTGCGCATTTCGAGTATTGCCGTCCGCTCGTCTTTCCATTGCACGGCGGCAAGCAGGTGGCTGCGACACACCTCCACCCTTTCGGCGACAGTTATGGTGCGTTGGGGCTGTCCGTCCATAACGTGGTGAGTCTGCTCGAAAATCCACGGGTTGCCAATGGCGGCGCGTCCGATCAGTATGCCGTCAACGCCGTAGCGTCGGCGGTATTCGTCGGCCATTTCCGGGGTGGTGATGTCGCCGTTGCCGAACACAGGAATCTGCATCCTAGGATTTTCCTTCACCTTGCCTATCAGGGTCCAGTCGGCGGTGCCGCGGTACAGCTGTGTCTTGGTACGTCCGTGGATGCTGATGGCCGCCACCCCCACGTCCTGCAGACGTTCGGCAAGTTCTACGATGGGTTTGCTGTTTTCGTCGTAGCCGAGACGTGTCTTCACTGTTACAGGCAGGTGCGATGCCTTTACTATGGCTGCGGTAGTCTCCACCAGTCGGTCGGGGTCGCGCAGTGCGCCCGAGCCAGCACCACGCCCGGCAATCTTGCGCATAGGGCATCCCCAGTTGATGTCCACAAAATCGGGTTTGGCCTGTTCCACGAACTCCAGCGAGCGTATCAGGGCGTCGGCGTCGTGGCCGAAAATCTGTATGCCGATAGGTCGTTCGGCCTCGTCGAACTGCATCTTGCGTCGACTTTTCTCCACCTCGCGCACCAACGCCTCGGAAGCTATGAACTCCGTGATAAGCAAATCGGCGCCAAAACGCTTGCACACTCCGCGGAACGGGCGGTCGGTGACGTCGTCCATCGGCGAAAGTACAAGGGGGAAACCTTCCAATTCCAAATTGCCTATCTTGAGCATGACATTTTTTATTACTTTAGAAAAGCAATGGGGAATTTTTTGATAAAATTCCCCATTGCCAATAATCAACCAATAATGCTATGAAAAAATTTATTATTTCGTTGAAATCACGAGATATTTGGTTGTTTTCCAGAATTCGGTGGGGTTCAGTATTTTGATGTGTGTGCAAACTTTGTCCTCGTTTATCACCAGTTCGTAGGAGTTTTCGGGGTGTTTGGAAACAACCTGAGCGCCTTTGGCATTTACTTGGATGTTGGTAACTTTGCGTTTGTCGATGCAGGTGAAAGCCGACACATCTATGTCGTTGGTGAGCTGTTGTTTTTTGCCGATGCCTATGAAACCGCCTGTTTTGTTCACTATGCCGAGGGCTTTGAGGTTGTTGTAGCTGTCCACAATGTAGTAAACCTTGTTCATGTCGTTCACCTGTTCCTCTATCACTTTGTCCTTTTCGGCGTTGGTTTCGGTAAGGGTGGCCACGTCTTTGTTCAGGTTTTCGATAACGATGTTTTTGTGTTCAAGCTGCGATACGAGGTCCTGAATCTGGGTCTCCTGCTCGGCGATACGTGTCTCAAGTTTTTCCACGAACTCCTGCAGTTTGGCGTTCTCCTTGTGGGAGCTTTGTATCTGTTGGTTCAGTTTGGCAATCTTCTCTTTGTTTTCGGTCATCATCTGGCTGATTTGCTGTATCTGGTCGTTGATTTTCAGTTTCACGTCGTTGCGACCTTCCACCTGACCGCGCTGCAGTTCTTCCACCTGACCGAATTTTGACGAAACGCTTGCAAGGTTGTCCTCGATTTCGTTCAGCACTTCGAACAAGCCGTCCACTTCTTCGTTTTTGTTATCGACAATAGCCTGCAAGGAGTCTATCGTTTTCTGTGCTTTGAGTTTTTCCTCTTCGCCGGAGTTGCAGGAGGTGAAAACCAGTGCAACGCACGAAAGCAGTCCGGCCAAAATGATGGTTTTTTTCATGATAATCTATTTTTGTGTGTTGTTTTAATTATTAGCAATGTACTTAACGTTATTTATTTGTTTTTATTTTAATCAGATATGTTTTTTTTTATCTTATTACAACAAATTCGCCGTTCTCGTTTGTTTTCACTATTCTCGAACTTTTGTGATAACGCGAGTCGCAGCACTCCACAGGCACCATAAAATCCACCTGCGCAATAAGCCATGCGTCGATGTTGTAGTAATATCTTGGCGGTTCCTCGCCAGCGAAGTTTGCCGATGTGCTTACAATCGGTTTGCCGAATTTTTCTATCAGCGATTTGCAGAAATCCGACTTGGGCACACGTATGCCTATGCTTCCGTCGGGAGCCAGCAGGCTTTGCGGCAGGTTTTTGGCTTTGGGATATACCACCGTGGTGGGCGTTTTCCATCGCGAAATGTAATCTACAACCTTGCTGTCTAAATCCGCCACATACTGTGCCACCTGCTCGAAGTCGCTGCACAGTATCAGCATACTTTTGTGCGGGTCGCGACGCTTGATACCGCACAATTTCCGTATCGCTTCGGCGTTTGTGGCGTCGCAGCCCAAACCCCAGATGGTGTCGGTGGGATAGATCACCACTCCCCCGCTTTGGAGCACGTCGACTGTATGTTGAAGTGTTTTTTGTATGTCCATTGACTTCGCAAATGATTTTGCAAAATTACGAATAAATAAACAAGCCATAACTCTTTTTGGCAGTGAGTTTTGAACTGTGTATTGTGAAAAATGTTTTGCGTTGTTGGAAAAAATGTCGTAAATTCGCATTTTCGAAAAATGGCTTACACAAAACTTAATCCACTGCATATTAGAAATATACAAAAACAAAACAATGTCGTCCGACGGCCACAACGAACATAGGAAAGGGGTGCTTTACGGCATTTTGTGCTATGGCACATGGGGATTTTTCCCTTTGTATTGGAAAATGTTGCAGCACGTGCCACCGGTTGAGATACTTTGCCATCGCATGTTCTGGTCGATGGTGTTTATGGCAACGCTTTTCGTAGGCATACGCCACTACCCTGTCCGCCAACACGTCCGCACATGGCGACATTTTCTTTTGTTGCTCATCACCGGTGCGCTGATGGCGGCAAACTGGGGCATATATATATGGGCCATAAACAACGGACACATAGTGCAGTCGAGCCTTGGATACTATATCAACCCGCTCCTTAACGTACTTTTCGGTTTTCTTTTTCTTGGCGAGCGCCTAAACCGCTGGCAGTGCGTGTCGCTGCTGCTGGCGGTGTTGGGGGTGACCTATCTCACAGTGGATTTCGGCAGTTTCCCGCTAATTTCCATACTGCTTGCGCTCACGTTCGCCCTGTACGGACTTATCCGCAAAAAAATCGACATCGACGCCACATCGGCGCTGACGGTGGAGACTTTTTATATGAGTTTTCCGGCTCTGGCCTATCTTATAATAACCTTTGTGCAGGGCAACAACGCCTTGAACGATTTTCATCTGCCCACAGCCCTGCTCCTTGCTTTCGGCGGCGTGGTTACGGCCCTGCCTCTGCTGTGGTTCGGCAAGGCGGCAGAACGCATACCGCTCTCCACTATGGGTTTCATACAGTATCTGTCGCCCTCGTTGCAGCTGCTTATAGGTGTAATAATCTTCGGCGAACCCTTCACCCCGTCGCACGTGGTCTGTTTTTCCTGCATCTGGGTAGGACTGATTTTGTTTTCGGTGGATGCGGTGTGGCGAAGCCGTAAAAAATTAAAACCGTGATTGGAAAATCGGACACTCAGTGAACTGTGAACAGTGAACTGTTTGTTTAATTGTTGAATTGTTTAGTTGTTTAACTGAAAACTCCAAACTGCAAACTACAATTTGTTTCTGTATATCTTTTTTTACTTTTCTCCTGCTCAGCTTCGCTTCGCGAAATATTGTGAATCTTGTAAATTATTTTACCTTCGGCAAACGCTTCGCCATAACTATAAATTGTAAACTATTAACTAATATTAATTGTTAATTGTCAATTGTTCATTGTTAATTATCAATTAGTTCCGAACTCCGAATTAATTTTCAATTTTCAACTCGTCTGTCGTGCCGCCACAGCTGCCAGCTGTTGAACAGGTTCTGCCAAATGGAATACAATGCCGGGAACACCGCCGACAGCGGATTGAGATATGTGTTGGCCATCCAGATGCCGAGGGCTGAGTTTTTCTGTCCCAACAGCTGTCCGCCGGCAATGGTGTCGCCGTAATGCCGTCCTATGAGCTTGCCGGCGCCGAACTGCACAACGCAGAACAGCACCGACACCACTCCCAGAACTATTATCGAGGTCAGGTTTTCCTCGCCTTTCAGCATTATAAAGTCGATGGTCTGTCCCAAGGTGATGAACAGCGCCACAGCCCACAGATAGAACGACAGTCCGCGGTAGCGCACCAAAAAAGCGTTGGCCTTGGGCAGAAGCGTCTGCAACAGCCACGCCACAAAAAACGGCAAAGCTATTATCGGGGCCACCCTTCTGATTATCAGCAGAAACGATTCGCCGAAAGGCATATCCTGATGTTCGCCCACAAACGAAAAAATGACCGGAGCCAGCATGGCCACCAGCAGGTTGTCGAAAATAGTGTAGGCTGTAACCGTTTCGCGGTTGGCGCCAAGCATACACGAAATAACAACCACCGAGGCAGCCACAGGACAAAGCACGCCCACCAGCACGCCTTGCGACACTATCTCGTCGACACCCAACAAATGAAGTATCAGATAGATGCCCAGACTGAGGCTTACCTGCACGGCCATTAGTATTGCGTCAAAAACAGTGAAACGTAGTTTTTTTATGTCGGTGGCAACGAAATTAAGCAGCAATATGGTGAAAATCAAGTACGGAACACCGACTTTGAGAATACTGCAATAGGAATGAAAAACAAGTCCTAAAACAATGGCAATTGGGAGAACGAGATTGCGAAACCTGTTCACTGCAAAAGTGCTTTTAAAAAATGTGGAAAGCCAACCCTATCACCGTTTGATAAGGAACCCGTCGAACGACGAGCCAACGCCGAAGCATTCCGAAGGACGGTCGGTGAGGGTTTTCAGGAAAATGAAATCGTGGAATATGTGGCACTCGAACATATAGTCGCAGCCGCGCATGTGATAGATGAACTTGTTGCCCACCAGCGGAGCGTGACGGTGGTAGTCGAGCTCATCGTCGCCCTCGGCGATATTCGGGTCGCGGATGGTTATCTGGAATTTGATGTATTTGTGTTCCATAAGCTCCAGAGTGGCCTCGCCGCCCAGGGTGCCTTTGTAGGGATGATAGTAATAATAGCTGTAGTAGATGGGCTTGGTGCCGATGGTGGTGTAGTTCTCGGGCTGCAGCAGTCCGCCTTTGCCTGCGGGAAAAGCAGCTACTTGGTCGAGCACAAGGCTGTGGCTTGTGTCGATGTTTTTCCAAACGCCTTTGCCTTTGCCCAACGAGTCGAGGGTGAAATACATAGTGCCGGTCTTTTCGGCTCTGCGACCAAGAAATTCCGACAGACGGAACTCCTCAACACCGTTGTTGGGGTTTACTATCACCTGCCCCAGCACACGCACCGGGCTTTTTGTCTGCGACTTGGTGTAAACAATTTCGCCGGCAAGCAGATCGTCGTCGTTGCGCTCGAACCAGATGAAAATCGGTGTTACGGAATCCAACGAACCCGTCCACGAATATTTTTCAAGGTGTATCGGAGCTTCTTTCTTCTGGTGCAGAAACTGGGCACATGCCTTGTTTTCAATGCCCGACAAGGCAAAAATCATTGTAGCTATAGCAGCAATATGTAATGTCTTTTTCATCTTATTATGCTCTAATTATCAGTATATCAATTGTTTATTGTCAATTATGGAAATAAGCAATTTGGTACAAAGATAATCAAAAAAAATGTAATAATCGGCTATTTGGCAAAAAAAACGTCAAAAAAACAACGATTTTCTGATTTGCGGATGTTCAGACATTCAGACTTTCAGATATTCGGAAAAATCGGAAAATCTGTCAATCTGAAAATCTTCAGCTCACAGTTCAATGGGAGCAAAGCTCCTGATACCTTTTGAACAGCTCGGCGACGCACTGACTTTCGGTGAAAGTGGACTTGACGGGGAAGCCGTAGGCCTGCATCACGGCACGGTCGTTTTCCTGATGTGCCTTGCGCAGCTCGGCGGGCATGGTAAGTTCGTCGTAGAGGTCGGCCAGAGAGCTTTCGGGATACAACGCACGGGCGTCGAGAATGGCCTGCGCCGTGGCCTCGATTTTCGCTTTCTGCTCCTCTGTGGCATCGGGCCACGGGAAATTGTTGTAAACTATGTCCTTGCTGTAGCGATAGTCCGATTTCAGCCTTCCGCACACCGCCCGCATCCACGCCATGTGGACATTGGAAGTAAGCACGCCGAAATGGTAGAGAGTGGCATCGGGAATGAGATTCACTTGATTGCTGCACATCACCTCTGGTGACATAAATCCAATTGGCACATAGCGTCGCCTCTCGGAACTCACGACTGGGACAACAATGAAATTCTTTTCTGGAATAATCTCTAATCCAAAATGATTTGGACTAAAAGCTGCCTTCCTTGTTGCTTCTCTCTTACTTTGCAAACGATAATCACGAACTTTCTTGACAATTTCATAACAATGAGGCATGGCTTTCAATTCTGAAGGAGAACAATTCCCTAAATACAAAACCCATCTTGGACGATTGTTGATAAACTCGTCAGCACCATACCACACTTTGAAAAACTTTTCAGCCTTAGGTTCTTTCCTCAAAAATTCAGCTTTCGTCTCATCATTAAACATAAAATAGTCATTGTCTATGCGTTGACTACCAGTCAGTAATGGTGGAACACCACACAATGGCACATTTCTTGTTGTAATCCAAATGTTTGGTGCGTCCATCAAATAACCGTTTATATTACTTGCTATAATATATTGAGAATTGTTGCCAAACAACAACTTGGGATTGTTAGTTTGATTAACACTGAATCCAATTATCACACAATGAACAGCCGCTTTTTGGCTACTTTCGCTGTTCCATCTAAAAGTTTGGTATGCAAAATCAAAATGGATGTTAAGTTTTTCAAACAATGGCTTCCACAAATTAAAAACTGCGGCACCTTGGGTTATTGAATTTGTTGACACAAGGGCTACCCTGGTGTTAATATTGGATTGCAAATAATCAGAAGCTTTTTTGTACCATGCACAAACATAGTCCAAATCACCAATATTCTTCCATTGTTTACCAAAGATATTAAGCATGTCATCCTTTTGTTCCTCAGACATCATCCGTGCTCCTACAAACGGTGGATTTCCCATGATGAAGTCATAAGCCACGGGCTTAGGAGCATGGCTTGGGGGCAAAGTTTTCTCTTCTATTTCTTGTGTTACAATATTCAGTTCATCATATAACTTATTATATTCTGCTGAAGGTTCGCTGACCATAGAAGCTTCCGATTGTATTTTTTCGGAAACATCATCCACTTTAAACACATTTATTTTTTTCGCATAAAGATACGGCAGCACTGTTATTTTCTCTAAAGTTGCCCAGTCAATCCGCAAAGCATTGCCCTCTTTTATATTGTGGTAGCTTTTCAGCGGCAGGAAATCGATGTCGCGGTGCATAAGTTTCTCCGTTTCGGCCAGCATCTGCGCCTCCGAAATCCACAGAGCGGTTGTGGCCACCGTAACGGCAAAGTCGTTAATCTCAATGCCGTAGAACTGGTGTATGCTCACCTTTATGGGGTTGGCCTCGTCGAACCCAAGGAACGACTGTCCGTGGAAGCGTTCGCGTATGGCCTCGTTTTCCAGCCGTCGCAGCGAGAGGTAGGTCTCGGTAAGGAAGTTGCCGCTGCCGCAGGCGGGGTCGAGGAAAGTGAGTGAAGCGAGTTTGTTCTGGTATTCGTCGAGCAGACGCACACGCTGGCGTTCCACCTTTTCTTCCAGAATGGTGTCGAGTTCGCGGCGCAGGTCGTTCAAAAAGAGCGGGTCGATAACCTTGTGTATGTTTTCGATGGAGGTGTAGTGCATCCCTCCGCTGCGCCGTGTTTCGGGGTTGAGGGTGCTTTCGAACACAGCGCCGAAAATGGTGGGGCTTATCTCGCTCCAGTCGAAGTCGAGGCTGGCGTTGTCGAGCAGGGTTTTCTTCAGTTCCTCGGTAAACTGCGGTATTTCTATTACTTCTTCGAAGAGTCCGCCGTTGGTGTAAGGGAAGGCGGCGAGGTCGGGCTGCAGGTATTTGCTTCGGCGGTCTATCGGGGTGTTGAGCACCTCGAAAAGGTCTTTCATGGCGCGGCGCAGGTCGGTGGCGTCGTAGCGCGCAAGGTAGTCGTGGAACTGGTCGTGGGTGAACACTCCGGCATCTTCGGCATAAAGACAGAAAACGATGCGCACACACAATATGTTGAGCCATCGCAGAGCTTCGGGCGAGCCGTCGCCGTACTGCTTGAGCAACGCGTCGTAAATCTTGCCCACAATGGTGCCGGCTTGCATCGACACCTGCATCTCCTTGCTCAGATGTTCGTTTTTGGTATCGACAAGGAACAACAGACGGTAGTACTCCTTGCCGAGATTTTCCAGAAGCACCTTTTCGGGCTCTCCGTTGGGCTGCTCCATGTCATAGATCAGAAATTCGGAGAAATTGCAGGTAACAATCCAGCGCGGATGTTCCGACACCGGCAGACTTACCACATAGCGTCGTGCCTGCTGGAACGGGTTGAGCAAAGAGCCGTCGCTCTGCAGTATGCCCTTGCGCAAGTCCTTGCCGAACGATTTCTGCTCGATAAGCACACGGGTGGAGGGAATACGTGCGTCGATAAAGTTGGAGGAATCCACCATACGATGGTCCTCGAAAGTGATAAAACCGTCGGATGGCGTTTCGATACCGAACACATTCGACAGCAAGTCTATCCAAAAGGGTTGCGACTCGCCCCGTTCATAACCCCTACCCTTCCAGCGTTGTGCAAATTCGGCAGCCGATGCGGCAATCTGTTTCTCTGTCCTCATCTGATTTCGTGATATTAGAAATGCAAAAATACGCTTTTATTTCGAATTTAGCAAATTAATTTCAATTAATAATTAACAATGAACAATGGACAATTTTTGTGCAAACCGAACACAGCAGCCTAATTTATTTGGATGATGTTGAGGTGCAGCCAAAAATCACGCATAAGCGAAGCGGTTGCGTAATTGAATTTAGTTTGTAGTTTGCAGTTTGGTGTTAAACAAACACAGTTCACAGTTCACAGTTCACAGCTCACTGTTCACTAACTAATCACTATTCACAATTAACTAATCACTAAAAAATTCGTATCTTTGCAAAACTATTTGACAAAGCAATTTCACTTATGAACATAATAATAATAGGTACGGCACACCCTTATCGAGGCGGTCTGGCGGCGTTCAACGAGCGGCTTGCCACCGAGTTCCAGCGTCAGGGCAACAACGTGGAGATGTACACTTTCACTCTGCAATACCCTAATTTCCTTTTTCCGGGCAAAACGCAGTTCAGTCCCGACCCGGCTCCCGAAAATCTGACAATATTCCGCAAGGTGAACTCCTGCAATCCATTCAACTGGATTAAGGTGGGCAAAGAAATAGCAAAAAAACGTCCCGACGTGGTTGTATTCGCCTACTGGATGTCGTTTATGGCACCCTGTTTCGGTACTATTGCTCGCAAAATACGCAAAAACAAGCACACAAAAATAATGGCGTTGGTACATAATATGATTCCTCACGAACCCAACATCCTCGACCGTTTCCTGCCCCCATATTTTGTAAAATCGATGGATGGTTTTATGGCACTGTCGGAGTCGGTGGTCAAGGACATCGAGCATTTCGACAAACGCGGTTGCCCCAAAGGTTTCTCGCCGCACCCCATCTACGACCATTACGGTCAACGCCTTTCGCGCGACGAGGCACTGCAGCTGCTCAACCTCGACCCGAAATACCGCTATGTGCTGTTTTTCGGTTTCATACGTGCATACAAAGGCTTGGATTTGTTGCTCGACGCTTTCGCCGACCCGTGGCTGAAGCAGAACGACGTAAAACTGATTGTTGCCGGCGAATTCTACGGCGACTCGGCTCCATATCTATCTAAAATCGAACAACTTGGCATTGCCGACAAGGTGGTGCTCTGCACCAACTTCATCCCCGACGGCGAAGTAAACCGCTATTTCAGCGCAGCCGACATAGTGGCTCAGCCGTACAAAACCGCCACGCAGAGCGGCGTAACGCAGATTGCCTTCCATTTCGAGAAAGCGATGCTTGTTACCAACGTGGGCGGCTTGGCCGAGATAGTGCCCGACGGCAAAATCGGTTACGTTGTGGAACCCGACAAAAAGCCCATTGCCGATGCTTTGCGCAATTTCTTCGAAAAAAACAAACGCGAGGAGTTCGAGCATAACATTGTGGAGGAGAAACAAAAATACTCTTGGTCGCGGTTTGTGGAGGCTTTTTGCCGAATTGCGGACAAGATATCATAAAAAAAAGCAGTGCTAACAGCACTGCTTTTTTGTTTTTTATCAGATTCCCTCTTCGGTGGTAAGTTTGAAACCCACTCCGTGGATGTTCACTATCTTCACCGATGGGTCGTCTTTGAGATAACGACGGAGTTTGGTGATGTACACGTCCATGCTGCGTGCGGCGAAATAGCTGTCGTCCTTCCATATTTTGTTCAGCGTGGTAACGCGGTCTATCACTTGGTTCTGGTTGAGGCAGAACATGTGCATCAGGTCCGACTCTTTGGAGGTGAGGTGGCGCTCCTCTCCGTTGATGGTTAGCGACTGGCGGTCGGCGTTGAACACAAATTGTCCGATGTTGAAAATACTTGCCGAGGGTTTTTCATCTTTGCAACGACGCAACACGGCGTTGATACGGGCAAAGAGCTCTTCGATGCTGAACGGTTTGTTGATATAGTCGTCGGCACCAAGTTCGAAACCTTTTAGTTTGTCGTTCTCTAGCACTTTGGCAGTAAGGAATATGACAGGCATCGCCGGGTTGATGCGTTTTATATCTTTTGCTACCTCGAAGCCGTCTTTTATAGGCATCATCACATCGAGAACGCAGATGTCTATATTTTCTTCGTTGCGGAAAAACTCCATTGCTTTTTCACCGTCGATGGCAAGGAAGACATTACACCCTTTTTGTTTAAGGTATGCTCTGAGTATTGTCCCCAAGTTGGGGTCGTCTTCGGCCAATAATATGTTAATAATCTCGTTGTTCATATAGTATATGTGTTTGTTATTTATTCTGTTATTGTTATTTTCAATATTTTGTCTCCCTGACGTATTTTGTCAATCACCTCCAGCCCCTCGTACACTCTGCCGAAACAGGTATGATGGCGGTCGAGATGCTGTGTGTTTTCGCGGTTGTGGCAGATAAAGAACTGCGAGCCTCCTGTGTCGCGTCCTGCATGTGCCATCGAAAGCACTCCTCGGTCGTGGTATTGGTTTCCACCGTCGAGCTCGCATTTTATGGTGTAACCGGGACCGCCTGTGCCGTCGCCGCGCGGACATCCGCCTTGTATCACAAAATCGGGTATCACGCGGTGGAATGTGAGGCCGTCGTAAAATCCGCTCTTGGCAAGTTTTACGAAATTAGCGACAGTGTTGGGTGCGTCTTTCTCGTAAAAACGCACTTTCATCGTTCCCTTGACGGTTTCTATCAAAGCTTCCATTTTATTTGTTCTTTGTAAATTATTTGTTTGTTTTTGGATGTAACGACAAAATAAATTGTTTATTGTATTTTAAGAAAAAAAATTTTTTACATACAAGATGCCTTCCTGAACATCCTGTTCCAGCGAATCTTTTTGAAAAACGATTTCTGGTCTTTGTCCCAAGAGAAAATAATACGCACAGCTTTGCCAACGATATGGTCTTCGGGCACAAAGCCCCAATAGCGGCTGTCGGCCGAGTTGTGGCGGTTGTCGCCCATCATCCAGTAATAGTTCATCTTGAAAGTGTAGGACGTTGTTTCTTGGTCGTTGATAAAAATTTTGCCGTTTTTCACTTCCAGTTTATTTCCTTCGAAAACTTCGATAGCGCGGCGGTAGATGGGCAGATTGTCGGCTGTGAGCTGTATTGTAGCCCCTGCTTTGGGTATCCAAACGGGACCGAAGTTGTCCACATTCCAGTTTTTGCTTTCCATATAAGGGAATATCTCGAACTCGCGATAGCCGGGGAAAGTCTCGGATGGTATTACGCGTAACACTCCCGTGCGGGCTTTCAGTTTCTCTACTTTTTCGGAGGTCAGAGGCAGTGTGTAGTAGCTGTAGCGGGCTTGGTTGGCAGCTTCTTCGTCTATGCCCAAACTATTCAGCCCTTTGGTAATTTCGTTCCATTGTGTGTAGTAAACATAAATTCTCACCAAAAATTCAGCAGAATCGCCAAGCTCGTCCAACGAGGGGGCGGTGATGTCCTCGGTGCGGAGTGGCTCCCATCCTGCTATAAAACCCGATTTTGTAAGTTTGTCGAGCTGTATTTTGCTCAAAGTGAGATAGGTGCATTGCAAATCACCCATAAACTGCATTGTTGAGGCATCCTCTTCGGAAACGCCGATGTTCATCAACTCTTCGGCGGTAAGCGGTGCTGCTCCCGGTTTCATTTCGATGATGTGACGGAACTGCAGTTCCGAAGGGGTGTCGATCTGTTTGCCGTTGATATACACCATACGATGTTTTATCTCCAGTGTCTCGCCTGGCAGTCCAATGGTGCGTTTGATGAAATTCTCGCGTTTGTCCACCGGACGCGTGATTATCTTGCCGAAAGGCTGCTGCGGGCTGTTTACGTACTCTCGTCCGTATTCACGCACAAGGGAGTGGTAGCTGCGGTTGCTTTGGAAATAAAGCGAAACAGTGTCGCCGTCGGGGAAATTGAACACTGTGGCGTCGAAACGCTCCACGTTGCATTTGCCGTAGCGGTGGTAGGGCAGCTGTATTAGGTCGGAGAAGGACTTTACTTGGCTGTTGGTGAATGGCAGCGAGTGGTGCACCAGCGGCACGGCCAGCGGCGTCATAGGGAAACGCGGACCGTAGGAGGTTTTGCTTACGTACAGAAAATCGCCTACCATAAGGGATTTCTCCATCGACGAGGAGGGTATGTTGTAAAGCTCGAAAACGAAAGTGCGTATTATAGTGGCGGCCACAAGTGCAAAAATGAAAGCGTCGAGCCACTCGCGGGCGGAGCTGAGCTTGTGGGACGGCAGGTCCTTGGGATGGGTATAAACCATTTTCGGCGACAGACCGAGATATGGCAGGTATATCGACGGAAATATCACCGCAAGGGTCTGCTCCAACAGACCATAACGACGAAAAGTCTTGGCGGTTTCAACCACCAGAAGAAGGTAGGTGAATATGTTGATGGCCGGTATCAGCATATAGATGTACCATTTCCAGCTTTTGCCGAGCAGGTCCTTTATCCATACCACAAAATTATATATAGGTACAAGGGCTTTCCAACGTGGTATTCCGGCTTTGCCGAACACAAACCACAATCCAAAAAACGGGGTGAGTATATACACCCAAAGCAATATGTCGAAAATCATTTCTGTTATTTTTTGTTTTAATCTGTTTTATAGTATTTTATTAACGCCAACAATCTTTCTTTATTGCATTTTTGCAAAAAAAGATTTTACTTCACACCATCCTGCTGCGCTTGAAAAGGTAAGGTTGCAGCACTTGGTCGAAACCTTTGCCTACATCAACTTCCACGTAATCAATATTATGCGCCAATGCCATATCTTTTATCCCGGCCACGCGTTTCTGCATTGCAGTTTTGTATTTTTCGGCCAACGCCGCGGGCGATAGTTTCAGTTTGCGACCGCTCTCCATATCGATGAACAGGTGCGGACGTCTGTCGAAATCGAGCTGTACCTCTTGGCTGTGGTCAAGCACGTGGAAAAGTATCACCTCGTGTTTGCAGTGCCGCAGGTGGCGTATGGCATCGAACATACTTGCCTGTTCCCGCTCGTCCACCAAGGCGTCGGTGAAAATTACCACCAGCGAACGGCGGTGCAGCTGTTCGGCAAGCAAGTGTAGCGGTTCCGAAATACGGGTCGTGTGCGGTGAGCCCTTATCGGGTTGGTAAGGTGCCAGCAGCCGGTCCAACTGGCTGTATATCAAAGTCTGGTTGGCGGCACGCGACTGCACTGGGGTCTGCATTTCGATTTTGTCCGAAAGCAATGCCAGCCCGAAAGCGTCGCGCTGACGGCGTAGCATCTCCACCAGAACGGCGGCAGCATACACTGCAAAAGTGATTTTGTTTGGCTTGTCGGCGTCGCCGTGACGCTCCACAGGGAAATACATCGAGGCGGAGGTG
>JAFSOU010000068.1 GCA_017443265.1 Bacteroidales bacterium | reverse complement strand
GATTTCTCACCGAAATCGGAATTTCCCAACCCTAGGGCAAATGCCTAACAACAACCTTGTGAACTTTTACACTTTATCTCAAAAATGTCGTTGTTGCCGTCGCCGTTGGGCGACACGGTATTTGGGAACTGCAGCAGGTTGTTCACTATCAGCACCTTGGCCTCCGCCGTATCGTAGCATGTCAAAGTATTGCCGCTGTGTGTCGGTATGTGCGAGGTGGTCATCAGTCGCACCAAGTTTAGCCCCGTAAACTCCGACATATCGCCAGTCCATGTGTAGGTAGGCTCGAAAGTGTTGGGGAAAAACACCGGGGATTGGTCATGGTAGTAAACCTCCCAGTCGTAGATATTGCCATAGTCGGGGGTGGTGAGGTTTATAAAAGTGATTCCGGGATTGAACACCGACAGCACTGCGGGGTTCCACGAAAAGGCACTGTGGGGCGGCTCGTACACATACGCCGTAAGGCCGATGGTGTCGAGACAGCCCTGGGCGCTATGTATAAAACACAAAAACGGGTATGTGCCCGACTTGCGGTAAATGTGAGTGTTTGTGCTGTCGTTTATGGAACTGAAACCGTCGCCCCAATCCCAGCTGTAGGTGTTGCCCATGCTTTCGACGTTTATATCAGTTATCCTCATACGGTACGGCACACAGTCTTCGAAAACCGACGGCTCGAAAACTGGCAGAGGCACCGTGTCCATGCCGATATGATGCACAAGGTCGTACTCGCAGCCAAAATGATCTATCACGTGCACCGCAACGGTTATGGTATCGGTTATAAAGAGGTCTATGCCACGAGTGTTCTCCCCGTTACTCCATTGGAAAAGCACAGCACTTGGCTCACAAACCTCCAAATGTACAAATGTGTTTTTGCATACAGATGCGTCGCCCGAGAGAGTTACGGGTATCGGGGGATTAAACACGATAGTGCGATAGACAGTGTCGGCACAAGCATCGTCGGAAGTCTTGGCCACAAGCATTATCGTATATGTTCCGGCAGTTTGGTATTCGTGCCATCCGGGATTTTCGGATGTCGATGTGGTGCCGTCGCCGAAATCCCAGTAAAACATCTCGCATCTGCCCAATCGGCTGGTGTCGTCGGCGCTCGACGAGGCATAGCTGGTGTTCTGTACGTTTGCTATATATTTGCACTGCGATGTATCAAGAACCACTTCGAAGCTGGAATGAGGGTAGCGTGGCACAGCAACCGTGGTTAGTGTGAATCTACAGTTTGTATCGCCCGAAAAAAACACATCGCAATAGTATGTGGTACTGTCCACATGAACGGTAATCGACCGTTGATCGGAAGTCCATCCTGGGCGGTTGGGGCTGTACCAGCGGTACAAGAATCCTGGTGGGGCTGTAAACGTGGCATCATAGCCTTCTCCGGCGCATGTATTGTTGGTGATTCGAGCCTTGGTGCATTCTACTACATAATACATATAGCCGCAATGTATAGCAGCTCCTTGTCCGCAGTGGAACGATGTTATGCGTACTGATATGTTTTGTCCGTGATATGGCGAAATGTCTATACCGATCGGTGCCCAGTCTTTCCAGTATATTTTTCCCCCTTCAAATATTATGCCCGTATTCCACGACAAGGCGGCTTCATATCCTTCGATGTTGGCATAGGCGCAATTTGGGTTGATAAGGTTGTTGTTAGAATCGAGTATCTCAAAAATAAAACGTGGTTGCTGGTCAGCTGGGTGTCCTTGGGGATTGGACAGAACAACTGCATAGTTTATGATTATCAGGTCAGCATCGTTGGTGTCAACCGTCATGCGATACGCTGTAGCCTGGCAGACATGGGGCCCGAAACGGCAGCCCAAGCGTACCGACTTGCACGACCCTGGTGGCACTGTGCTAAGTTGGTAAAACGTAAACGAGTCTTTTTCTGAGATATCGCTGTGGATGGCGTGAGATGATCCCACCCCCACCTCTCTGCTTCCGTAACCGTTGTTTGGATTGCGTATGCCAATGTTAGCGTATGGACCAGGATAGTTCGAATTGTAATTGGAGTAATGTGAGTAGATACCATAGGTGCAGGTTGCATCGGGGCTGGTTAGGTCTGCGTAGTCGAAACACGACGAATGTAGCGGGCGTTGCGAACAATGTATTATTTTTATGGGATTGCCCGCGTTGCTTGTGTCGTTATTGCCGCAAATGCTCTGCACATATACGTCGTAGGCCAAATCATTCTGCAAACCGCATATAGTGTCGGGATTGGTGAAAGACTGTTTTACAGTGCCCGTACCGCGAACAAGTTCCGACGGGCCATATTCTATAATCCAGCTTGAGGGCAGATTGGGTGAAAAGTCTGTCCACGATATTTCTTCGCATCCGTTGCCTAGGTCGCGATGTCGTATCCGGATGGGTTGGGGGCAGGTTACTGGTACAATGTTTATGTTGTCTATAGCTCCAGGAGGGTCTGTAATGGACCCGCTGTTGTTGTACCACACTACTACAAGCAGATAATCGTTTGTGGTGGTTACTAGCACCAACGGGTTTGTGTAGCTTTGCCACGAGTTTCGGCCAAAATGACCACCACCGCCGTCGATGGGTATTGCACCGGCAGGCACTGTGGTTTGGGTAAGCCCTTGCATTAGGCTGCCGCCAGTTATAGTTAGTGTGGGCGAATCGGGCATGAGGAAAACTCGCATATAATCTGCATTCAAAGTGCCCAAACTTTGCCAATCGTACGACACTTCGTAAATTCCTAGAGGCATGTGTATTTTGCGTGTGGCGTATGATACCGAAAGTACGGTAGAGTGTTGGTAGTTTGTGTCGTTGTTAGAGATATACAGGCTATATTGTCCAGAGCCATAATGGGTTGCAGAGCCTATCATCCATTTATTTCCGCCAACACTTGTAGTATTTGAAAGGCGCCAATAAGCACGCTCAACCGTGTTTTCAAAATCGCAATGGTACGGAACAGTATCCGTCATAGTCTGACCTTTAACCAAAGTCAAAACCAACAGTAAAGAGGCTAATATCCAAACCGAACGGGACATTGCGACAATAGTAAAATCATTACCTCACCACAGTAACGGTTCCATTGCGCAGTATGTTTCCGATATAACCTTTGGCCGAGAAACGGTAGTAATAAGTTCCGTCGGGGTCGTTGTTGGCTGAGGGATCCCAGAAATCCTCGCGGGTCGAGATATTGGCCTTGTGATATACCTTGCGTCCCCAGTGGTTGTAGATATACAGCTCGTTGTCGGTAAATCCGCCGCCTTCGATAAGGTTCTTAATCTCGAAGATGTCGTTTATGCCGTCGCCGTTGGGGGTAACGGTGTTGGGAAACTGCAACAAGTCGTTGATTACCAACACAGTGTTCTCCACCGTATCTACACACGACACATATCCGCCACTGGCTGTATGCACCTGATTGACGGTGATAAGTCGCACAAGGTTGGAACCCGAAAATTCGTTGGTGGAACCCGTCCAGCGGTGCAACGGCTCGAATGTGTTTTCGTATCTCATAGGATTTGATGTGTGGTAGAACACTTCCCAAGTGTAAACATTGGTCGGGGCGTTGGGGGTGGTAAGGTTGATAAACTGCACTTCGGGGTTGGTAACGGTGATGATTGGAGGTGTCCACGAGAAACTGCCGTGCGGGAATCCATATACGTGGGCGGTATTGTAAACCGTGTCGAGACAGCCTTCGGCACTCACTATGTAGGTAGTGAAACGGTAGGTGCCTTCAGAGCTGTAGGTATGGGTGGGGGTGTTGTTGTTGGGTGTCGTAGAGCCGTCGCCCCAGTCCCAGCTGTAGGTGTTGTTCTGGCTTTCGGGGTTGATGTCAACAACGCTCATAGTGTATGGCACGCACGACTCATAAACCGACGGGTCGAACACAGGCAACGGCACCGTATCCACATCCACGTGGAAATCCAGTATTGTTTCGCAGCCCAGCTGGTCCCAAACGTGTACTGTCACTGTCACGGAATCGGGAGGATAAATATCTATGCCCTGGGTATTTTGTCCTGTGCTCCATTGGAAACGTCGGGCTGTGGCGCCGTTCACCTGGATATGGGCACGTGTGTTCACGCACACCACCGAGTCGCCCGATATAGTGGGTGCCTGCGGGGCATGGAAAGTTACTGTATAATAGGATGTGTCGGTGCATTCGTCGCCGGCCAGTCCCACCACAAGCATTATGGTGTATGTGCCCGGTTGGCGGTATGTATGACTTTGCGGATGTTCGGCACGCGAAGTGGTACCATCGCCCCAATCCCAGTAGAACGATTCGCAAGGTCCTATCGGGTTAGGATCGGTGGCGCTGATGGATGCGTAACTCGAATTGACTACATTAACTTTGTAGTTACAGCCGGTAGTATCTAGACTTGCCGAGAATCTGGCGTGGGGAAAACGCGGTGCGGCCATGGTGGACATGGTGAACCGGCATTGTGGGTTGTCGATGAACGACACCTCGCAGTAGTACACCGAGCTGTCGATATTTACCTGAACTGTTTGTTGGTTGGAACTCCAGTTGGGCAGGCTTGGGTTATACCATCTGTAGTTGAATCCCGAAGGAGCTGTAAGCGTAGCCACCTGAGCGTTGTTGCCACAGGTGTTGGCTATGATTCGGGCTTTGGAACAAGTGAGGGTGAAATAGGCGTAGCAAGTGTGATCTGTTGCACCCTGGGTACATGTGAAAGTAGCCAAACTCACCCTGATGTTCTGACCATGGAATCGCGACACATCGAGACCAACAGTAGTCCAATCCCTATAGAAGATATTGGAGCCTCTTCCGGCATGCCATGGTGAACCCGGTTGGTCGGCAAGTTGTGCTGCTTGCGAAGAAACGAAATCGGCCACACCGCAGATCGGGTCGATAGGGACGTTGTTATTGTCCACCAACTGCATCGTAAAACGCGGTTGCTGAGTATTGTTATGACCGGAAGGGTTATATGTAACAAGTGCGTATTTCAACACGATAATGTCGGCCTGGGTCGTGTCCACAATAAAATTATAGGTGATGGCCGAGGCTTCGTAGCTTCGTGGAGCGCGGGCACATCCCAAACGCACCGAGGCACACTCGGTAGGCGGTATGGTAGGCAGTTGGTTGTTGCTTAGCGAATCCATCATGGATGGGTCTGTATGCACGGTATGCTGGCTTGGGGTTTGGGTGGATGGATATCCGTATGCTCTGGGGCCATGATCCACAACACCTATAGTGGCGTATGGGCCTGTGTTACCCCAACCACCGGTGGGAGGCAGCGTGCTGGATGATGTAGTACCGTGAGAGCACACGCAGTTAGGTCCTGTAAGGTTGGTGAAATCGATACAACCTTGTACTACGGTACAATAGCGCACCCGTATTACTTGGCTGCAGTTACTGGTATCGCCGTTGGGGCAGATAGCGCGCACGCAGATCTCGTAGGTTACGTTGTCCTGCAAGCCGCAAATGGTATCGGGGTTGGTGGTGGTATAGTGTTTGGAGGTGTTTCCTGAGGTGGAGCCATACTGCCAGTATTCCACAATCCACCCAGTAGGACGCGGATTGCCGAAATCGGTCCAAGAAACTTCCACGCAGCCGTTGCCGAGATTGTTTTTAGTTACGTTATACGGCTGAGGACAGGTAACGGGATTTATGCAGATGTTGTCGATAGCTGCCGGGGGCTGGTACGATGAACCCGATGATGTGTTGTTGAACCAGAAAAACACAAGGTAGTAATCGTTTGTTGTGGGCACTTGCACAATGGGGTCGAGGAACGATGTCCACACAGGCTGCAGCAGTCGTGCGGTGTTGCCGTCGACAGAGATGGCGCCGGCTGGCAACGATGTGGCCGAAAGACCTGTGTACAAAGTGCCTCCTGTAAAAGTGGCGGTGGCGGGAATAAGAAATGCCCTCAGATAAGCGTAGGTGGTCGAGCTGTATCCGTTGGCCACCCAGTCGTAACTCACTTCATAAATACCTGCGGGAATATGTATCTTGCGGTATGCGTACGAGTACGACTGTACGTTTGAATATGTATTGCTCGCACCATCGGAGGAAATATACATACTATATACTCCAACTCCGGTCTGATTGCCCATACCTATCATCCATTTACTTGCATTGGTGGTGGTGGGGTTGGCGTAACGCCAATAGAGGCGTTCGGCCGCATTCTCAAAGTTACAGCAGTATGGTACTGTGTCGACTAACGACTGGGCTGTGGCTGTGATTGGTGCAACAATAACTATCCACAAAATCAAATTTCTGAGTTTTTTCTTTATGTTGTTCATTTTATGATGGTTTCTATATTTTATTATTCAATAACATCTTTGTATCAAAACTGTTCCTTGTCTGATATCAATCCTTTTGCATTGTTTTTCAATATCTTGCTTAATTATTTCCGAATATTTAATCGCTGAAAATCCTCGCAAAGATACTATTTTTTTTTGGCTTTTTCAAGTTTTTTGTTCAATTAACTCATTATGTTTTTTTTAATATTTTGTCTATCATCATTTTATATCAACAATGGTGTATTTTTATTATGGACATTTATTATTGTTGTTTTGCTACATTTTACGGTTAATAATTGCGATTTTATCTGAGCAGTTCCACGACTCCGTTGCGTTGCACGTTTCCGGTGTGGCCTTTGGCGGAGAAGCGGTAATAGTAAGTGCCTGTCATCTCGTTTGTAAGCGAAGGGTCCCAAAAATCTTCGCGGGTGGTGATGTTGTGTTTATAGTACACCAGTCGTCCCCAGTGGTTGTAGATATATAGGTCGTTGTCGGTGTAGTTGCCTCCGTCGAGCAGGTTTTTGATCTCGAAAATGTCGTTCACTCCGTCGCCGTTGGGGGTTATGACATTGGGAAACTGCAGGAAATCGTTGAGGATGTAAATTATATAGTCGATGGAGTCCATACACAACAGTTCTTGCTCGGGTGTACGTATCGGTGTATAGGCCACCAGACGCACTTTGTAGAAACCCACATCGCTGTTGTCGGCAACCGGCCATCGGTAGGTTGGTTCGTATTCGAACGAGTTGCCTACAGGTATTGTGTCGATGGTGTCGCGATAGAACTCCCATTTGTAGTAGTTATATTCGGGTTCGTGCGGTGCGCTGATGTTCTCGAAAAACATATCGGGCTTGGTTATTTTTCCGAAGAAGGAGTGCCACCTGAAGTCGGCCTTGGTATAGTCGTAGGAATAGGCGTAGAGGTGTGTCGTGTCGTTGCATCCGGGCATAGATTCTGTTATACAGGTAATCATGTACCTGCCTGGTGTATGGTAGGTGTGATGGGTGGTGGAGCTGTCGTTGACATCGGAATTGCCGTCGCCCCAGTCCCAAAAGTATGTCAAGGAATCGTCGTTATATTCTCTGTCGCTAATTGTTACCGATAGCGGGTTGCATCCTGCGAAGTTGTGGGTGTCGATAATGATTTGAGGTTTGCGCACGACGCGGACATACAACGAGTCGTCGGCTTCGCAGCCCCTATTGTCGGTTGTGTGCACTATGAAATTGTAGTTAATAATCATCTCTCTGTCGATGGCCTGCGTGGAGTCGCCGGTGTTCCAACGGTAATCGACAAAAGTTTGCCCTTCGACCCACAAATGGTTGTTTTTTCCGTGACACAACACGGTATCGCCGTGCAGCACCGGCTTTTCGGGCGGGGCAAAAGTTATGGTTTTGAAAATGGTGTCGTAGCACCCTATTGCTGTTCGCGCAACTATCAGCATAACGGTATATGAGCCGTGTGTCGGGAACCTGTGGGTTTGAGGTGCCTGCAGGTTGGTGCCCGATGCGGTGTCGCCGTCGCCGAAATCCCAGTAGTAATAGTCGCAGTCGTAGGATATATCGCTTCTGTCGAAATTCGACGAGTAGCTGTTGTTTGCGAAGGTGGCGTTGTATTGGCAGTTGGAGGTGTCTTTGGTGTAGCTGAATTCTGCGTGGGTGTACTGGCGCTCAACGAGGTCTGGTGTGGCCTTTACGGACAATGTGAATTTGCAGTTCGAGGTGTCGTTGCCGAAAAACACGTCGCAGAAATACTCCGAGCCGTCGAGGAGTGCTTGAATCGACTGTTCGGTGGATGAAAACCCCGGTTTGTCGGGGCTCCACCAGCCGTATCTGAAACCTTCGGGTGCGGTGAATTGTGCCCGGTACGGATTGTTGTCGTTGCCGCACACCACTGCTTTAATCCTCGACTTCTGGCATTTCAAAGTATAGTAGGCATATCCGAAGTGTGCGTCGGCTCCCTGACCGCAGGCGTAGGTGGTTAGTCGCACCGTTATCCTATGTCCGTGATATGTGGCAATATTCAGTCCCACTGGAGTCCAGTCGTGCCAATAAACATATCTGTCGATTCCCGTCCGCCACGATGTGTCGTGAGATACGTTGTCGGGTGTAAAGTCGGCGTAGTAGCATCCTCTGTCGATAAGATTGTTGCTACTGTCGAGTACCTCCATCAGAAAACGGGGTTTTCGCACCGCGTTGTGGTTGTCGGGGTTGTAGAGCACGGTGGCGTATTTGAGCATCAGCAGGTCGGCCGACGACGAGTCCACCATTATGTCGTAGGAGATGCTCTGGCATATCCATTTGCCATAGACGGTTCCCAGACGCACCGCCGAGTTTTCGCCCTTTGGCACGGTGTGCAGCCTGTAGCCTGAGCAGGAGTCCATTTCGTCGGGGTTGGTATGCACGGTGTGCCTGCTCGAGTACATCAGGGTGTTGGGGTCGCCGTAGTGTGAGCTTCCGTAATTTATTATTCCTGTGTCGGCGTATGGGCCGTAAAACTCGCCGATGGTGTCGTTGAACTCTTCGTATTGTCCGTAGGTGCACGTAGTTCCCGGTGCTTTGAGGTCGCTGAAATCGCGACAGAGAGGGAGTTGTGAGCTATAGCGGAATGTCATAACATCGCTGTATGCACTTGCCGATCCGATCTGGCAGTGCGACCTCACATATACATCGTATATCGTGTCGTCCTGCAGTCCGCAGATAGCGTAAGGATGTGAGTTTGCCGTTATAGTACGTCCCGAGCCGTGGGCAAAGCCCCGTGGGCCATATTCTATGTCCCACAACTGTGTGGCGGGTAGCTGTCGGTCCTCCCAGTCGAGGCTTATACAGCCACTGCCCAGACTTGTGTTGGTGAGGGCAAATGGTTTAGAACAACTAACGGGATCTATACGGATATTGTCGATAACGGGGCTATAAAATAATCCATATTCGGGATATAGTTCTGGAAGATGGCCGTTGTTGCTGAAAAAGATAACGAGATAATAGTCGTCGGTGGCCGGGACCTGCACCAACGCATTGGAGAACGTGGACCAAGTGCCTCTGAAAATAAGCTGGGTACCGCTTACATCAACGGGGATAGCGCCTCGTGGGAGGCTGCTTGCCGAGAGTCCCGGATAGCGCTGCCCGCCCACAAAGGTGGTTGTGGCAGGAACAAGGAACACCCTGATATATGTATAGTAGATGTAATTGGTATAACTCTCGTACAACCAATCGAGACTGATATTGTACAAACCTGCGGCGAAATGGATTTTTCTAAAAGCGTATGAGTTTGTCGAGTCCCAGTAATAATAATAGTTCGTGTCCGTTCCAAACCACGAAACATATAAACCGTGAGTTCTGCTTCGGTAAGCAACAGTGTCGATATGCCAATTGTTAACGTTGTTGTTGGCAAACTGCCAGTTGGAGCATTCGGTAGCATTTTCGAAATCACAAAAATAAGGTATGGTAGCCGCCGGCACCTGAGCTTCAGCCACTCCGGCAAAAGATAGCAAAACTACCAATAACACTTTTATTTTGTGAGATTTAATCATATAATATTGTTATTTATCAATTGACACGCAATCAACCCGCAAAGATACAATTTTATCATTTTTTTTGCAAATAATTTTGGGGGTAACCAAGCCCTTTATATACACAGCCATTGAAAATCAGCACATTATAACATAATACTTTATTATATTTATTCAAGGTTAGGCTGGAGAGGCTCGTCTATTTCAATAAAAACACACCCGCAAGCACAATAATAACAAGCATTTTTTGTTTATTTTACCAAAAAAAACACTAATCGGATGCGAATATATCTTGTCGGCTACATGTACAGCGGAAAGACTACTGTAGGCAAACGCCTTGCCCGGCAGCTGGGCTATTGTTTTATGGACACCGACAAAGTTTTCGAAGAGCGTTACAAGATTTCCATCTCCGATTTCTTTTCGCGCTACGACGAGACGGCATTCCGTACACTGGAGCACGAAATCCTATTATCAACTGCAGAGCACGACAATTGTGTGATTTCAACCGGAGGTGGCACACCTTGTTTCCACAACAATATGGATTTTATTTTGGAGAATGGTTTGAGCATATACCTCGAGGCGACGGAAAGCACTATTCTCAGCCGCAAAGCCAAGTCGAAAAAAGCGCGGCCTATACTCGAAAGTATGAGCGACGACGAGTTGAGGTTTTTCGTAAAGGAACAGTTGGACGAGCGTAGGCAGGTTTACAAGCGCGCCCGTTTGCGGTTCGACGCCGAAAATGTTTCTATCGGCGATATTTGTGAGGCCATCCAATCACTATGATTAAAGATATTCCAACAGCTGCATCGGGCTGTCGATGATTATGTCGGCGGCGTTTTGGCGCAGCTCCTCCACAGGGCGCAGGCCCCATGTTACGCCCACGGCGGTGATGCCGGCGTTGTGCGCTGTTTGCATATCCACTCCCGAATCGCCCACATAGAGTGCTTCGGATGGAGTGGCCGATACGTTAAGCAAAATGTCGTCGACTATGGCGCGATTGGGCTTGGTGGGCACCCCGTCGCGCTGGCCAAGCACACAGGCAAACTCGACACCGGGGAACAGACGGGCAATCATAGCCACTGTGGCCTCGTGCACCTTGTTGGAGGCAACGGCAAGAGCTACACCTTTGCCGGCAAGCACCCGCAACAACTCCCCTACCCCGTCGTAAACGGTGCTTTTGTCGGTGTTGTGCAGCATATAATAATCCATAAACACGGCCTTTACAGAGTGTATTGTATGCTCATCGCGGTTTTCGGGAGGAAGTGCGCGCTCTATAAGCTTGTAGATGCCGTTGCCTACAAAGTATGGGAATTTTTCGTATGGTTGGGCTGGATAGCTGAGGGTTTGCAGGGCATGGTTCACGCTGTCGGCCAAATCGGCGATGGTATTTACCAGCGTTCCGTCCAAATCGAATATCACAAGTTGTTTCATGGGTGGGCTGTATGGTTGAATGTTGTATAATTAAAAACGCAACCAATTGAAAATCAGTTGCGTTTTTGTTGTCCTACCAGGACTCGAACCTAGACAGGCAGAACCAAAATCTGTAGTGCTACCATTACACCATAGGACAATCATTTTATCTCAAAAATGCGTTTGCAAAAGTACGCATTTTTTTTGGTCCGACAAAGTTTTTTTGTCTCCACACCTCCCCAGCTAATCGTTTATTACTCATAATCAACAAATTATGTAAAATATATTTTTACTTGACAATGCTGACAGAAACGTATTTCAGTGCTTTGGCCGAAGTGTCGGGCATCGTTTTTGCCCATCGTTTTAGCAAAAAAAAGTACTATTTTTTTCTTTGCTGGAGTTTGGCTTCCACCGACATGGTGGTGTGCGGCACAATGCGCAGACGTTCCTTCGGAATGAGTTTGCCTGTAACCTTGCAGATGCCGTAGGTTTTGTTTTCGATGCGGACAAGTGCGGCTTCGAGGTCTTTCACAAATTTTTGCTGGCGCACTGCCTGACGGGCGTTCTCTTCTTTCGAACGCACTTCGCCGCTGTCTTCCAACAGTTTGAACGTAGGCGAGGTGTCGCTCACGTCTTCGGCGGAGTTGGCCACGGCCTCGGTCAAAAGTTCGAGGTTTTTGCGGGCTTTCTCGAGTTTTTTCTCAATTATCTCGCGAAATTCGGCCAGTTCCTCGTCGGAATAGCGGTTTTTTTCGGGTCTGGTTTCTTCTGTCTCAGCCATAGGAATATGTGTTATGTTCTTGTTTTCAATATATTATACACTGCAATGCTTTTGAGGCATTTTCTTTTTTCATCTGCAAATTTACGTTATTTTTTTGTAAAATCGGCAGGGTGTTTCAACGAGTTATCCAATTTTTATCAACTATTTTTGCATATAGAGGTCGATAAGTCCGGCGGGGGCGGTTACACGGATGGTGCGGTTTTCTCGGTCCACACTGTCGATAAGCTGGTCGAGGACAGGCAGCAGTATCTCTTTTTCGTTGTTGATAATTTGGAAAAGTGGCTGTGCCGGGTATTCTATCACCGAGGCCACGTTGCCGATATTGCCCTTTTCGCTGTCAACCACGGCGAAGCCTATTATTTCGTGGAAATAGAATTTTTTTCCAGTGAGTTTTGGCAGCAGTGTGAGCGGCAGATAGAGTTCGCTGCCCACAAGTGCGAGCGATTCTTCGCGTGTAATGTCCTCGAAAAGCACGGTTGCCTTGTTGCCGTTGATGCGTATGCTTTTTATGAAATATGGCACCAGCTGGTTTTTCACCTCCACAAAAACGGAGTCGAGGGCGGCGTAGTCGGCGGGTTCGTCAACATCGAGGAAAAACACCACTTCGCCTTTCAGTCCGAATGGTTTTGTTATCTTGCCTAGGTTGAAACAATCTTTTTTGTCCATTGATTTTGGGTTTTTATAAAAAGAGATAGCGAATAAAACCGAGTTTTATCCGCTATCTGTTGTTGTTTCCGAATTTTTTGGGCTTACTCTTGAGCAGGAGCTTCTTCGGCCGGCTGTTCAGCTTCAGCGTTGGCTTCGGCTTCGGCAGCTGCCTTGGCTTGAGCTTCGGCTTCGGCGGCGGCAGCTCTCTTGGCAGCTACGGCCTCAGCTTTGGCGGCGTTGGCTTTGGTTTCGGCCTCGAGGCGTGCCTTGCGGGCGTCGCGGGCTTCGCTTTCCAAAGTGTTGCGCTTGCTGTTAATTTTTGCCTCTTTTTCCTGCAACCATTGGTTGAACTTAACATCGGCCTGTTCTTGGCTGATGGCTCCTTTTTCGACACCGATCTGGAGGTGACGTTTCAGAAGCACGCCTTTGTAAGACAGTATGCGTCTTGCTGTCTCGCTGGGCTGAGCTCCGTTTTTGAGCCAATTCACAGCGCTGTCGATATTAAGGGTAATCTCGGCAGGGTTTTTCATGGGGTTGTAAACTCCCAGTTTTTCGATAAATTTTCCGTCTCGTGGTGCACGACCATCCGCAACTACTATGTGGTAATAAGGTTGATTCTTTTTACCATGACGTTGCAATCTAATTCTTGCTGGCATAATTTGTTATTTTTTAATTAATTAAATAAATTTCGTTTTTAAACTAACGAACTGCAAAGATACGTATTTTTTTTGATTTGGCAAAATATTTTTCCTTTTTTTTCTTTTTTGCAGTCAAACAAATGGCTTTTCCATCATTAAAATAATACACAACTTTCATTTATTTTGTGTATATTTGTAGCGTTGCTAGCAAACATATTTTTCTATATAACAACCTGAAGTCAATGACATTACACAATAAAATAGGATTCGTTTTTGTCGCCGTGGCGCTATTTGCTGTATGCGGTTGCTCCGACGATGCGGCGGAATATATAGGCACGTGGAGACGTATTCCGGCCGGCGACAGCATTTACAGGGGGTTCACCCTTGGCGGCAACGGAATAGCCGCTTCGGTGAATTTGTCCACCACACAATATAACACATGGCGTCGCAAACGCGACACCCTTTGGCTTTCGGGCAAACGTTTCACAGACACTTCGGTGGTTCCGTTCACCGACACTTTTTTGGTAAAAAAAATAACCCACGACTCACTTGTACTCCTATCCGACAAGAAAAAAATGCGTTTTGCACGCGAATAATATATTTCAAAAAACAATAAAAACGACTTTTGAACGTTGATAATAATTTGCAATACACATAATACAAATATGAAAAAAATAGCTTTGTTGTCCGTTTGTTTGATGGCTATGACGCTTTTTGCCCAAGAGAGGCAGGTGTCGGCGCTGTTCACCCGTTCCACTTTCAACATTCCGGGAGAGACTCCATACGTGGAGACATACCTACTGCTCGACGCGTGGAGCTTGGAGTTTGTGCCAGTCGACGGAAAATACCAAGCCACGCTGGAGATGACTTTGGTGGCACGTCAGGGCGATTCCATCTATTACGCCAAGAAATACTCCCTCAACAGCCCCGCCATTGCCAAGCCCACCGACGACCAGTTCCAGTTTCTCGACCTGCAACGTTTCTCGCTCGCCAACGGCATCTATGTGCTGGAGCTTACGGTTAACGACAAAAACACCCGCACAAAACCGCAGACCATCACCGACACCGTGTACGTGGCCTACCCTGCCTCAACGCCTTCGCTGTCGTCGATACAGCTGATGTCGAGCGCCACGCCAACCAAGACAGACAATATGCTCTCGCGCGGCGGCTACGACATGGTGCCCTACACCAACTCCTTTGTGCCGGAAAGCATGAAAGAGCTCAACTATTATTTCGAGATATACAACATCGACAAAGAGGCAAACACCAAAATTTTGGCAACCCACTCCTATCTCGAAACACTCGAAACCGGCCGCAAAATACCCGGCACCGACCAGTATGTGCGGCATAATCCCGATAAAATTGTGGCGGAATACGGCACTATGGATATCAGCAAAGTGCCTTCGGGCAACTACAACCTCGTGGTGGAGGTGGTGAACATGAACAACGACCTGCTGCTTTTCCGCAAATTCCCCTTCCAGCGCAGCAACCCCTCTATAGCCGAATCGTCAGAAACATATCAAAGCATTGAATATACCGACAGCAATTTCGCCACACAGATTACCGACAAGAACAAACTGACATACTACGTGAAAAGTCTTTGGCCGAAAGCCAACGCCGAAGAACGCAACTATATTACCCACTGCAACAAATTATCTCTGGAAGAAAACCAACATTTCCTGTTTATGTTCTGGGCAAAACGCAACGGTATGGACCCCGAAACGGAATGGGAGAGATACCGTCAGCAGGTGGAGTTTGTAGAGAAAAAGTTCGGCTACGGCAAGACTCCGGGATTCAACACAGACCGCGGACGCGTGTACCTGCAATACGGCCCTCCGAACCACATCATCGACGGTCGCCACAAAGTGAGCGTGCGCAACCACGAAACACAAGGACAGGTGTTCTACTTTCCCTACGAGATGTGGCGTTACGACATACTCCCTGCCGACGAGCCCAAACGTATGTTCGTTTTCTTCGACGAGTTCCAGTCGGGCGACTACAAGCTGCTGCACTCCAACGCCCGCGGCGAAGTGCAGGATATGCTGTGGGAACGCCGCCTCAGCCGCAACATGCTCGAAGAATATGTGCAGGGCGAAGCCGGTATGCAATTTGAAAGAGGATACTAACCGATGTTCAGCAAACTGCTTTTCTACCTTGTGCTGCTCCCTTTGGCATACCTGCCTATAAGGGTGCTATACTGGCTGTCCGACTTCAACTACTTCCTGATTTATAAAGTGTTCCGTTACCGAAAAAAGATTGTGTTCAACAACCTGCGCAACTCCTTTCCCGACAAAAGCGACGACGAAATCGCCGTTTTGGCAAAGAAATACTACCACCATCTGTCCGACATAGCTTCGGAACTTATCCTCAACATGCGGCTGCAGCCGAAAAAACTCTTCGCCCGCTACCGCGTAACCAATCCCGAAATGACTTTCAAATACTACGAACAAGGGAAAAGTGTGATACTGATGTCGTCGCACTACAACAACTGGGAATATATGATCACCTCACTCGAACATCAGGTGCGACACCACGGTATAGGCGTAGGTAAGGAGCTGTCGAACAAGGCGTTGGACAAATGTCTGAACAAACGCCGCACCCGTTACGGCACCGAGGTGGTGTTTGCCGACAGGGTGAGGCAGGCTTTCGAATACTACCACAGACATAAGGTTCCTGTGGCGTATATGATGCTCTGCGACCAGTCGCCGAACGACATACACAAATGCTGGTGGACCACTTTCCTAAACCAAGACACCGGAGTGATATACGGAGCCGAATATTTCGCCAAGAAATACGACATCCCCGTGCTTTACTACGAAGTGAACAAGAAAAAACGCGGCTTTTACGAGGTTACGTTCCATAAAATAACCGACACCCCTCAGCAGACCGAGCACGGCGAAATTGTGGAGAGATACGTGCGGCTGCTTGAGCAGACCATAACCCGCCAACCCGAATACTGGCTGTGGTCGCACCGCCGCTGGAAACACAAAAGACCCTCAGAAAAAGAACAATGAACAAACGAATTGCCATAGTAATACTAAACTGGAACGGACGCAAGATGCTGAAGCAGTTCCTGCCGTCGGTGGTGGAGCACAGCGCCACGGCACAGATAGTGGTCGCCGACAACGCCTCCACCGACGATTCGCTTGATTTTCTGCGCACCAGCTATCCGCAGATAAGCATCATAGTGAACGACAAAAACTACGGTTTCGCCGAAGGCTACAACAAAGCCCTTGCACATGTTGACGCCGACTACTACGTAATACTCAACTCCGACGTGGAGGTAACCCCCAACTGGATTGAGCCTGTGGTGGAGCTGATGGAAAGCGACGACAAAATTGCCATCTGCCAGCCCAAGCTGCTTTCGCACATCAACCGCGACACTTTCGAATATGCTGGCGGCGCCGGCGGTTTCATCGACCGTTTCGGCTACCCTTTCTGCTGCGGACGTGTGTTCAGCACTTTGGAGAAAGACCTTGGCCAGTACGACGACGTGCGCGAGGTGTTCTGGGCCACGGGAGCAGCTATGTTCGTAAAAGCACCTGTGTTCCACCAACTTGGCGGTTTCGACGGCGATTTCTTCGCACACATGGAAGAGATAGACTTTTGCTGGCGTGCCAAAAACCACGGCTACAAAGTTATGTACTGTCCAAACTCAAAGATTTACCACGTGGGCGGCGGCACCTTGCCACCTAGTTCTCCGTTCAAGACTTTTTTGAATTTCCGCAACAATTTTGCCTTGCTATACAAAAACCTGCGCCGGCACAGCCTTGCCTACGTGTTCCCCACACGCATTGTGCTCGACTACGTGGCGGCATTGCGTTTCCTCACCGAAGGCAAACCCAAAGAATTCTGGGCTGTGGTAAGGGCTCATTTCGCCTTTTACCGCATGGTGCCCAACCTCACCAAAAAACGCCGCCGCATGGAACACCGACGGGTGGGCGAGATATACCGCGGCAGCGTGGTGTTCGCCAATTTCCTGTTCAAGAAAAACAAGTTCTCGCAGTACGACGAGAAAAAGTTCAGCAGGTAAATATTACACAAATACAAGATGATAACATTATCTCAATTAGAACAATACCTCGCCAAAGCCGCTTGGATCCTCAAGGGTCCAGTAGATGCTGCTGATTTTAAGGTGTATATATTTCCCCTGCTGTTTTTCAAGCGGATATCTGATGTTTATGACGAAGAATATGAAGAGGCGTTGTCGGAAAGCGACGGCGACCATGAATATGCATCAGGCGCCGAAATGCACCGCTTTATCATTCCCAAAGGTTGCCATTGGAAAGATGTCCGAGCCACAACCACAAATGTAGGTAGTGCCATCAAAGGGGCTTTCTCCCAAATCGAGCAGGCAAATCCTCAGTATCTGGCCAATATTTTCGGTGATGCCGCTTGGACTAACAAGGACAAACTCTCCGATGAACTTCTTTGCCGCTTGATAGAGCATTACTCACAATACAATCTATCCAATTCCAATGTAGAGCCGGATGTTTTGGGGCGGGCATACGAATACCTGATAAAAGTGTTTGCTGACCAAACCAACAAGAAAGCCGGTGAGTTTTACACACCTCGCTCGGTTGTGCACCTTATGGGACTTATTGTCAATCCGCAACAGGGCGAAACCATCTACGACCCCGCTTGTGGCACTGCAGGTATGTTGCTAGAATGTGTGGAACAAGTAAAGCAAAGCGGCGGTGACTTCCGCACACTGAAACTTTACGGACAAGAGAAAAACTTAACCACCTCCACCATTGCTCGAATGAATATGTTCCTGCACGGCATTGAGGATTTCCATATCGAACGTGGCGACACCTTGCGCGAACCCAAATTCTTCAAGTACGACCATCTACAGCAGTTCGACATTGTTATTGCCAATCCGCCATTTTCGTTAAGTAACTGGGGCGCGGACATTTGGGCTGACGACATATATGGTCGCAACATTGCCGGAACGCCACCTAAAGGCAATGGCGACATGGCATGGGTGCAGCACATGGTGAAATCGATGGACGAAAAGACTGGGCGCGTGGCGGTAGTGCTTCCCCACGGTGCCCTGTTCCGCAAGAACGCCGAAGCCAAGATTCGTTCCGTGTTGTTGGAAAAGGATTTGCTGGAAGCCGTCATCGGATTGGGGGAGAATATTTTCTATGGGGCCACACTTTCCGCCTGTATTCTGATTTTCAGGGCAAATAAAGAGCAATCCAAAAAAGGCAAATTCCTTTTCATTGATGCCGCCGACCAAGTGAAAAAAGGTCGTGCCCAGAACACTTTGGAGCCCGAACACATTGAGACCATATATAAATGGTATTCCGATTTCGAGGACGTAAAAAATCACGCCAAGGTGGTTGGTCTCGATGAAATAAAAGCGAACGGATACAACCTTAACATCCCGCTGTATGTGGAAAAGGAGATGACCGACAACCTGCCGACCATGGAAGAGGCTAAAGAACAACTGAGAACTGCCGTGGAAGAAGCACGACAAGCCGAAGAAAGATTTATAAACCTGCTAAACGAATTTGCGAAATGACACTGAAAGAATTGGAATCTTATCTTTGGGGCGCGGCCACCTACCTTCGCGGATTCATTGACGCGGGCGACTACAAGCAATACATCTTCCCGTTGCTGTTTTACAAACGCATTTGTGATGTCTATGACGAGGAGTACGAAGATGCCTTGGCCGAGAGCGACGGCGATTTGGAATATGCCGCCTTCGATGAAAACCACCGTTTCAAAGTGCCGGCTGAAGCCCATTGGAACCAAGTGCGGCAGGTGACCGTGAATGTTGGACAAGCCATCAGTAAGGCTCTGAACGAAATCCAGAAGGTTAACGCACAGCAGCTGCAAGGCATCTTCGGCGATGCCGACTGGACCAACAAGGAACGACTTTCGGATGCGATGCTTTGTCAGCTGATTGAGCATTTTTCCAGTAAAAACTTGAATATCAAGAATGTGCCAAATGACGAATTGGGCAACGCCTACGAGTTTCTGATTAAGAAGTTTGCCGACGACAGCGGACACACCGCTGCAGAGTTTTACACCAACCGCACGGTGGTACGACTGATGACGCTTATTGCCGACCCGCACGAGGGCGAAAGTGTGTATGACCCCACCTGCGGCAGCGGTGGCCTGCTGCTCAACTGCGCCATGATGCTCAAGGAGCAAGGCAAGGAATACCGCACCTTGCGTCTCTATGGGCAGGAAATCAATTTGATAACCTCCAGTATTGCCCGAATGAACATGCTATTGCACGGCTTTGAGGAGTTCAACATTGTGCGGGGCAACACCTTGAGCAACCCGATATTTATGGAATATGACGAACTCCAGAAGTTCGACATTGTGTTAGCCAATCCGCCATACTCCATCAAAAGTTGGGATCAGGCGGCTTTTACCGACGACCCGTATGGCCGCAACATCTGGGGTACGCCACCGCAAGGCTGCGCCGACTACGCCTTCCAGCAGCACATTATGAAAAGTTTGAAACCCGACTCAGGGCGTTGCGTGGTGCTTTGGCCTCACGGCATCCTGTTCCGCGATGCCGAACGTGAGATGCGGCACAAAATGATTGAAAGCGACTGCGTGGATTGCGTTATCGGGCTTGGACCAAATTTGTTCTATAACTCCCCGATGGAGGCCTGCCTGCTGATTTGCCGTATGCAGAAACCCACCCAACGAAAAGGCAAGATTCTCTTTATCAATGCCGTTGACGAAGTAAGGCGCGACAAAACCATCAGTATGCTCGAAGAGAAGCATATCGACAAGATTTTCAAGGCATACAAAGAATACAAGGACATACCTGGTTTCGCCAAGGTGGTGAGCATCGAACAGATTTTGGAGAATGGTGCGACGCTCAACATTTCGCAGTATGTGTCAAGACTGGAGGTGAAAGACAGAGAACCGAAACCATATTTCGGAGAATTGATGGCGGAATGGAAAGTGAATCGCGTAGAATTATATGAAGGAATCAGCAGAATATTAGAAGATTAGATATGGAACAACATATAGAAAACACCGGCGACATCATCATCTATCAGACCGAAGACGGTTTGACGAAGATAAATGTGAAATTGGACAATGAAACGGTTTGGCTGAATCAGCAACAGTTGGTCATGCTTTACCAATCCAGCAAATCGAATATTAGCGAGCATATCAAGCATATTTTTGCAGAAGGGGAATTGGATGAAAAATCAGTTGTTCGGAAATTCCGAACAACTGCCGATGATGGCAAAAACTACGAGGTCACCTATTATAACCTCGATATGATTATTTCGCTTGGCTACCGCATTAAATCGGCTATTGCCACCCGTTTTCGCATTTGGGCTACGCAGCGGTTGAAGGAGTATATGATTAAAGGGTTTGCGATGGATGACGAGCGACTGAAAGGCAACGGCGGTGGTAATTATTGGAAAGAACTGCTTGACCGAATTCGCGACATCCGTTCATCGGAAAAAGTGTTGTATCGCCAAGTGCTTGACCTATACGCCACCAGTGTGGATTATGATCCCAAGAGTGATGAATCCATCCATTTTTTCAAAGTAGTTCAGAACAAACTGCACTTTGCCGCCCACGGACATACCGCAGCCGAAGTCATCTACGAGCGTGCCGTCGCCGACAAGCCATTTATGGGGCTGACTACTTTTTCGGGCGAACTGCCTGCATTGAAAGATATTGGAATCGCCAAGAACTATCTGAACGAAAACGAGTTGAAGATTTTGAATAACCTCGTTTCGGGTTATTTCGACTTGGCCGAAATCAATGCGTTGGAGCACAAGCCCATGTACATGAGCGACTATATCCGCCAGTTGGATTCGGTGCTCACTTCCGGCAACCGTCCGTTGCTCGAAGGTGCCGGCTCTGTAAGCCATGCCCAAGCCTTGGAAAAGGCCACCGCCGAATACCGCAAATACCAGAACAATACACTCTCGCCCGTGGAAGAAGCTTATTTAGAAACTGTAAAAGAAACAGCTAAGCTGGTGAAGAAGAACACAAAAGGAAAGAAGCAATGAACGAATTTTTATTTGATGGTTATTTGATGGTTATTTGATAGAAAAGTGAAAATCGCCAAACTTTGAGAAAAATGTAACTTTGGCGAAAATAAAAGCAAGAAGCAATGATTAAGAACAACATAAAACAAGCCTACGGCGAAAACACCACCTGTGATTTCAAGGAGGCAGTGGAGCGCAAGCAGCCCAAAAGCTGGCTCAAAAGCGTGAGTGCCTTTGCCAATACTGTGGGTGGAGTGCTCGTCTTTGGCGTGAACGACGATGGGAAAACCATAGGATTAGAGAATGCCAAAGCGGATGCCGAGTTCATTAGTGACCGCATTAAAGTTTTTATGGACCCCGTTCCGGAATTTGAACTGGTCACCAAGCCCGCCCAAAACGGCCGTTTTATATTGGAATTGCATGTTTCCGCCGGTGATATGACACCTTACTATTATGTAAACAGCGGCACTCATTCCGCCTTTATTCGCATCGGTGACGAAAGCGTGATTGCCAACGCCCACCAATTGAGTGCCCTCGTTTTGAAAGGCCGCAACCGCACCTACGACTCCTTGGCGACCGATTATCGTTTGGGAGAGCTGACTTTCGACACCTTGGCCAAAACATACCAGAAGCAAACGGGACTACCTTTTGAGGATAAGCTATTGCAATCGTTTTCTTTGGTGACCGATGACGGCGTGCTTACACAGGCGGGCGTGCTGTTCTCCGACCAATGTCCGTACCGCCATTCCAGCCTCTATTGCACCCGTTGGAACGGTTTGGAGAAAGACGACGCCCTCGATTCGCGTGAGTATCAAGGCAATCTGCTCACATTGTTGGATGCGGGTGTGCAGTTCATGACTTTGCACAACAAGAAAGGCTGGATAAAGTTGCCCAACCGCCGTTTGGACACGCCCGACTACTCCGACCGCGCCTTGTTCGAGGCTTTGGTGAACGCACTCATCCACCGCGACTATTCCGAATTGGGCAGCGAGGTACACATAGACATTTACGACAACCGGTTGGTCATCTACTCGCCAGGCGGCATGTTTGACGGCAGTCTGATACAGAACCGCGATTTGAACGAGGTGCCCTCCAGACGACGCAATCCCATTTTGGCCGATGTGTTCACGCAGTTCGGCTACATGGAGAAACGTGGCAGTGGTCTGCGCAAAATCCGTAACGAAACCGCCAAACTGCCCGGATTTACCAATGAAAAACGGCCTACTTTCCGCTCGCAGTACGAATCGTTCTTTACCGAGATTTTGAATAACAATTACAGTGATGAGAGTCAAGGTAAGGTTCAAAATGACACGCACGATGTCGTAAAAGATGTCGCAAAAGAATTGTTATTATGCATAGAAGCAGATAGATTTGTTACAGCAGAAGCATTGGCGAAAAAGCTATCAATGTCTCCGCGACAAGTGCAACGGCTTCTGGCTCAATTACAAAATGACAATCTTATCAAAAGAAAAGGAGGAAGAAAAACAGGTCATTGGGAACTTCTATCTACCTCAGATGTCAGTGTAAATGTCGTAAAAGATGTCGTAAAAGAAGATAATGATGTCGTAAAAGATTTTTCTCTGAATATCAAGGAAAAAGACGATGAAAATGTCAGTGCAAACGATATAGGTGTCGTAAAAGACGTCGTAAAAGATGTCGTAAAAAAAGAAGGTGATGTCGTAAAAGAATTGCTATTAAGCATAAAAGCAGATGGTTTTGTTACAGCAGAAGCATTGGCAAAAAAACTTTCCATATCTGCTCGACAAGTGCAACGGCTTCTGGCTCAATTAAAAAGAGATAATTTGATTATAAGAAAAGGAGGAAGAAAAACTGGCCATTGGGAAGTGACATGTCCCTCGAATGTCCCTCAAGATGTCCCTCAAGATGTCCCTCAAGATGGCAGTGTAAATGACGCACAAAATGTCGCAGATGTCGTAAAAGATGTCGCAGTAAATGAAGCCGATGTCGTAAAAGGCAAAACTTTAAATGTCAGTGTAAATGATGGGAATGTCATAAAAGATGTCGCACAAAATGTCGCAGATGTCGCAATAAAAAGCAAGAAGCAATGAACGAACTACACATAGATAAAACCCACTGGAAGAAATACAGGTTTGACGAGATGGTTCAAAACATAGCAGAGCGTGTTGAGCCAAGCCAGACCGACCTTGATGTGTATGTGGGATTAGAGCATATCGACCCGGATTGCCTGCATTTGAGCCGACATGGGCACCCAAGCGATGTGGAAGGCACCAAGTTGCGCTTCTACAAAGGTGACATTATCTTTGGCCGCCGCCGTGCCTACCAACGGAAAACGGCTTTGGCAACCACTGACGGCATTTGTTCTGCCCACGCCATGGTTGTGAGAGCGAAAGAAGATGTGGTTGATCCTATGTTTCTTCCGTTCTTATTCCATTCCAAGAGTTTTATCGACATGGCGATAACCATTTCTGTTGGAGGATTATCCCCGACCATCAATTGGAAAGATATTGCCAAACAAGAATTCCTCCTCCCGCCCAATGCCGAGCAGAAGCGCCTTGCCGAGCTGCTCTGGGCCGCCGACGAGGTGGTGGAGAAGGAGAAGAGGGAGATGGAGAGGATGGAGAAACTTCTAGAGATTGATGTTGCAAACACATTAGGTTATTGCAAAGATGGCCAATATGAATATCATAAACAACAATTAATAAAGATTTCAGAGGTAATAACGAAAGAGAAGTTTGAAATTGGCAAGTTAGATACCGAACAATACCAACTTCAAGGAAAATATCCAATTATTGACCAAAGTAAATCATTTATAGCTGGTTATTCTGATTTTAACGATTTGGTATTTAAAGGAACTTTACCTGTTATAGTCTTTGGAGACCATACAACAATTGTCAAATTCGTAGATTTCCCTTTTATTCTTGGTGCAGATGGCACAAAGATTATTAAAGCAAATGAAGAATTGGTAACAACAAAGTACCTGTACTACACTATCAAAAACCTTCACATTGTCCCACAAGGTTATAGACGACATTTTTCTATTTTAAAAGAGTTTGAAATTCCCTTGTTTTCAATAGAAAAGCAAGAAAAGTTTGTTACAAGATGGGATAAACTTGAAGACCTATTAGCAAGAATTGGGCAACAAATAGAAACATCACAGCAGATAAAACAAGAATTAATCAATAAAGTTTTCTAGATATGGACAAAGTGTATTTGTATAAAACCCAAAACATATCTGTTTCTTATGATGATGAACAATGGTATGTAAATGATCAGATACAAGAAAAGAAAGAAGGTGACAATGTGCAAGAAAAAGCACAAGAGTATGCATACAAAGTAATGGCGGAAGACATGTCAAGATACATGAGTCATTTTAGAAACATTGCAGTTCTTACTGCCGCCGGAACTTCAATGGAAAACGGCACTCATGGAGGGAAAACTCGTACTGAATTATGGAAAAGCTATGAGGATGAAATAAATAAAATTGCCACTGTCTTTACTTCAAAAGAAGGGGCTTTAAAAGATAAGTGCACACAAATTCTACAAGATAAAAACATAGAAGACTTCTTATCTTTTACGATTCTGTATGAAAAATTGAATGGGGAGATTCTTGACAAGGATGATGATAAAAATTTACGCATAAAACTAGAAAACAAAATTGCGACTGCTTGTGAATTAGATTTAGATGAAACGAATCAACATCATCAAGATTTCATCAGAAAACTTACAGCTCGAAAGCCAAGCGAACCACGTTTGCAGTTGTACACGACAAATTATGACACATTATTTGAACAGGCAGCACGCCGAATGAATTATGTGGTAATTGATGGTTTTTCTTTGTCATATCCAAGAGTATTTAATGGAACAAATTTTGATTTCGACATAGTATTCCGTGAACATACAAGAATTAAGCAAGAAGAAAGCTTTGTTCCAAATGTGTTTCAACTTTTCAAACTACACGGAAGCATCGATTGGGAGAAAAACACCAAAGGACAAATCTTGCAAAAAGAAAAATCCGATAATCCGTGCATTATATACCCAGCAAGTGAAAAATATGAAAGTAGCTATGACCAACCTTATTTTGAAATGATGTCTCATTTCCAACAAACACTTCGGAAGGAGAACACATTGTTAATTGTTGTTGGATTTGGCTTTAAGGATAAGCATATTCAGAACGTAATTAAAGAAGCTTCGCTGCAAAACCACAATTTACATATTTTGATAGTATGTTATGGTCAAACTAAAAAAGAAGACAAATGGATCGATAGTGGTATAATATCAGACCTGGTTCCTGATTATTTGGATGAGAATCTAGTAGTTAGACCCAATGTTTCTATTCTGTTTTCTAAATTCAAAGCGTTTGTAGAGCATTTACCAATGAATAATTCTTATAATAATCCTTTTGAAAATGCATCCATTTGATCATACAAAATTTCTCGGATACGTTTGTGAGGTTACTCCACAATATGTTCGTGTACAAGTTCCAACAGCAAAACTGTTGCATACTTTTTATAACAACGGACAATTGTATTATGGCGGAACCGTTGGCTGTTTTGTTGTAATAGAAGGTGTTGAATATGGATTTTTGGGAAGATTGTTTGAATTGAATTTACCACAAGGAGAAAAAACTGAAATTACAGATCAAAAAATCCATATGGATGATACCGATTTTCATCCTATTGCAAGAATAGAACTTTTAGCTCTATTTAGTGTATATCATCCAAATACTATCACAAAAACCATTTCACGATACCCTGCTATTGGAGCAAAAGTCTATTCTTGCTCCGATGAACAAATTGGAGCTTACATTTCAAATTTTGGAATAAAACCAACTGACACTGATGTTCCTTTTGCACCAATAGGAAAACTCACTTCTAATAATGCAATATGCAACATTTCCCTGAATTCTTTATTTGGAAGACACTGTGCAGTTTTAGGAACCACCGGTGGAGGGAAGAGCTGGACGGTCGCTAAATTATTGGAATTGACATCTACCTATACCAACAATAAATGCATACTAATTGATGCTACAGGAGAATATAGTTCAATTAGTGATGATATGACTTCTATAGAACTCGGGACTGGGGAGTATATCTTTGGCTATCAAAAACTAACAATTGATGAACTATATTATCTACTCCATCCTTCATCTAAAACGCAGGTTCCTAAGTTAATGGAAGCTATTAGATCTCTAAAAATGGCTAAGATAGATACAGATGGTGCATTATCTGAATATTATCCTAAAGACAACGATGGTCAGGTGATATCTAAAAACATTTGCAAATGTCAAAAACCAAGAAGAAATTTTGATGTGTTTAGATATAGAAACACTGCGAGAATAGAAACTAATACATGCGATTTTGATTTTGAGTTGTTAGCGCAACAAATAACTTACGAATGTGTTTGGGATAATCCAGGTGTATGGGGCAATCGTGTCGAGAATGATGTTTCAAATTGTGTTAGCTTAATTTCACGAGTCAATAATATAATGTCAACAGGGGAGTATAATCAGATATTTGGATTTAAAAAAGCCACAACCCTTCATTGTAAGGATTTGTCAGAAGAGATTATTAATCATATCAACAACGATAAAAAAAGCATCTTAAGTGTAATAGTTCATAACGTTATTGTTGAAAATGGCTATTTTCACACTGCAAAGGTATAACATTTTTTCCGATTATCAAAGTTTTTCTGTAAAAAAGTTCGGGTTGCAGTTCTAACCATCTGATACACGCTTCGATAGGTG
>JAFSOU010000001.1 GCA_017443265.1 Bacteroidales bacterium | reverse complement strand
CATTTTCCTTCAATTCAGGGTTGGGAAATTCCGATTTCTCACCGAAATCGGAATTTCCCAACCCTAGGGCAAATGCCTAACAACAACCTTGTGAACTTTTACACATTGCTACCAATTCTTGTCGCGGTAAAAAAGCGTGAGCTTCTTATCGTGTTACCGAGGCACCCTGCCAGGAACCTCACTCAATCTCCAAGAAACTCACACATAGGACAGCTACTATTATGGAGATTGAGTATGTGCCTATTAGGTGCACCTTTTACTCATTATTTCTGAGTCTTATTCCGTAAAACTTGGCAGGGTTTCGGTTGACGCGAAATAATAGTAATGCTTGTTAATACTAATCGGCATACCTACTCTTGGTATGTCGTAAATCGTTTGCAAAATTACGATTTTTTTATGAAACGGGCAAATGTTTTAATGACTTTTATCACCCAAGAAGATAACTACTTGTGTACCAATAAAATATAATTAGAAATAGTCGCAGGATTTGTTTTAGGCAACTTTTAGGTGCCTATTTCACAAAATGCTTCTTGTTTGGAAAGCTATGCCTTTCTGCTTGCTGCTATAAATTCTGAAGGTGTCATCACTGTAACCCCCAAACCTTCAAAACCGTTTTTGTCTCGTGTAAGAATCAAATCTGGATTGTGGCTCAAGGCCGAGTAGTACTGCACTGCATCCTCAAAATCTTTGGCGGAAGCATTGTTGTTTGCCAAAACAACATCCTCTCTTCTCACGGAAACCACCTCAAAATCGGAGCATAGCCAGTCGATAAGGCCCTTTATTTGCTGTTTGGGAAACAGTTTATGTAAAATATATGCAGTGTTTATTACGGTTAGCGTGGAGACAATACCTGTGTGGATTTTTCGTTCAAAAATCTCAAAAAGTATATCCGCATCTTTGCAGAACGGCTCGCGTTTGCAAAGATAATCCAATATCACGTTGGTGTCAAGAAAAATCCTCATTTTGCACGCTCCTCCCACATCAAATCAATCTCTTTGTCAATGTCGATGTTGCCGGGAACCGGACCGAGAACGCGTGACAAAACCTTTTCAGAGGGAAGAAAATCCTCGTCAATATGAGTAAAAACAAGCTGTTTTGTCTCCTGGTGTTCTGCGTTCATAATAAGTTGGTCGGCCAACCATCGACTGTCTTTAGCCGAAAGCGAAAGGCTTTGCAGGTAGTTCCACAAACTATTCAACGCACTATCTTTTAATAATATAGTATTCATAGCGTATATTTTTGTTTTTATAACGACATTTCTCTTATTTTATTGCATCAAAATGTGCATTTCTTTATATCCCCCAAAAAAAACTTTTCTTAAATCCAACTTTTTTTCGTATCTTTGCAAAACGTTATAAATAACATTAATTATTGATTATCAATAAAATACAACATCACAACATGAAACCGACCTTATTAGTTCTTGCCGCTGGCATGGGCAGCCGCTACGGCGGACTGAAACAACTCGACAACGTCGGCCCCAACGGCGAAACCATAATGGACTACTCCATACAGGACGCCATACGTGCCGGATTCGGCAAAGTGGTGTTCGTTATCCGCCACAGTTTCGAAAACGAATTCCGCCAAATTTTCACCCCCGAGCGTTTTGGCAACAAAATACAGATGGAATACGTGTTCCAGGAGCTGGACAAGCTTCCCGAAGGCTTCACCGTGCCCGAAGGCCGCGAAAAGCCTTGGGGCACCAACCACGCCATACTCATGGCCAAGGACACCATCCACGAGCCTTTCGCCATCATCAACGCCGACGATTTCTACGGCCGTAACGCTTTCGAGGTGATGGGCGCGCACCTGCAGACCCTCGGCGACGCGCAAGGCCGCTACTGCATGGTGGGTTACCGATTGGAAAACACCTTGTCGGAAAACGGCTCCGTGTCGCGCGGTGTGTGCAACATCGACGCCGCCGGCAACCTCGTCTCCATGACCGAGCGCACCGCCATCTCGCGCACCGCCAACGGCATCGAATACAAGGATAGCGACGGCTCCCTGCACCCACTCCCCGCCGACGCCATAGTGTCGATGAACCTCTTCGGTTTCACCCCCGACTATTTCGCAAAATCGGAGAAACTCTTTGTCGAATTCCTCAAAAAATCGGGCCACGAGCTGAAATCGGAATACTACATACCCTTTGCGGTGAACACCTTCATCAACGAGGGCAGCGCCACAATGCAGGTACTGCAGACCACAGCACGCTGGTTTGGAGTTACTTACAAAGAAGACCGCCCCATGGTGGTGCAACGTCTGAAAGAACTTCACGAACAAGGCATCTACTAAAATGAACTGGCTGAAAAGGCTTTTCCATTGCGGCTCCGAGGCCGAAGCAACCGATAACACGATGAAATACCTCATAGTTGGACTTGGCAACATTGGCAGCGAATACGAGGGCACACGCCACAACGCCGGTTTTATCATGATAGACCGCGTGGCCAAGAATCTTGAGTGCGATTTCGCCCTTTCGCGCCACGCCTACCGCGCCGAAGCCAAATACAAAGGCCGCACCCTGGTGCTGATAAAGCCCACCACCTACATGAACCTCAGCGGCAAAGCTGTAAAATACTGGATGACAACGGAAAAGATTCCACGAGAAAACATCCTCGTTATTGTTGACGACCTAGCCCTGCCCGTGGGCACGCTGCGCCTTAAAGGCAAAGGCGGCGCCGGCGGACACAACGGCCTCACCGACATAGAGCAGTGCCTCGGCACACAGGAATATGCCCGCCTGCGCGTGGGCATTGGCGACAATTTCTCCAAAGGCAGGCAGATAGACTACGTGCTCGGTCAGTTCCCACCCGACGACCTCGCCACCATCAACGAAAAGGCCGACACTGCCTGCGAGATAGTCAAATCCTTCGCCACCATAGGCATCGAACGCACAATGAACTACTTCAACACAAAAAAATAACCCGATGAACCTGACGATAGACACCGGCAACACACGCACCAAATTCGCGGTTTTCGACGCTGACAATATCGTCGCTTCGGGCATATTGGAAAACACCCAACAATACACCGCCCTTTTCGGGCAATACCCCATAGAGGCCGTTATCGCCTCTTCGGTAGGGCAAGATATTGATTTCCAATCTATCACACCCCAACAAGTACATTTCCACACCCTCGGCCCACAGCTGCCGCTGCCCATAGTCATCGACTACGAAACACCCGAAACCCTCGGTCCCGACCGCATTGCCGCCTGCGTGGGAGCCGCAACGCTTTTCCCCTCGCAAAACTGCCTTGTAATCGACGCTGGCACATGCATCACCGTGGACCTTATCGACAAAAATGGGATATTCGACGGCATCGCCATTTTGCCGGGATTTACAATGAAATTTGAGGCCCTACATACTTTTACGAAGAAATTGCCGTTATTGCACTTGTCGGATGTAAACGAACTCAACAAAAGAGGCAGCGGAAGTACCCGAAAGTCAATACTTTCGGGCGTTTATATCGCTACCTTGCTGGAGCTTTTTGGTTTTTACGACATGTACAGCATAGATCACGAAGAGCTTAAAGCGGTGATAACAGGCGGCGACGGCCTTTTGCTCGAGCAGAAGCTGAAATGCGGCGACATCGACACAAATTACGTCAAAGACTTGACACTGATAGGATTAAACAAAATATTGGAATATAATGAAAACCAAAATAAATAGCATAATGATTGCGGTTGTGATGACCGTCGCCTGTGCCGCAGCGTGGGCTCAGAACGGCATCAACTCGCCATACTCGCAGTTCGGCATCGGCGAGGTGAAATCGCCGTACAACAACCCCTACACCAACGCCATGGCAGGACTGTCGTACACCGTGCGCAACAACTTTGCCATCAACAGCAACAACCCGGCATCCTACACCGCCATCGACACACAGTCCTTTGTGTTCGATTTCGGTTTAACCTTTGATTTCGAACACCTTACCGACAACGGCCAGAGTTTCCGCGACGCCAACGGCAACCTCTCGCACATAGCCATCGGCCTGCCCATCTTCCGTTGGTGGAAGACAAGCCTCGGACTCGTGCCATGGTCCGACCTCAACTACAAAACCTCCATCGTGGCACCCGACACCAACCTCGGCAACGCCACCACCATTTTCGACGGCAACGGCGGCATCAACAAAATATACTGGGGACACGCCTTCAGCATCACCTCCGCACTGTCGGTGGGTTTCAACGCCAATTTCCTTTTCGGCAACATCAACCGTGCCATAACCTACAAATTCGACTCCATCTTCGCACTCAGCTCGCGCAAGCACAAAGAGACAGTAGTACGCAATTTCTCCCTCGATTTCGGATTGCAGTACCTGCTCCCCCTTGCCAACGACAACAGCCTGAGCCTCGGCCTCACTTACGCTTGTCCCTTCAAGCTCAACGTTGACGACAAGGCCACCATCTACACTTTTTCTACCAAAGGCGAGACCGAATACATAGCCGACACCGTGTTCCCCACCGAGAGCTACACCAGCTCCCTCGAACTGCCGTCGGTGGTGGGTTTGGGCATCGCTTTCAACAAAGGTCAAAGCTGGACACTCGGCATCGACCTCACCTACTCGCAATGGAACGGTGCCAAATACACCGAAAATACCACCAAAAACATATTCGGCGACTGGAACGCCATAGAATACGTGAACAACTACCGCATGGCTCTCGGTTTCGAACGCAAGAGCGACCGCAAAGCCAGCAAATACTACCAGCTGATGTCGTACCGCGCCGGCATCCATTATGAAAGCGGAAAAGCCGAGGTACTCGGCCATCGCATCGACGATTTCGGCATCCACGCAGGTGTTTCTTTCCCCGTAAGGAAAATGAAATCGTTTGTAAATCTGAGCCTGCAATACGGCAGCTACGGCACCGCCGACCTTGTGCGGAAACAGTACCTGCAAATAGGTCTCTCGCTCTCCACCAGCGACTCGTGGTTCAGAAAACGTAAGTATGAATAAAAAACCGTTACAAAAAACTAAATAACATATAACACATTAAAGAGATGAAAAAGTTATCATTCATAGGATTGGCAATAGCCGCTTTGCTGATACCAATCAACGCAAAAGCCCAGAAATATGGCGCCACGCCCGAAGACAGCGTGAAATGCGTGGAAAACCTAGCGATGTACAGAGAATATTTCAAGGCGGGAGATTACCTGAACGCCTACAATCCATGGAAAGAGGTTATCAAAACCTGCCCCCGCAGCAGCGAAAACGCCTACATCCACGGCGTAACTATCCTGAAACAAATGATAGCCCAGAAAGAAATAACCCAGGCTCGCCGCGACTCGCTGATTGAAGACCTTTTCGCCCTGTACGACCAACGCATACAATATTTCGGAAACGAAGGCCCGAACAAAGCACGCAAAGCCGTGGACATGGCATTCTACCGCAAAAACGCAGTAGAAACCTACTACCCCATCTTTGCCGAAGCCATAGCCGCCGGTGAGGGAAAAATCCCCACATCGCACATAGTAAAATACTTCGAAGCTACAATAGCCTACGTTACTGTGGCCAAAAAAGCCGATGTCGACCTGATTGTGGACAACTACAACACCGCCTCCACCCTGCTGGAGAAACAGCTTGCCGAGACTCCCGACAACGCCGAGAAAATCAAAGGCGGCATGGCCAGCGTGGAAGCACTCTTCGCCCCCTACGCCACATGCGACAAACTGGAAGAGATCTTCACCAAGAAATTCGAAGCCACTCCCGAAGACACCAACCTGCTGCGCAAGATATGCGGTTTGCTGGAATCGAAAAGATGCATGGACTCCAAACTCTATTTCGACGCTACCGAACAACTGCACAAACTGGCTCCCAGCGCACAGACCGCTTACCTGATGGGCAACCTCTGCTTCACCAAGAAACAGTACTCCAAAGCTGCCGAATACTTCCAAGAAGCCGCTGAGGGTATTACCGAGACCAAGGAGAAATACAAAGCCTACATCAACCTGGCCAACGCCTACTCGGCCGCCAGCAGCTACTCCGCATCGCGCAACGCAGCCTACAAAGCCGCCAGCCTCGACCCCACCTCCGGTGAGCCTTACCTGATAATAGCAGCCCTCTACGCCAAATCGGCAGGCCACTGCTGCGGCGACACCCCCGTACTGAAACGCGTGGCCTACTGGGCAGCCGTGGACAAAGCCGTGAAAGCCCGCAGCATCGACAACGACCCCGACGTGCAGGCTCGCGCCAACAAACTGATAGGCACCTACTCCGCCTACTTCCCCAAAAAAGCCGACGCCTTTATGGAAAACATCATCGACGGCAACTCGTTCTATGTGGGCGGTTGGATTGGAGAGACAACCACAGTAAGGACACGCTAACACGTTTTGAAACCCTTTAATCACATATACAAAACGGCACAACTCCTACTAACGGCAGGAGTTGTGCCGCTTTTACTGTTTGTCGTCTCGGCTTGCAGCAACGATATGGAGACTATACGCTTTTTCGAGCGCAAGGAGATGCCCCTGCAAACCCTTTCAGGAGCCGAGATACTGAGAAGCAAAAACGGCGACGTGCAAGTGCGGCTCAGCGCACAGGAGATAAACCGCTACGACGGCGAAAACGCACGCACCGAGTACCCAAAAGGTATCAGAGTAGATTTCTTCGACTCCAACAAAAAAGTAAAATCCACACTATCGGCAAAATACGCCATCGATTCGGACCGCAAAAACCAGATAATTGCACGCAACAACGTGGTGATTATCGACTTCCAGACCGGCGACACCACCTACATGGAAACCCTTGTTTGGGACCGTAACGAGAAACGCATATTCTCCAACAACCCGCTGATGTCGGTAAACGGCCAGCGAGTAACCTACGGCGACGGCTTCGTGTCCGACGAGAAACTCGAAAACCCGCGCATTCTGCGACAACGCGGTACAATAGAATTTGACGAAGAAAATACCGAATCCACCGACGAAGAATAACCATCGCATCGCCAAATGAGCAACAACTCCCGCAAACCCGTGTTTATGCACTTCTCTCAATCCGAAAAACGCGGATTTTTCTTCATACTCGCTTTCCTGGCGGTTATCATCGTTGCACTCGCACTGCGTCCCATCTTAACACAGCGCGAAAACCAAAAATACAACTTTGCGGAATTTGAGAAAGAGATATCGCAATATAAGGACAGCATACTCGACAATTTGGACTCCAACGACTTCCGCTTTTTCGACAACAACAACCACTACCACTCCTTCGGTCGCAAGCTCACCCCCTTCACTTTCGACCCCAACACCCTTTCGGTGGAAGGCTGGACAAAGCTGGGCTACAGCCCGAAACAGGCACAAGCCGTCGACAAATACCGTCAGAAAGGCGGTGTGTTCCGCAAAAAGGACGACTTGAAAAAACTTTTCTTCATCGACGATGAGGACTTCCAAATACTTGAGCCTTATATCGTTATAGAACACATCCCCGAAAGGGAGCCCCGACGGGAACAGACCTCGGAAAGGCCGTTGCAACCCGCTGCAACAAAGAAAATCGAGCTGAACACCGCCGACACTTCGGACCTGAAAGAGCTGCGCGGCATAGGCAGCGGCTACGCCAAACGCATAGTAAAATACCGTCAACAACTGGGAGGGTTCTACAAACCCGAACAGCTGCTCGAAGTATATGGCTTTACGCAGGAACTTTACGAAAAAGTGGCACCCAACATCATAATCGACGGCGACGAGGTGCGCAAGATAAACCTCAACACCGCCACCATAGACCAGCTGAAACGCCACCCCTACCTCGACTACTACCAGGCCAAAGCCATAGTGAACTACCGCGAGAAATACGGCAAGTACGCAACAGTGAACGACTTGCTGAAAACCAACCTGATATATCAGGAAACGTTTGATAAAATAAAACCTTATTTGGTCGTTCAATAAAAAAAGACTATATTTGCAGATTGGAATGTTTAACATCCTTATCCGCAACAATCTGAAAAACATCGCATCAATGAAATTCGAAGCACAGAAAATAGCACAAATGTTAGGCGGAACAGTGGAAGGCAACCCCGCCGCCGAAGTTTACAAGCTCTGCAAGATAGAAGAAGGCGAGGAAGGCGGACTTTCCTTTTTGGCCAACCCAAAATACACACACCACATCTACGAGACAAAAGCCACCGCTGTTATAGTGAACAAGGACTTTGTGGCCGAACACCCCGTTTCCGCCACCCTTATCCGCGTGGACAACGCCTATATGGCTTTTGCTCAACTACTTAGCATCTACAACGAAATGCAGCTCGACAAAAAAGGAGTTTCGCAGCTGGCTTTCATCCATCCCTCGGCGAAAGTGGGAGAGAACTGCTACATAGGCGAATTTGCCTACATAGGCGAAAACACCGTGGTGGGCGACAACAGCAAAATATACCCGCAGACTTACGTGGGCGACAACGTGCAAATCGGTACCAAAACCACATTGTTTGCAGGTGTGAAAGTGTATATGAACTGTATTGTAGGCAACAACTGCATACTGCACTCGGGTGCCGTTGTCGGAGCCGACGGTTTCGGCTTCGCCCCCAAGGGCAACGGACAAGGATACGACAAGATTGCCCAGATAGGCAACGTGATAATCGAAGACGACGTGGAAATTGGTGCCAACACCTGTATCGACCGTGCCACAATGGGCTCCACCTGCATCCATAAAGGTGTGAAACTGGACAACCTTTGCCAGATAGCACACAACGTGGTGGTGGGCGAAAACACCGCCATGGCCTCGCAGAGCGGAGTGGCAGGCTCGTCGAAAGTGGGTGCCAACTGCATATTGGCCGGACAGGTGGGTGTGGTGGGACACATCGAAGTGGGCGACAACGTAACAATAGCCGCACAGTCGGGAGTGACAAAGAACGTAAAATCAAACAACATAATGCTTGGCTCCCCTGCCCTGCCCGCCGACAAGATGCGCAAAATATACGTCTATGAACGCAAGCTGGAAGAGATGGCGCAACGCATCGCAGAACTGGAAAAAAAATTGAAAGTTGAAAATTGATAATTGAAAATTTATAGTTGAAAATCAAAATAATAAAAATGGGCAGCCAAAGGCTGCCCGTTTTTTTCAATAATAATTCCGAAATCCGAATTAAATAAAGTTCATCGTTTCTTTGGTGACGAATTTTTCGCAGTAGTGGCACTGCATTTTCAGGTTCTGACGGTCGAGGATGCGGAACTTGGTACGGATGGTCTCGGCGTTGGTGATGCATTTGGGGTTCATGCATTTGATGATGCCTTCCACCATGTCGGGTATCTCGGCGGTGAATTTCTCCACAACTTCGTAGTTGCGTATCACGATGAGGGTGGCGGTGGGGGCTACCAAGGCGATTTTGTTTATCTCGTCGCGTTCGAAGAATTTGTTCTTTATCTTAACGATGCCCTTGTGTCCCAGTTTCTGGCTTTGCAGGTTGTTGCCGATAAGCACCTCGTCGTTGTAGTTCTCCAAATCGAGCAAACTTATTACTTTATACACCACGTTGGTGGGGATATGGTCTATCACTGTTCCGTTTTCGATGGCCGAAACCACCATTTCTTTCTTATTGTTTTCCATTGCGATAATCTTTTTTTAGATGACACAAACTTATCTTACACCCAGTATTGCGGCCATAAGTGCCTGACGTACGTACACTCCGTTCTGAGCCTGTTGGAAATAGTAGGCGTAGGGTGTTTTGTCCACATCGGTGGCTATTTCGTTCACGCGGGGCAGCGGGTGCAGCACACGCATGTTGGGTTTGCAGCCCTGCAGCATTTTGGCGGTGAGTATGCATGAATCCTTTACACGCTCGTATTCCAGCGGGTCGGGGAAACGCTCGCGCTGCACACGGGTCATGTAAATGATGTCGGCAAAGGGTATCACTTCGGCCAAGTCGGTGTACTGGTAATATTTGAGGTTGGCGTTTTTGACCGACATTTTCACCGAGCTGGGGAGTTTCAGCTCAACCGGCGACACCAAATGGAAAGTGGCGTTGAAGTTGCACATGGCCTGCACGAGGGAGTGCACGGTGCGTCCGTATTTGAGGTCGCCCACCATGGCGATGTTAAGGTTTTCGAGGGTGCCCTGAGTCTTGCGTATGGAGTAGAGGTCGAGCATGCACTGTGTGGGGTGCTGGTTGGCGCCGTCGCCGGCGTTGATAACGGGCACCGAGGCCACCTCGCTGGCGTAGCGCGAGCTGCCTTCCTTGGGGTTGCGCATAACAATGAGGTCGCTGTAGCTGCTCACCATCACTATGGTGTCGTGCAGCGACTCGCCTTTCTGCACGCTGGTTCCGCCCGGGTCGCTGAAACCGATGATGCGGGCACCCAGCTGGTTGGCGGCACTCTCGAAACTGAGACGAGTACGGGTGCTGGGCTCGAAAAACAGCGTTGCCACCACCTTGTCGCTCAAAATAGGCTGTTTGGGGTTCTTTTCAAATTCTTCGGCAATATCCAGCACCTGTATGTATTCCTCCTTGCTGAAGTCGGTGATGGATATCAGGTTTCTTCCTTTTAAATTACTCATATCGTATATTTGTTTTATCGTTTACTTTTTGGTCCGTTACAAAAAAAACGACTGAAAACAATTTCAGTCGCAAAAAAAATATCTCAATTTTTCACCGCAGTGAAAAAGATGCGTGTTGCCTAAATTTTTATCTTTTATGTACTTAAACGTGTTTGTCATCATCTGACTACATTTGTGCAAAGATACACATTTTTTTCTATTTTTTTTGCTGTTTCGTAAAATATTTGCTAAAAAGCTTGTTTCCATGCAGATAAAATTTGTATTGTGCGATAAAACAAATATTTTTCGGGCATTACAAATCACTATGTTATTACGTTGAGGATAACATATCCGCAACGACGGGGCAACTGCCCACGTTCCGAATTAATTCTGCGTTTTCCGCGCTTTCTGCAAGAGATATACATTTCCACTTTCAACTTTCAATTATCAACTAATAAAAATTGTCGCCCTCACAGGGCCAAATGTCCGGCAACTGCCCACGTTCCGAATTAATTCTGCGTTTTCTGCGCTTTCTGCGAGAGATATACATTTCCACTTTCAACTTACAAAAAAAAATCGTACATTTGCAACACCAACAAAACACACATATAATTTCTAACATACTGATGGAAACCAAATTAAACACCATAGCCGAAGCTCTTGAAGATTTCAAAGCCGGCAAATTTGTAATAGTTGTCGACGACGAGGACCGCGAAAACGAAGGCGATTTCATTATCGCCGCCGAAAAGATAACTCCCGAAAAGGTGAATTTCATGCTCAAGAACGGCCGCGGCGTGCTGTGCGCCCCCATCACCGAGCAGCGCTGCAAGGAGCTGGACCTCGACATGCAAGTTAGCAACAACACCTCGCTGCTGGGCACCCCCTTCACCATCACCGTCGATTTGCTTGGCAACGGCTGCACCACGGGCGTTTCCATGCACGACCGCGCCATGACCATCCGAGCCCTGGCCGACGCCAACACCAAAGCCTCCGACCTTGGCCGCCCCGGACACATCAACCCCCTGCGCGCCCGTAACGGCGGCGTGCTTGTGCGTGCCGGACACACCGAAGCGGCAGTGGACCTCGCCCGCTTGGCCGGCCTCAACCCCTGCGGAGCTCTCATCGAGATAATCAACGACGATGGCACCATGGCACGTCTGCCACAGCTGATGGAAGTGGCCAAACGTTTCGACCTCAAGATAATAACCATCAAAGACCTCATAGCCTACCGCATTGCCAACGAAACACTCATACGCAAGGAAGAAGAGGTGTTCCTGCCCACCGAATGGGGCAATTTCCAGCTGATAGCCTACACACAGCTCAACAACAACGCCACCCATCTGGTGCTGAAAAAAGGCACTTGGGAGAAAGACGAGCCCGTGCTTGTGCGCGTGCACTCGTCGTGCGCCACGGGCGACATCTTCGGCTCGTGCAAGTGCGACTGCGGCGAGCAGCTCCACTACGCCATGCAGCAGATCGAAAAAGAGGGCAAAGGCATGGTGGTGTATATGAGTCAGGAAGGCCGCGGCATAGGACTGATAAACAAACTGCGCGCATACCACCTGCAGGAGCAGGGCCTCGACACCGTGGACGCCAACATCAAACTCGGTTTCAAAGCCGACGAGCGCGACTACGGCATCGGCGCACAGATACTCCGCGACCAGAACGTAACCAAAATGCGCCTCATGACCAACAACCCCGTGAAACGCAACGGACTGGAAGGCTACGGGCTGGAAATAGTAGAAACACTGCCCATTGTCATAGCACCGAACAAGTACAACGAAAAATATCTGCGCACCAAACAAATACGCATGGGGCACAACCTTGATTTGGCATAACAATTTTTATGTACAAATCGCTGTAAAATAACAATATACAGCAATCATCACAAGCAAAGGTTAATAAATAACAAAAATAAAATTGCATAAAAGCAAAAAAAATCGTATTTTTGCAAACGTTTTTAAAGTTCCGTGTTAAACAAAACGATGGTCGATTTCGAAACAAAATTATCAGGTATCGAGTACAAAATCAGGCAACTGATAGAGTCGAAAAAAGAGCTTGAGAAACAACTTTCTGAAAGCGAACAGCGTAACAAGGAGCTTGAAAGTCAAATATATAATAATAATTTAATAATTAAACAGTTAGAAGAACAAAATAAAATACTTAATTTAGGAAACACACTAAACGACAAAGGTAATTCAACGGAAATAAAAATCAAGATAAATCGCCTGATACGGGATATTGACAAAAGTATTGAGTTATTGACAAAAGTCGAGGAATAAATGGACGACGAATTTCCAATTACGCTGGTAATATTGGACCGGCCATATAAGATGCGAGTGAAAGCGAGCGAGGAAGAGACCATCCGCAATGCCGTGAAAGCAATAAACAGCCGGGCCGCAGAATATAAAAACGCATTCGCTTACAAGGATATGCAAGATATTCTGGCAATGATGAGCGTGGAAATGACGACAAAAATATTACAACTCGAGGAGAACAACCAATACGTCAACTCAAAACTGATGAGCAAACTCGAAGAAATAGAAAACGTGTTGGAACAAGGGCAATAATTCGACAAGAAACTCATCCCAAGGCATTTATAACGATGAGAAATACTGTACCGGGTGGACCCAGTTTGTAAACTCATCAATTATTTTTACAAACCGAGTAAGTTCATGGGAGTGGATGTTGTTTTTCCACCAACGTTTTGAGAACCATGCCGAAAGCGAGCACGCTCTTCTTGCAAAACAGGGAAAAACGGTCATAACAGAAGCCCCCGACACTCAAATCCTATTTTATAGAGTTTACCATAACTCTTGCGAAACTCGGTGCAGTTTTTTACCTCTCCGCCACACCAACCCCAAGTCGTGTGTGAATCCTGCAAAACAAATAAAATATATGAGTACAGGAGTAATTATTATCCTTATCGTAGGAGGATTAGTGGCCGGTGGCGTTATCGGCATTTTCCTCACAAAAAAAGTGCTGAGCGACAGACTGCTCGCAAAAAGCAAACAAATTCTGGTAGATGCCGAAGCAAAGGCTGAAGTGATAAAGAAAGACAAAATCCTCCAAGCCAAGGAGAAATACCTTCAGATGAAAAGCGAATACGACAAACAGGTGTCGGAACGCAACGCCAAAATCGCCGCCAACGAAAACAAACTCAAACAGCGCGAACAGGCTCTGGCCCAGAAAGTTGAAGAGCTGCAGAAAAAAAGCGTCGAGCTGAAAGGCGTGAGCGAAAACCTCAACCAGCGCATCGAAGTGCTTAACAAACGCCAGGCCGAAGTGGACAAAATCTACAAGGAAAGCGTGGCCAAACTGGAGCACATAGCCTCCATGACCGCCGACGAAGCCAAGGAAAGCCTGATGGAGATTATCAAGGAAGAGGCAAAATCCGAAGCCTCGGGAATGATTATGGACATTGTGGAAGAGGCCAAAATCACCGCCAACGAGCAGGCCAAGAAAATCATAGTGCAGTCCATACAGCGCACCGCCACCGAGACGGCAATAGAAAACACCGTGTCGGTGTTCAACCTCGAAAACGAGGAGGTGAAAGGCCGCATCATCGGCCGCGAAGGCCGCAACATACGCGCCTTGGAATCCCTCACCGGCGTGGAAATAATCATCGACGACTCGCCCGACGCCATCATCCTCTCCGGCTTCGACCCCATACGCCGCGAGATAGCACGCCTGTCGCTCCACAAACTCGTTACCGACGGCCGCATACACCCCGCACGTATCGAAGAGGTGGTGTCAAAAACCCGCAAACAGATAGAACAGGAGATTATCGAAACCGGCAAACGCACCTGCATCGACCTCGGCATAGTGAACATGAACCACGAGCTGATGCGCATGGTGGGACGCATGAAATACCGTTCGTCGTACGGCCAGAACCTGCTGCAGCACTCGCGCGAGGTGGCCAACCTTTCGGCTACCATGGCCTCGGAGCTGGGCTTGAACCCCAAACTGGCCAAACGTGCCGGACTTCTCCACGACATAGGCAAAGTGCCCGAAAACGAACCCGACCTGCCGCACGCACTCCTTGGCATGAAACTGGCCGAAAAATACAAAGAACGTCCCGAAGTATGCAACGCCATTGGCGCACACCACGACGAAACCGAGATGACCAGCCTCATCGCACCCATAGTGCAGATTTGCGACGCCATTTCGGGCGCTCGTCCCGGCGCTCGCCGCGAGGTGGTGGAGGCCTACATCAACCGTTTGAACAAACTCGAGGAGATGGCAATGACCTACCCGGGAGTGGTGAAGACCTACGCTATACAGGCCGGACGCGAACTGCGCGTTATCGTGGGTGCCGACAAGGTGAGCGACGCCGAAGCCACACAGCTCTCCCTCGACCTCTCGCGCCAAATCCAGAACGAGATGACCTATCCGGGACAGATAAAAGTTACCGTCATCCGCGAGACCCGCGCCGTAAACTACGCCAAATAACACTAACAGCTAATAGCCATATATATGACTGATTTGGTGATACATTGGTCGGCCGACCCCGTGCTGTTCCACATAGGCTCCTTCGGACTGCGGTGGTACTCGCTGCTGTTTGCCGTGGGTTTCATTTCGGCATATTTCATCCTGCTGAAAATGTTCCGCCGCGAAGAAGTGGATACAAACTATCTGGACAAACTCACCATCTACTGCTTCATCGCACTTTTGGTGGGACTGCGTTTCGGACACTGCATTTTCTACGAATGGAGCTACTACAAGGACCATCTGCTGGAAATTGTGGTGCCTTTCAACTTCGAGACGGGCAAATTCACCGGCTATCAGGGACTTGCAAGCCACGGCGGAGCCATAGGCATACTGCTCGGGCTTTGGCTTTACTGCTACAAAACCAAGGTCAACCCCGTGTGGATTCTCGACCGTCTGGTGATAGTGATACCCTTGGTGGGAGCATTTGTGCGCTGCGGCAACCTGATGAACTCCGAAATCTACGGCGTGGAGACCACCCTGCCGTGGGGATTCATCTACGAACGCAACCACGAGACCGTGCCCAAGCACCCCACACAGCTCTACGAAGCCTTGTCGTACCTGATAATCTTCGCATCGCTGCTTATCTATTACGTGCGTAAGAAAGGGAAAATCCGTCCGGGGATGTCGTTCGGAATCTTCCTTACGGCATTGTTCGGAATCCGTTTCCTGATAGAGTTCATCAAACAGGACCAGGTGGCTTTCGAGCAGGGCATGACACTGAACATGGGACAGCTGCTGAGCATTCCGTTCATACTTGCGGGAATAGTGTTTATTGTGCTTTCCGTTAAAGGAAAATTTTCCGGAAAGGTTTTCTACAAAACAACAAACGCCGAAACTGAGAAACAAACTTCTAAAACTAATAAAAAATGAAAAAACTGATACTTATCCGCCACGGCGAAAGCGAATGGAACAAACTTAACCTTTTTACCGGCTGGACCGACGTTGACCTTACCGAAAACGGTATTAAAGAGGCTTACGAAGCCGGGAAACTGCTTAAAAAAGAGGGCTACCGCCCCGAAATATGCTTTACATCTTATCTGAAACGCGCCGTTAAAACGCTGAACAACGTACTCGACGCCATGGACATGGACTACCTGCCAGTGGAGAAAAGCTGGCGGCTTAACGAGAAAAGCTACGGTGCCATACAAGGGCTGAACAAAGCCGAAACCGCCGAGAAATATGGCGCCGACCAAGTGAAACTATGGCGCCGCTCGTACGACGTGCAGCCTCCCGCCCTTGCCATGGACGACGAGCGCAGCCCACGCCGCGACCCGCGTTACAACGAACTCTGCGACAGCGAGATACCCCTCACCGAATCGCTCAAAGACACCATAGCACGACTGATGCCCTACTACAACGGCCACATACTCAAAGCTTTCGAGACACACAACGAGATTATGGTGGTGGCCCACGGCAACAGCCTGCGCGGCATTGTGAAAGAACTGCGACAGATGACCAACGACGAGATTATCGAATTCAACATTCCAACCGCAATACCCTACATTTTTGAGCTGAACGACAAAAACGAGGTGCAGAAACACTTCTTTTTGGGCGACCCCGACGAGATAGCCCGCAAGATGCAAAGCGTTGCTAATCAGGCAGCAAAGAAATAGGAGAATATGTTTTAATTAAAAAAATAAGACGGCTGTATCAGCCGCCTTATTTTTTTGACTGCCTTGTTGATTTTTTTCGTACTTTTGCAAAAAATAAAATAACCGATGGTGACAGATTCACAGTGCTCATATTCCTGTAACACAATTCTTGTTGTGGCGAATTTGTTACTCTCCGCTTCGTTATCGAAACATCCAATGGATGTTTATTCATACGCCACAGAAGAGCATCGGGATTTCAAATCCCCATATAAAAATGTTGCGGATTGCAAATCCGCAACAACTGAAAACCTCTAAAAGGTCAACCTGAATTAAGTAGTAAACAAAAGCAAATTGTTGAAAAAAATAAAAAAGAAATTAGAAAAGAATTAAATGCTGTTGGCAAACAAAACAAAAAAATAGAACAACAAAGAAAACAAAATGAATAATAACTATATTACAGGTTTTTATAATGCTGTAAAAAGAAGAGGGAAACATAAAAATATCCTTTTTTTTATGCCTAAAAGTCATTGTGGCTATAGTGATCAGTCAGTATTTTCGCAATCTGAATTAACATTGCCCTTACAAGTAGATTTTTATATAAAAAACATTATTCCTATTACCATATTGTCTAAAAATAAAACCATAGAATTATTAGGTGTTAATGATATTGAACTATTGGAAAATAGATTCTTGAAATTTTCAATCATCAATAATAATGAAATAATTTGTTTTGACACATTAGAAATAAATTCGGCTGGTGAATGGGATATTTTAAATTATAATAATAAATTTGTCATAACAAAAACTATTCCAAGTTTCCTTACCAATAAAATATGGGCATGGATTGATCGGGATAAAAACATATTTAATAATTTATAAGTCTATCTTTTCACAAGGTTATTTAAGGTACTAGCACCTTGCACCCACCCAAAAAATTAAATCAAACACAAAAAAAGTACTAACCACCAAACACATCAGAATGCCCCGCCGCACTACACATATAACCCAAACATACGACACAGCCACTAACGCCTGCGGCAGGCTGCTGCGGGTGGACGACGGCACGGGGTACCAGATTTTTTCTTACGACAAACTGGGCAATGTTTCGGAAAATATTCGTACCTTTGCAGTGTGAAAACAGCTGCTTTCAACAATGACGTTATAAACTAAAACAAAAAAACATACTATCATGAAAAAAAACATAAAAAAACTGTTCGCCCTGTTGCTGGGCCTGTTGCTTCTGCAAGGGATGAACGCACAGAAATTAGTTGTGCCTGCCATCCCCGGCGAGATTGAAAAAACCGAATACGCCAATTACACCCAAGATGCAATGAAATGCATCAACTGGCTGAAAAACAATTCGCCAAACCATGCACAACGCAAAGATGCTTCCGCCTTTGTCGTCTGGTGGTTATCCGGCACGCCCGATGTGAAAATCACCCTCAACGCCGATGCAATCCAATTCGAGGATGGCAACCTATTGATTTTATGCCTTTGCGGTTGGGCGGAATATGTAGTCAAAAACAAGGATGACGATGCGGTAAACGGGTGCATGGCGGGTGTGGAAACGGCACTTAACTATTATGAAAAATACAAAAGCCTTATTCCCAAGGACAAAGGTGCCGAAAAACTGCTCAAGATGCGGAACAAGGGCACTTTGAAAGCCTTTGTCGAAAAGTCGACGAACCTGTGATATGGCCATTATTACAGTTGTGGCGGAACTGGCCTGCGCACTTGTTTTTTTTGCTTTCTTGATTCTTTGATACCTGTAAAAGTCCACAAAACTGCTGAAGGCGTTTGTCCGCAATCAAAGGAGGAATTGTAAATCTGTCGCAACTGTAATTTAATTAATTAGCATATGGAAATCACTATTAACCATGTCAATAATCTGATATATAACAATTTATATCTCCGTATAATACCTTGTCGAATAGATTTTGTTTTCTCTTTTTTTAATCATCAAAATATTGAAATCACAAGAATAAATATTGGCATTTTTGATGATGATTCAACTATATATATTGATTTAGGTAATTACAAGGATTTCGTAGGTGCAATACCATCATTAGATGTTTTGCAAAATTATTTGCATAATAAAAAAGAATATGTTATTTATAAACTATTTTTTTCTACAGATATTATGGATGTAGAATTTGATGATGATTCATCGTTGTTATGCTCTTTTAAAAGTATTCCTTTAGAGAAACAAAAAAAAATAATAGTTGATGATATTGTAAATCTTATAGAGAATAGTACTGAATTTGACCAGTGATGATTAAATACTCCTCTGATTCCAAGATGCGGTTTGTAACCGCCGCCACCGGCGCAAACGGCATAATAAACTTTTGAAGTTTGGTGAAAAAATCGCAATTTTGCAGAACAATTGTGGCTATTATTCACAATGACTTTATAAACTTTTACAATAATGAAAAAAGCATCAAAAATTATATTAATATCATCTATTATTGTTTTCTTATGTTGCGCTTGTTGGGGACACAAAGAAATAAATGGCATTGAGGTGTCTGAATTATTACTTGTTGTCTCAGAAGAGCAAAATATAGATTATTGTAAATTGCTAAATGAGGCAACTAAAGGAAACGAAAGTTCAATAAAGGAAATAGCTTTGTTGGACTTTTCCGACGGTGCTGCTTATGACCATGGTGCGGTTCTTGTTGATTTAATTGAAAAGATTGGAGAAGAAAAATTTGTGCAATCTTTCAAATCATTAATTGTTAGAGAGAAGAAATGGATAAAAGGTTTCCTTGAAGTAGGCATAGAATATGGGGGTAACGTAAATATGCAGGGTCAAACATTAAAAGATGTTTTTCCTAAAATATATGATTTTTTAAACAGTGCTTATTAAACTTCACAAGCTTGTTGAAAGCGTTTGCCAAACAAAGGAGGGGTTGTAAATTTGTGGCAACAAGGAACCTTAACAAGAGAAAGATAGACTAATGAAAGAACTGATATTCATACAGGGTGCCGACTTGAAGACGGTGCAAAAGTCCGTGCGACAGGCTGTGAGCTTGTGTGACGACGACAGTATCACCACCCTGTGCCTCTTTGCTACCCCGCAGAAGGAGACATTCGCCTTGCGGCCGAATAAGATGTGCATGGAGTGGGACTTTATTTCCTTCTGCTATCAGCTGCTGTATGCTTTCGACAATGTCAATGGGGTGCGTTTTGATGCTTGGTTCAAATCCGACGACGCTATGGACGACCTTCCGGCAGGCAAGATGGCCCATATTGAATTCAACGCCCCAGCCGTCGGTGAACTCACCCTAGTGGATGCCAAGTGCAACCGCTACATTTTCGCCGCATATACCGACGAGGAGAGCGGTGCGGAATGCTTGCAGATCGAACGCTCCGGCACAGCAGATTTCAAGCCCTACCCCAAGCTGAAACTATCGCAGCTCCCCGTTGGTGAAGGCAGGTTCGAAGTTGGCAAGAACTTGCGTCACCGGAAAAAAGTTAACCTCTGGTACCGTATGGCACAACAAGGGTGGATTGGACTAATTGGTGTGGTGTTAATCATGGCACTGTCCATCCTTGGCGTCATTGCGGTATGGGATTTCAGCGAGACCCTTTTACCCTTTTCCCTGCCCTTTTGGACAGGCTTTGCTATTCCGGCCGCCATCGGCTTGGTGCTGGCGCTGACTAAGGTGCTGTTCAGGGATAGTAGTTTATGGACACGCTTCATAAATTGCTCCTTTTTATCCGCCATAATCTTAGGGCTGGCCATGACACTTGTTTTCTCGGTCAATGGATGGTTCGAGTCCTCTGATACGATTTATGGCAGAGGCACAATCGTCAAAATTGATAGTATCCGGGACAAACACTCCTCAAATAGCAATTATAGCTATGCCATTGATGTCTCCGCTCCATCACCTGGCAAGCTTTACATCAGGATGTACCATGACGACTCTTTCATAAAGGGCGAAACTGTCACTATCCACCTCCACCGTGGCCTCTATGGAATGTTTCACGCTGAAAAAATAGAACATCAATGAGACACATGAATCTTTGCTATCTCATCGCTATCACCTTCTTAACTTTCTGGGACCCTTCTATAGTAGCATTGTCATAAAGACCGGAACATACAGCAAATCTTGTTCTTTTTTTAGGTCTTTCGGATAAACCAAATATCTGTCCCCGATACGGCTGGAAAATTTCTTCTGGAAAGCATCCAGTGAAGCATGGGTCTTGTATCCCGACGACTTCACCTCGATAGGGCAAATCTTGTTGCCTCTCGAAAGAAGGAAATCTATTTCATAGTTGTGCTTTCCGTTTTCAGTCGGCCATGTGTGGTAGAATAGCCTGTTTCCGGCAGAAACAAGCATCTGCGCGACGATGTTTTCATATACATACCCGAGATCAGCCGAGAGTTTATCCGAAAGAAGTTTCTGGTAAATGATGTTATCGGTGGCGGATTTGTCCCAAAAAGCAAGGGTTACGAACAATCCGGTATCCCCAACGTACAACTTATATTGGCCATAGTCGGTATGCATGGGCATTCCCACATTTGGGTCGTCGGCGTGGTGGGCGAAATTTACCGTAAGACTATCCTCCAAATCTTTCAACAATTCTGACATGGCGGCCCTATTCTCTCGTTTTTCCAATACTGAATTGACTTGATAACGGGAAGCATTCTTGGAAAGTTGGGCAGGAATAGAACTGAACATTTTGGATACTCTCCCTGTTGGGTCGATTTTCATAAAATCATCATTGTACAATTCGAGTATTTCTCGTTTTGTATTATCCACATCGGAAAGATTATTGGTGTTGAGATACGTCTCTACCGCCTGAGGCATGCCACCGACAAGCATATAGAGGCGCAGGTCACGCATAAGTTTCCGCGTGACGGCATCACCTAAAGACTGACATTTTTTGAAAGTTTCACCCATAAGGGATACGGTAACAGTATCACCAATAGCCCACCGAAATTCCTCATAGTCCATTGGATACATGGTAAGACGGGTCTCTTCGCTTGGAATTACAATGTTCTGGACGTTCTTTTTGATTGATAGAAGAGATCCCGTCTCGATAAAGTCATACCGCCCGTCTTTCACAAGATATTTGATTGCCTGACGGGCCTCAGGACATTTCTGTATTTCGTCAAAAATAATCACAGATTTCCGTTCATATAACTTTACATCAAATATGAATTGTAGCCGCATGAAAAAATCGTCCCTGTCCGATATGTGCTTCACCGCCTCCCATACATTGTCATTTGCATCGGCAAAATCTATGGCGATATAGCTGTCGTACTCCCGTTTGGCAAATTCCTCAGCTATGGTTGATTTGCCTACGCGACGAGCTCCCTTAATCAACAAGGCCGTTTTGCCCTGGCTACTTTGCTTCCACCGGAGCATCTCATTATATATTTTCCTTTTGAATACCAGTGATTTATTTCTCATTTTTCAGAATGTATTACCTATTATTTCCAAATGCAAAGATACGAACTTTTTACAAATTCTCAAAATTTATTATGCCAAAATATTACATTTTCTCATAATTTATATACCATAAATATCACAAAATCTCACATTTTTTATGTCGTTTCATTACACCAGCTCAAAATTCAACTAAACAAAAACAAAAAGTTTTGGGCTTTGGTGAAAAAAAACGCAATTTTGCAGTGAAGAAAAACAATGAAAACTCTAAACAGACATAGTTTTTGACAACATGCCACATTCAAGTTATAAATGCAACACTTTGGTCATTCATTAAAATTGTGTTTGCAAAGATACGAAAAAAAAAATCAATTGGAGTCAAACAGCAAAATTTTTCTACAAATAGCCGTGTTCTTCCGCCACGAAATAGTTAGGTGATTTGCTAATTCAGCCGGTACATTAATCCAAAACAAAGTTGTGGCGGGTTTCAAATCCGTCACAGAATATTACAACGTTTGTAATCCTACCGCAATACCCTACATTTTTGAGCTGAACGACAAAAACGAGGTGCAGAAACACTTCTTTTTGGGCAACCCCGACGAGATAGCCCGCAAGATGCAAGGCTTTGCTAATCAGGCAACAAAGAAATAGAAACGGTCAAAAGTAGAAAAAAATTTGGTAGTTTCGGAAAAAAGTAGTACTTTTGCAAACCGAATTTTGACAGAAATTTGACAAACGGAGAGGTGGGTGAGTGGCTGAAACCAACAGTTTGCTAAACTGTCGTACTCGATTAGGGTACCGGGGGTTCGAATCCCCCCTTCTCCGCAAGAAAAACTGGAATTGATACGGGATGTAGCGTAGTCCGGTTATCGCGCCTGCTTTGGGAGCAGGAGGTCGCAGGTTCGAATCCTGCCATCCCGACTTCAAAAGCAAATTTCCAAAGAAACAAGGTCTTGTAGCTCAGCTGGATAGAGCAACTGCCTTCTAAGCAGTAGGTCCTGCGTTCGAATCGCAGCAAGATCACTTTGTGTGTAGGTGAACTGTAATCAGTGAACTGTGAACTGTGAACTGTGAACTGTGAAAGAGATAGTTAGGGGAAAGGGATTTCACCCCACTCCTCTAAAGAAAGCATGAAACTTACCTCGTTTTCTATGTCCCGACAAGCTGTATTTACTTGGCGGAGAAATATTTCAGTGCGTCGGCCACAAGGAAAATGCTGCCGGTTACAAGAATCAAGGCATTGTCCTCGGCGTGGGCGTGGGCTGCTTTTATGGCAGTGGAAAAATCGCCGTACGACTGTCCCTGCAGTCCGCAGCGGTGCGCCGCCTGTCTCAGGACGTCGGCCTCCAAACCACGAGGCACTCCGGGTTTGCAAAAATAATATGTGGCGTACGAGGGCATCATCGAGAGCACTGTGGTGTAATCTTTGTCGTTCACACAACCGAAAACCACGTGCAGGTGCGAAAAACTTATATCCGAAAGGGTTTTAAGCATACTCTCTATCCCTGCAGGATTATGTGCTGTTTCACAGATAGTTAGCGGATGGCTGGAAACCACCTGCCAACGTCCCTTGAAACCCATGTCCACAACTACCGACTCCACTCCGAGCATAACGGCGTTGAGGGGTATCTCGTAGCCCACGGTGCGCAGTATTTCAACAGCTTGCACCACAGTAACGAGATTTTTTTTCTGGTAATCGCCGCAGAGCAACGATTTAAGTCCTATATACTGCTGCTCGCCGTTGTTGGAGGTAATGTTGAGCATCATCGAATAATTGGAGTTGATGACGTCGGCTACGGTGTAGTTCTGATCGGCGAAATAAATGGGGGCGTTGTTGTTTCTGGCTGTCCGCTCGAAAACGGGAGCTGTTTCGGGCTGTGTCTCCCCTATCACCACTGGAATATTGGGCTTGATGATGCCCGCCTTTTCGGCAGCGATGGCCTCAAGGGTGTCGCCGAGGAACTTGGTGTGGTCCAATCCTATGTTGGTTATCACCGAAAGGTCGGGGGTGATGATATTGGTGGAGTCGAGTCTGCCGCCCATACCCACCTCAATTACAGCCACATCCACTTTTTGCGTTGCAAAATAGTCGAACGCCATTGCCACTGTCATCTCAAAAAAGGAGGGGGTTATTTTGTCGAGCAGCGGTTTGTTGCGTACCACAAAACCCACTACGTCGTCCTCGGAAATCATCTCGCCGTCGATGCGTATGCGTTCGCGGAAATCCACGAGGTGCGGCGAGGTATAAAGCCCCACCCTGTAGCCTGCGTTGTGCAGAATGGAGGCGAGAAAATTGCTCACCGAGCCTTTGCCGTTGGTGCCTGCTATGTGGATGGAGCGGAAACGCTCGTGCGGATTGCCTATGGCATCGAGCAACGCCACGGTGTTTTCCAGATCCGCCTTGTAGGCGGCTTCGCCAATGCGCTGATACATCGGCAAGGCCGAAAACAGATAGTTAGTTACTTCGTTGTATGTTGTCATCGTTTGTTATTTTGTTATTTTTGTCAAAGACGGTAATCGACACCGAACAGGCCGTAGATGTTGTACATTTTGTACTCCAAGCCACGGAAAGCCTCCTTGAAAGTGGAGTTCAATGCCCACGAGAGGTCGAACCACGCCGCCCATCTGCTGCCGAAGCTGCGCGTGGCGGTGATTTCGATGCCGTAGTTGAACGGTGCTATGAATTCGCTGAAATCGAAAGGCTCGTAGCCCACTTCCACTTTCTCGCCAGTGGGGTCGGTTATGCGTATGTAGCCGTTTTTTACAGCTCCGCTGAAATGCCCCTGAATTTTGAGCGCTGCAAACAGCCCTGCGTCGAACCTCCAATTGCTGTTAGGTGAAAAGGAAAACTGCAAGGGCAACGACAGATAGGTGGCGTGAAGCACCGTTTCGTTGTAGCCGGTGAAATATCCCGAAACTTCGGACTCGTCCACAATGGCTTGTGTAAACATCTGATACACTTTGGCTTCCGCCGACATTCCCACGTATTTTACCTGCAATCCGGTTTTCAGTCCTGTTTTTGGTCCAAACTGGTAACGGAGGTCGTAGCCCACCAAGACGCAAAGCCGTGGTGTCCAGCTCATTTCGGATATGCGGTTTGGAATAGGAATGGGGGCGCTGGCACCTGTGCCTATGCCGAGGGCAAAGCCGTGCTGCAGCGGACTGACGGCGGTGTCGGCGTCCTGAGCACGTAAAACATTTGCTGTAAGTAATGTAGCTACAAAAAGAACTATTGTTTTTCGCATCATTTTTCGGACTGTTTTAGTTTAATCTCCACTTTGTCGAGCAGCAGCTGACTGCCAGCCGCCCCTTGGAAGAGGTCGCCTTTGGCGCTCGACGAGGCTATTATCGAATACTGCAAAGTAACATTTTGCGGCATCTCCTTGTGATAGACAAAAGGCAGGGCAATGCGCGTGTAAGACGTTGAACTGATGGGTGTTTCGTAGTTATATTTGGCTATGGCTATGATACGTTCCGACGACGAGCTGTTGGTGCCGTCGAGAGGTTCGGTGCCTTCGAAAAGTATGGCGTAGAACGAACAGCTGTCGGTGGCACCGGGGATTACGTTGCCGTCGCGGTCGGTGTAGGTAGGACCGGGTGTATAGCGCAGGTAGCCGATAAGGCTGTCGGGGCGACTGGAGGTTTCGGTGTATGGTATGCCGAACTTGGTGAGCAACAACGGGTTGGCAAGAGTCTGCAAGGTTACATTGCTCATCGTGCCGAGGAAAATGGAGCCGGCTATGAGTCGCGGCACAAGGGAGGTCTGTCCACCCTGACGGGTATTCAGCGAAACGGCGTAGTTGCCGGAGTAGGCCATATCGGTTTTCACCGTGGGAAATTCGAGGCTTGGTACGCCCATGCCGTGGATGATACGCACGCCTGAGTTGGCGGAAGTCCAGCCCACGGGAGTTTCGTAGAAATTGTTGCCGCTGCCCGTGCCCTGCCAGTTCTCGAAATCGCCGTTGTGCACCAGGGCGGTGTTGATTACATTTACGGTGTAGGTGCGGTTCCATTGGCGGTCCTGCGACAATACGGTGAAAGTTACCGGCTGCGAGAAATCGTGCACCGACGCCGGGTCGGGCGTGATGGTGGCGTTCTCCGAAAGGGTTACCACAGCTGTAAGGTTGTCAAGACCATGATATTGCGAAAGATAGTAGTTTATCACGTTGTCCGACGAGGCCACCTCCATCAGATGTCCGTCCTCGGCAATCATAAAAGTGAGTATGTCGGCCTCCATATTTGCGGGCTTTTCCTTGGAGCATGAGGCCATTGCCAAGCCCAGAACGGCAATTGCCACAACTAAAAGCAACCTATTCATCGATAAACGTTTTTCTGTCAAACAGTTGTATAATGTGCCGCCCTACGGCACAATCTGCAAATATACGACAAAAAAAGCACATTTGCAAACACCGCTGAAAGAGACACTTTCTCTGAACAACCGGACACATCGGGTTCGGAAGAAAAACACCCCATCACAGCACGCTGTAATTGTGAGTATTGCACAAACATAATACCCAATAACAAGTAGTGAGACATTGAAAAATACACTGTTCATGTGATTTTGATGAAAGAAAAATGCATCTATTTTTGCAGTAAAATACTTTAAGTATCAAAATTTCGAAATAACTAACAATCAAACACAAAGAGAAAAAATGACAAGAAAAGCACTTGCACTTTTTGCATTGGCGATAGCCACAATGGGCGTTGTTTCTGCCCAAAGCACAGTTCCGTTCAACTACACCCACAGCGACGGGGTGGTGTACAACTGTAGCGGCAACATGACGGCACACACGGCTTTTATAAACGGTGTGACGCTTAACGGAATTACCAACGTCGTTGTTCCCGACACCGTTGTATATGGCGGCGCCGGCTACCGTGTGGTGGAGATAGGATACGGCGCCTTCAGCGGCGAGACCGTAGAAAACGTTACAATTCCCTCCGGCGTTGTGGAGATCGGCTACGAGGCGTTTTACGATTGTGCCGACCTACAGAGCGTTACCCTCAACTGCGACTCCCTTTATATTTGGGACGAAGCCTTCAGCACCTGTCCGCGGCTGAAGGTCTTCAATTTCAACTGCCGTGTGTCCGACGGATACCTTTTCAGCGACTACACGCCTTTCAACAGCTGCGACAGCCTTGCCACGCTCAACTTAGGCCCCAACGTGCGCACTCTGCTGCTCGACGAAATTTTTGACGAGCTCACAGCCCTAAGCGCCATAAACATCGGCTCGCCAGTGTTTGTAGCCATCAACAGCAACTTTTTCTGGCATCACGGCACCCCGCTAACCATCAACGTGCCATGCAGCCTTTATTCCACGTACTCGTCCGACGCCACTTGGTCGGCTCTGGGAACAATAGCGAACAGCTGTCCTTCTGGCTATTCCATAACAGTACTCAGCAACAACAACAGCCTTGGCACGGCTTGGGGTACCGACACCGTGACAGCCGGCGACACTGTGCGCATATACGCCACTCCTGCCGGCGGCAACATTTTCCAAGGCTGGGACGACAGCGTTTCCGCCAATCCGCGCTTAGTAAGGGTGGACTCCAACATCACCATCACCGCCATTTTTGCACTGCAAACGCCACCCGTAACATTGCACGACACTATTTATCTGCACGATTCAATCCTTCTGCACGACACTATTTATTTGAATGACACCCTTTACCTGTACGACACTATTTTTCTGCACGACACCATACACGACACAGTTTACATCAGCGGTCCCGACGCCATTACCGACGCTAAGGGCGAGCAGTTCAAATTATACGCCTCCGCCGGCGACATAGTTGTGGAAGGGCCAGCCAACGAGATGATACGCGTTTACGATGTGGCAGGACGACTGTTGCAGGTAAAGCCTCTTACGGCGGCTCCGTTGCGGGTACACGTACCCAAAAGCGGCACCTATATAGTGCAACTCGGCGGCAGCCATGCGCACAAAATTGTGATAAAAAAATGAAAAAACTAACCATTTTCAAATAATACTTCACCAAAAAAGCGTGGCTGCGACGGTCACGCTTTTTTTTCGCCTCAAACCCTGTGAGTATAATAAAAAAATTTATTCGCCGTTTATTTCTCACAACCCATAAAAACATGGACATACTTTTGAAATATTTCCCCCAGCTGAGCGAACGCCAGAAAGAGCAGTACGCCGCCCTGCGCGACCTCTACGGCTATTGGAACGAGCGCATAAACGTAATATCACGCAAGGACATAGAAAACCTTTACCTGCACCACGTGTTGCACTCGTTGGGCATTGCCAAAGTACAGCCTTTCAAACCCGAGTGCGACATCCTCGACGTGGGCACCGGCGGCGGTTTCCCCGGAATACCTCTGGCTATCATGTTCCCCGAAACCAATTTCCATCTTGTCGATTCCATCGGGAAAAAGATAAAGGTAGTGGAGGCGGTGGCCTCGGAGCTGGGACTGGCCAACGTGCGTGCCGAGCAGACTCGTGCCGAAAGCATCAAAGGGGAGTACGATTTTGTGGTTAGCCGCGCCGTTACCGATCTGCCCACTTTCGTAGGCTGGGTGCGGGGCAAAATCTCCCCCTCGCACTACCACGACCTGCGCAACGGCATACTCTACCTCAAGGGCGGCGACCTCGACGAAGAACTGAAACCCTTCAGCTCGGCCAAAGTGTATAACCTCAGCGACTGGTTCGAGGGCGAGTTTTTCGAGACAAAAAAAGTAGTTTACCTGCCATTAAAGTCGAAAAGTTCTACAAAACGCTGACCGACAACGCATTCGACCAAAAGCAGCATTAAATCAATTATTATTTGTAAATTTGCATTTTGTAAAAAGCAACAATAATTACAACATCGATATGAAAATCAACATAGTACAACTTAATCTCGCCACTGGCAACGTAGCAAAAAACCTCGAAAACATACAAGCGGCACTCGACACACCACAGAGTCGCGAATCGCTGCTTTCAGTATTTCCCGCCAACACCTTATGTGGATATCCGCTCTACAACTCTGTGGTTTATAACGACTTACAAAAAGAAGCGCAAGCCGCCCTGCAAACCCTTGTGGACATATCGGAACACCGCGCCTTTATAGTAGGACTGCCGCTACATGTGCAGGACCGCGGGTTGTGCAACGCTCTGATTTTCGTACAGAACCGTGCAATAAGGGCCGTTGTTACAAAAAAATACCTCAACCTCGACGAACAGAAATTTTTTGTGCGTGGCGAAGGCGTACAAATCGTTCAGTATCAGAACCAAAAGATAGCCATCGGTTTTTACGAGGACATCAAGGAACTGTCCAAAACACACACACCCGACCTCGACATAGTGGTGTGCTGCGGCTGCAACATTTTCGACTACAACAAGCCCTACCGCACCCGTTACAAGATGCAGAAAATAGTGGAATCGCTGAACAGCTCGCTGGTTTACGCAAACCGCATCGGCGGCGAGGGCGGCTGTCTGTTTGCCGGTGGCTCCATGGCCATCAACGCCGCGGGAAACGTATTGACACAACTGCCTTATTTCGAAGAAGATAACCAAACCATTGACCTTCAGATAATAGAGAACATCGACGACGAAAAGCCCGAAGTGGTGGAGCTTGTGCACAAAGCCCTCGTTACCGGAATACGCGACTATTTTGCCAAAAACGGATTCAAGAAAGCCGTGCTCGGACTTTCGGGCGGCATCGACTCCGCACTGGTTGCAGCGTTAGCCACCGAAGCCCTCGGCAGCGAGAACGTCCACGGCGTGCTTATGCCCTCCGAATACTCCAGCGACCACTCCATCACCGACGCCGTGGCCCTGGCCAAAAATCTCGGCATCGGCTACGACATCATCCCCATCAGCGACGTGTTCCACTCACTGAAAACCACCATGAAACCCGTCTTTGCAGGATTGCCCGAGGACGTTACCGAAGAAAATATGCAGGCGCGAATCCGCGGAGTGATACTGATGGCAGTTTCGAACAAAACCGGCGCCGTGCTGCTCAACACCTCCAACAAAAGCGAGGCCGCTGTGGGCTACGGCACCCTCTACGGCGACATGTGCGGTGCCTTGGCAGTGATTGCCGACCTTTACAAAAACGAAGTTTACGAACTTTCCAACTATATCAACCGCAACGGCGAAGTGATACCGCAAAACACCATCGACAAAGCACCTTCCGCCGAGCTGCGTCCCGACCAGAAAGACAGCGACTCGCTGCCCGACTACGACGAACTCGACGCCATACTCTCCATGCACCTCGACTGCGAGATGGACTGCGAACAGATAATTGCCGAAGGCCACGACCCCGACACCGTGCGTCGTGTGCTGCGACTGGTCAAAAACAACGAGTACAAACGCCGCCAGGTGGCACCAATACTCAAAGTGTCGCCCATGACTTTCGGCCACGACCGCAAGACTCCGATTTCTTAAAAGGAAATTATTGCTGTCCGATTAAAAATTATTTGAAATCGACATAAAGCAGTGTATATCAACACATAAAACTTCTTTCTTCTATTTCTTTTGTCTTGAAACAAAAGAAAAGAAGCAAAAGAAAAATTCAAGGCTGTGACAAAAAAACTAAAAAACGCCTGCGTTCCGCTAAAGTCGTCAAACTCGCACTTTTGTCGTAGTTCATAGCATAAACAAAATCTCACATCTGAATTCGTTTTTCAAACGTTTGACGTTTCTATGCTCAAACAGTGACGCCTTCTTAACGCTGCACTCCGACGTTTTTCTTAACGTTTTTTTCTCAATGCCTTGAGGCTGCCGCATTTGGGTTT
>JAFSOU010000067.1 GCA_017443265.1 Bacteroidales bacterium | reverse complement strand
TTCCACTTTCCACTTTCCACTTTTCACTTTTCAGCTCCCTCTTACCAGTTGTAGTTTTCGAAAGATTTCGAGAAAGGACTTTGCATTATGCTGAGTTTGAAAATTTTTCGTCCACGTGATCCTATCACCACGCTGTTGCCCACGGCAATGGGCGAGGCTTCGAAATTCTCCCCAATCTTGCGGCTGATAATGATTTCGCCAGTGCGTCCGTCGATGAGATATACACGTCCTTGAGTGTCGGCGGTGAATACGAACATCTCGTCGTTATCGTTCATCATTGCCACCGGCGACGACCATGCGTAATGCATAAGTCTTGTGCGATAAACCACAGAGCCGTCGTTGCGGTTCAGAGCCACAAAATCGCCTTTGGGTCCGGGAGTCTCGTTGGTGACCAAGTTGAAGAAAATCAAATCCTTGCAATTGCCTTTGCCTGGGAGTGGGGTTGAGAACATGCCGCCGTCGAAAAGTTTCGCTCCTACATTGGCCTTGCGGCAAGGCAGTTTCTGTTCCCAGATAAGCTTGCCTGTTATGGCGTTCAGTTTCACAAAATAACAGAAACCGCGGTTGCCTTGTTTGTCCACTTCGCAGCCAGTGTAGAGACACAGCGAGTCACCCTCCTGTTGCAGGAGCAGAGAGGCGTCGGTGTCGTCGTGGTTGTTGTAGTGCCAAACAGGCTGCAAGTTGTTGAGGTCCACACAGATAATATTGCCGTGGTTGTCGGCCACATAGCCATAATGCCGGTAAATGGCCATAGATGCTTCCATACCGCCGGCGTCGGTTTTTCGGGGCAGTATGAATCGCAACGTGGAGTGCAGGGCTAGTGTGTCGCCGTCGATGCGGAATTTGTACAAGGTGCCGTTTTCGCTGGGACGGAAAAGAAAATTTCCCGCACGAATAGGCGACGAGTCGTAGGCTCCCCAGTCGCGCCAAGCGCTTTTGTCCTGCGACATTGTGTGTGTTATTTTGTGGCTGAAGAGGTTCACAGTGACGGCTCCGAAAGGTTTTTGGCACGGAATGCCGTGGCCGATGTATATGTTGCCGTTGTAGGTGGGGTCGATGGATGGCGTTCCTTTGATGGGATTGCCGACAAAGATAGACTTGCGCGACTCTCGACCGTTCTCGAAATTGATGAAATACAACCGCGAACAGAGCGACGCTATGATAAGCTCTTTGCGCGCGAAGTCTTTGGTGGTGTTGAGGGTGTCGTTGCGGAAATAACGATACAGCGAGTCATCCCAGTTTATGAAAAGGGGCTGTCCTGTCCATCCGTTGCCGCCGCCCCACACTCCGTAGCCGTTGGGACGGGTGTCGTATTCGGTGGTGAAAACCCAGTCGACCAGAATGGTGTCGGGACGACCGGAGACCTTGCCGGTAAAAGGCGCGGAACGGAAAGCATCGCCGCGGAATGTGAGAATGTCGCCCGAAACAGGGTAGAGGCTCTGAGTGTCGAGAATTCTGCCGGAATTAATTATGTCGTAGTAGTGGACGGTGTATATCACATTGGTGGCGGATGGCTGCACGGTGTCGGGGAAAGAGGGACCCTGCCACTGCGACAATGCCGGTGATGAACACAGCAAAAGAGTGACTGTTAGTAAGTTATATGTCGTTTTTCGAACAATAGTCATTTCTGACACAAATAAAACTTTTTATTTAACGGAAATTTGTGGAAATGGTTATACGTTAGTGAACTGTGATCTGTGAACAGTGAACTGTGATGTGAAGATGTTGAATTGTTTAGTTGTTTAAATGTTTATTTGTATTAATCGAACTAATTACTGACCGCTGAATACTGCCAACTATTTTTCATTTTTCAATTTTCCTTGCCATGTATCTCGTTCTGCCATGCGTTGTTCCACGAGCAGGGGTAGGGTTTCGTTGCGGAGCAGGCGGCCGTCGGTGTCGCGCCAGCTGCGTTCGGGAGTGGCTTGGTAGCGGGGAGGCACCTCGCCGGCAAAGCGTTCCACCACTATGTCGCTACGCAGACGCTCAAGGAAATCCACCACAAATTCCACATATTCGGTTAGTTGCCAAGTAGGGTAGAGGCTTGGGTTGGTGCGGAAGTCGGTTTCCAGAGCGGTGTTTTTAAGTATCTGCAACTGATGGAATTTCAGTGAGTTGATGGGCAGATCGTTAATCATCGCCACCTCGTCGAGCATCATCTGCCGTGTTTCGCCGGGCAGCCCGAAAATCAGGTGTCCTCCCGTGTGTATGCCGCGTTTGGCGGTGGCTACGATGGCACGGCGTGTGCAGGCGAAATCGTGCCCGCGGTTGATGTATCGCAGGGTGCTGTCGTAGCAGCTCTCGATGCCGTATTCCACAGCCACATAGTGCGTTTGCGCAAGCTCCCGTATGTAGTCCAGCTTGGCGTCGTCAACGCAGTCGGGACGGGTGCCGATAACTATTCCGCACACTTTGGGGTGGGAAAGGGCTTCGCCGTAGAGCCTTTTTAGTTCCTCCAAGGGCTTGTAGGTGTTCGAAAATGCTTGGAAATAAGCCAGATAGTCCACCGACTTGCGGTAGCGCCACTGGTGGAACTCGATACCTTCGTCGAGCTGTTGGGTGACAGATTTCTGTGGGTTGCAGTATGAGGGGTTGAAGGCGTTGTTGTCGCAGAAAATGCAGCCGCCGGAAGAAACGCTCCCGTCGCGGTTGGGACACGAGAAACCGGCGTTTACCGACAGTTTCTGAACACGCTGTCCGAAACGTTGTTTGAAAAAATTGGAGTAGGAGTTGTAGCGGCGGTCGTCGCCCCACGGGAAACGGCTCATTGTCAGGCGTTTTTGTTGGCCAGTATGTCGATTATGTGCAAGCAGCGCAGGTCGAGTTTCTTGCGGTTGATGTACGACTGCAGGTGCATCAGGCAGGCGGTGTCGGTGGATGTGATGACTTCGGCACCGGCGTTGATGGCGAACTCCACCTTGCGTCGTGCCAGCTCGGTGGAAACGGGTTCGAAATCGGAGGCGAAGCCCAGAGAGCCGAAACCGCAGCAGGTGCTTTCGAACTCCGGCGGAGTTTCCACTAGCTCAAGGCCTTGCGTGTTGCGCAGAAGCACTCGGGGCTCGTCGTGCAGCGGGTAGTCGTTCAACGTCTGGCAGTTGTCCAAAAACAGCACCCGGTGGGGGAAACTGTTGTTTACGCAGGTGGTGCCGCAGATATTGACAAGAAAATCGGTGATGTCGTGTATGCGTTTGCAGAACTCCTGATTTTCTATGTGGAAAGCTGTGTTGAAATACATTTTCGGGAACACCCTTCGCATATACGCCACCCAAGCGCTCGAAGTGCACACAACGCTTTGTTTGCCCGAAAACTGCCGCATGGTTTTCTCGCCCAAATCCTTGGCTCCGTTGAAGTCGCCGGTTTCGTACAGCTCTTTGCCGCACGATGTCTGTTGCAGCGGGTAGTTGGTTTCAATGCTTCCATAAACAAAATAA
>JAFSOU010000066.1 GCA_017443265.1 Bacteroidales bacterium | reverse complement strand
ATCTCGTATCCGACGTTGTTCATCGCGTGGTAGCCGAGCAGGCACGTGAGCGTGGAGACGTTCGCCTCCTCGACGGTGATGAACGTGTCCTTGCGCTCGCGCATCCCGACGAACCACGGGGGTATGGGCAAAGACCTTTACGAGAAATCTAACGAACTGAAAGATATGTTCGAACGTGCCAACGCTATTATCGGATTCCGCATCTCCGACCTTATGTTCGGCGGCACCGACGACGATTTGAAACAGACCAAGGTAACGCAACCCGCTATCTTTTTGCACTCCACCATTTTGGCCAAAAGCCTCACCGATTTCGCACCGGAAGGAGTGGCCGGACACTCGCTCGGCGAATTTTCGGCACTGGTGGCAGCAGGAGCCATGGACTTCGAAGACGGCCTGCGTCTGGTGATAGCACGTGCCAACGCCATGCAAAAAGCCTGCGAGCTTAAGCCCTCCACCATGGCAGCCATCATAGGCCTGCCCGATGAAAAAGTGCAAGAGGTGTGCGCCTCCATCGACGATGTGGTGGTGCCCGCCAACTACAACTGCCCCGGACAGCTGGTAATCTCCGGCAGCATGGAAGGCATCGAAAAAGCCTGCGAACTACTGAAAGAAGCCGGTGCCCGTCGCGCCCTGCCGCTGAAAGTGGGAGGAGCTTTCCACTCGCCGCTGATGGAACCCGCACGCGTGGAACTGGCCGAAGCCATCGAAAAGACAACTTTCAAAACCCCCGTGTGCCCCATCTACCAGAACGTGGACGCCAAACCCACCAGCAACCCCGACACCATCAAGAAAAACCTCATAGCACAGCTCACATCGCCCGTGCGTTGGACAGCCACAGTGCAGAACATGGTTGCCGACGGTTTCGACACCTACATCGAAGTGGGTCCCGGCAACGTTTTGCAGGGACTTGTTAAGAAAATCCAGCCCGAAGCCTCGCTGGCAAGTGCTTGATTTGACTTAAAAACGAAACACACCAATCAGCGACGGAGTACGGCTATTCCGCCGCTGATTTTTAGATAAAAAGAAAACAATATGAGCGACAATGTCATTTCGGAAAAAACAACTACACCACGTGTACTGATAACCTGCCTGCCGGAAAACAAGACTGCGGCTATTATGATATTGGTTGCCCTATTTACGACAGTCTTTTTTTCGATAGCACTTGCTTTCCTTGTCTATTTCATTATTCATTGTGTTGGCGAAACAATAGTTTTCCTGCTATTTTTCCTTATGATTGCAGGAGCATTAACAGTGTTTTCTTTGAGCGACGCTCTGTGGCAAATAAGAGGAAAAGAGATTATTTCTTTCGATTCCAAAGCACTGTACATCGAAAAAAAGAAACTTATAAGAGTAAAAAGAACACTCCCATGGTATGAGATTGACGAGATAAAAAAATACAAAAAAAATGAAGTGTTGGCATTTAGGGATTATTTTACATTGCACGGCGACATTAACAATCCGACACTTCGTTTATATTGCAAAAACGGGAAAAAAACAAAATTCGGTGTCAATTTGAACGAAAAACGCCAAAAGGAACTTATAGATGCGATAATGATACTGAAACAATTTTACACAAATAATTCTGACATTTAAATTTTATGGATGCTGTGCTCAAAATTATACAAAATCATTTTCTTACAATTTTGTAATCCAATTTTCTTATAATTTTGAGCCACTTGTGGCGACCTATAAAGCAACAAAGTTGAGTTACCACAAATTGCGGCATCACCTCAGACAAAAAGAATAAACTGAACAACACCATTAAAACGCTACCCCGATGACAGAAACACGCACCGACAAAATCTGTTTTGTTCTGCTCCAAGCAATAGCTGTGGCGCAGATTGTCGCAGGCGTGGTATTTATCATATTTTCGTACGGATCCGTGGCCACCACAGTGCTTTGCACGGTAACATTTTTTGGAGTGTTTGCATCGGGGTACCGCAAGGATGTGGCAGCAGCTATTTTGTTCGCTTCTTCTACAGCATGGCTCTTGCAAATGTTCGATGCATTCACGTATTTTATTTTTTTCCAATGTTTTATAGCCGACATACTTGTTTACCCCGGGTGCATGTCCGTACTTTCGTTGACAAATCTGTTTTTAGCCGATTACTTTTGGGCCAAGACCAACGGCAAACCGTTCAAGCCAAAGCGGTTATGCATTATTGTAGCGATTTTTGCGTTGTTGCCCGCCTTATCGTATGTTTATCGCAGCCACGACATCGACGGAGTGAAATACCAAATCGATTTCCCTTCAACCAAATCGGCAGAAATCGTTTTCACCAACGGAACAGAAAGCACACCTCCTATTGCTATCGACAACATGGACGTGCTACGGTCTATCGCCAACAATTCCGACCACGACACAACAGGCTGGTATTGCGACAATTGCCGTATACGTGTAAGAACCTGTTTTACAGATGTTAAAAAAATCGAACTGGTAAAAAACCTTTCAAACAACATCTTTTACGACGACATTGACGAACTGCCCATCGACGACGACGGCCGTTACAAGGCTGTGACAATGAAATTAGAAGATTTGTGGTGGTAAAAAAATCAGAAATGATATTCGTAACCCACGCAAATCATGTTGTCTATAAGTCTCCACCCAGCTGTGATTGAACCACTTAAATCTTCTTTTCTCCAACCGGGGCCTTTAATAGTTCTTTTTTCGAATCTCTTACCGTAATTCATTTGCAAACCAAAGCGCAGACTGCTTTTGTCTGTAAGGCTGATTCTCACTCCGGGCTGGGCAAAACCGCCGAAAAGAAATACTTCGTAAACATTTGCGGCAACCCACGGCTCTGTACCGCGCTCAAAGAAAGCACCGGCCTTTACATAGAACCATTTTTTGTGAAATTCGGCTCCAAACTGGGTACGGAAATAATGTCTGTCAACAAAATACGATTTCGGTTCGGACAAGTTGACATCATCATAACTCTCTCCATTAGCAAATTGATACTGGTATCCCAAACCGAGTGTCAGCGACCAATTCGGATGTAAATCATAGTAGCCGGATAATAATATGTCTGTGGTGTAATAACTATTTATACCACCATCCACCCCCGGAAAAACAAACAACCCCATACCGGCATCAATACCGATGGCGAAAGGATTGCTTTCGGTCTGTGAATATAAGTTTGTTGAAAAAGACAGGAGCACAGCCAATGATATGCCTGTAACCAAATTTTTAACATAAGATCTCAAACCGTTACCGAAACGATTTGCCGCTTTGTTTAATTCTTTATTTTTCATATTGCTTTATTATTTTTGTTGAAACTTTCATAAGACTTCCGCAAAGTTACAGCATTTTTCCGATATTTCCAAAAAATACCGCAATTATTTATAAGGGGGGGTATTTCACTGATTCATAACACATTACCAATGGAGCAGAAAATCGTCAGAGACTGAAAAACATATTTTTTTCAGGGATTTCGAATAAGATTTATTAGTTTTTGGATGTCGTTTTTGACAAAAAAAATGCAACACCGGGAAGTGTTGCATTTTTATTATAAATTTTGGAAACAGTTTTAGTTCTTTCTCTGGCATTTTTTGGGGGTAACGCATGTGCCATGTGCACGGCATACCAGCACCTTTTCGGGAAGCACGTCGGCTGCCGAGTCGCTGATGTCGGGACGCGGGGCTATAACCTTGTACGCCTCGAACGACATTTCACGCGAAGTGTTGCCCACGCGGGTTATCTCGCCGTAAGCCTCGATATAGTCGCCGGCGTAAACGGGAGCCTTGAACTCCACCATGTCGTAGGCGCAGAACAGGCCTTCGTCGCCGTCCTGAATGATAAGAAGCTCTGTGGCCACGTCGCCAAAGAGATGGAGCATGTGTGCTCCGTCAACCAAATTTCCTCCGTAATGAGCGTCCTTTGCACTCATCCTTACTCTTAACATTGATTTTGCTGCCATATAATAATATGTTTTTACGTTTTTAAAAAATCGTTATTGATTGATAACGGCAACCGTGCCGGTTTTATTGTGCAACAGTCGTGATTTTTGGGGGCGGCGGTTTTATCGGTATGCGGAGATGCTGTATGGAAAAAACAATATCTGAAAAAAGGGACGTTTCGGAAAACCTCTTTAAATTTCTACTATCAACTTTCAACTTAATACATCCGTAAGTAAAAAACTCATCCATGTTGGAAATATCATTTTTTTTATGTAATTTTGCAAAATAATTCTGTCGCATTTTTTATGCGGAAACACAAATAAAACCAACGCCCAATGAGAAAAAAAGTATTGTTTCTGGCAGCTTTGTTAGCCTTTGCTACAAGCCAGCTCTATTCACAGGAAAACAACGGCATGCTTTACCGCTCCGATTTCCGTCTCGGTATTACCGCAGGTACCAATATAAACCTGCAGCGCAATGTGTTTATGTGGCCCGACAAAAATTGCAAACTCACCGAAATATTGGATTCGTACAAAGACATACCCGCCATAAATGTGGGGTTGTATCTGGGCCACGAGCACGACATAGGTTCTACTGGCAAGATGCGTCTCGGAATCGACGGTAGCATAGGCTACAGTATCGACAACTGGAAAGTGGATTTCAAAAACGACACCAACGGCAAAATTACCAACATAACATATTCTGTGGCTTCCATTGTCATCGACGAAGGCATCTATCTCTCCTACCTTCTTACCGACAAGCTTTCGGTTCACGGGGGCATCAATTTCTACGAACAGCTTTTACTCCCCACAATACCGCTTATAACCAGCGATGAGAAAGAACCCCCTCTGGTGCCTCAAACCACAAAACAGAAAAAACATCCCGAAGGCATAGGCATCAAGGCCGGAGCTCGCCTGCGTGTGGGTGCCGCCTACAACTTCAACACCCTGCTTTTCGTCTCGGGCAACCTCTTCTATTCCGTTCCTTTCTACAACACTACCACTGCCGAAAACCTCACCATCGAGCACAACCTTGCCGGCGAAGGCAACATGGGCTTAATTGGCAAATACCGCGACTTTATACAGAATGTCGGGGTGATGTTCACCTTCGGCTTCAAGCTGTAGAATGTAGAACAGAAGAAATCATAAAACAAAAAACGCCATCCTTAAGGGTGGCGTTTTTTTTGTCAGTATAGCCTGAGCTATTTTATTTCTTTACGATATAGTCGACCAAAATAGCCTGAGTGCGGATGGCTTCGTGGGCGAGGGTGCCGGTTTTCACCACTTCCTGCGGCTCCACGATAACCAAGTCGGCTGCGGTGGCCATCAGCGGACAGAAATTCTGCGATGTGCCTTTGTAGATAAGGTTTCCGTCCTCGTCGGAGATGTTGGCGCCAATCAGAGCCACGTCGGCGTGGAGGGGTTTTTCGAGCAGGTATTCCTTACCATCGACGGTAACTTTTTCCTTGCCTTTTTCCACCACGGTGCCGAGTCCGGTCTGTGTGAGCACGCCGCCCAGTCCGGCTCCGCCGCTGCGTATGCGTTCGGCCAGGGTGCCTTGCGGGCTGAATTCCACCTCAAGCTCGCCGCTGTTCATCTGGTTTATGGTCTCCTCGTTGGTGCCTATGTGCGACACAATGAGTTTCTTGATCTGGTGGTTTACAATCATTTTGCCGACGCCTTTGTTTACATAGGCGGTGTCGTTGCTGATGAGGGTGAGGTTTTTAACACCTTTGGCCACAAGGCCGTCGATGATGGATTCGGGGGTGCCTACGCCCAGAAATCCGCCCACCATAATTGTCATGCCGTCGTGAATTTTGTCAACGGCTTGCTGTACGGTTATAAATTTGTTCATATTATCTGTGTATTTAGTTCTGTTGTGTTTTTTTCTATTCCTTTTGAACGCAGGTGGCGTCGGATGTGAAAGTGATGCCCGAGCGGTCGGTGGTGCTGTAGGAGGTTATGTCCTCGCAGTTGCCTTTGTCTATCTTAACTTCGAGCAGGAACGAGTATGTGTTTTGGTCGTCGGCGTATGTGCGTGTGTATTTGCACTCACATACTTTCTCTTTCTTGCAGGATGTAGCCATCAATCCCACAACCATCATAAATCCGATAATAAATAAAGCTCTTTTCATAATGTTATAGAATTGATGTTTAATTAAATAGTGTCCTCCATACATAAAACGCGAACTTCTTCCACCCCGTTGGCGTCGTTGATATATCTGATGTCTATACACTGGCCGTCGTTGATGTGCATCCTTACAACATCGCCTTTGCCCTCTACCGAGCAAATGCAGTCTTTTTCTTTGTTGCACGAATAAATCACCGCGACAACAAGCGTCACCAACATCGTAAGTATCAGTTTTTTCATAATGTATGTTTTTCGTTTGTGATGTTTAAAAACTCTACTTTTGAAACTGCAAAGTTACATTTTTTTTCTTGCATTTCAAAATATTGAAGGCTGTTTTTATCGTTTTTACTCGAAATAATTAGATAGATATCGCATAATCAATGCATTACAATTTCACACACATCATCAGTCCGTCGCGTATCGTAAGCAATATGTTTTCCACACGCGGGTCGGTTTGCACACGGTCGTTCAGTTGTTTCAGCACTTCGGTTTCCTTGTCGCCGGCCGACTGCGGATATAGCACTTTTCCGCTCCACAGCACATTGTCTATCAGCAGCAGCCCTTCGTTGCGGAGCATGGGCACGATGGTTTCGTAGTAGTTGAGGTAGTTTTTTTTGTCGGCGTCGATAAACACGAGGTCGAATTTTATTCCCTCCAACATTGGCAGTATATGGGTTGCATCGCCGATGTGCAACGTGGTTTTGTGGGCAATTCCTGACTTCTGCAGGGTGTCTTTTATTATGTCCTCGTACTCTTCGTTGGCCTCTATGCAGTGTATTTTGCCATCCTTGTCTAGTCCTTTGCTCAGGCACACGGTGGAATAGCCCACGTAGCTACCTATTTCGAGTATGTGATGCGGTTTTTTCAGCAGGCTTATAAATTCCAGCATTTTGCCCTGATAATGTCCGCTGAGCATCTGCGGATAGGGCATTTTGAGGTGTGTCCAGCGGTCGAGGTGGTGCAGGGTGTCGCTTTCGGGCGAGGTGTGCTCCTCGGCGTACTGCTGGGCGTCGGGGTGGGTTATGTGGTCGAGGAAGTTGTTTTCTGCCATCGCGCTCAACTGATGTTGTTCAGTATCTCGTCGAGTTCGGCTTCAGACCTCACAAGCACCTCGCGGGCCTTGCTTCCTTCGGAGGGACCCACAATGCCGGCGGCCTCGAGCTGGTCCATAATCTTGCCGGCACGGTTGTAGCCCAGCTCCAGCTTGCGTTGCAGCAATGACGTGGAACCGTGTTGCGACAGCACCACCAAACGGGCGGCCTGTTCGAAGAGGGCGTCTTTCTTGCCTGGCTCGAAATCTTTGTTAGGAGCGTCGCTCTCGTCGAGGTATTCGGGCAGCTCGAAACATTTTGGATAACCATTTTGCTCGCTTATAAATTTCACTATCTCCTGTATTTCCGGCGTGTCGATAAGCGCACATTGCAGGCGCAGTACGTCGTTGCCTGTGGAGAGCAGCATATCGCCTCGACCTATAAGGTGTTCGGCGCCGCCGCTGTCGAGAATGGTGCGCGAATCAACCTGCGAGGTTACTCGGAAAGCTATTCGGGCTGGGAAGTTGGCCTTGATGGTGCCGGTGATAATCTTCACCGAAGGACGTTGGGTGGCAATAATCAGATGTATGCCCACTGCACGTGCCAGCTGCGCTATGCGTGCTATGGGCTGTTCCACCTCGCGTCCGGCCGTCATTATAAGGTCGGCAAACTCGTCCACCACCACCACTATGTATGGCAAAAAACGGTGGTAGTTGTTGGGGCCTACCTCTTTGGTGGGGTTAAGCCTGCGGGCGATGAATTTCGGGTTGTACTCCTTGATGTTGCGCACCTGAGCATCTTTGAGCAGGTCGTAGCGGTTGTCCATCTCGATGCAGAGCGAGTTGAGGGTACGCACCACCTTGCGCACGTCGGTGATGATGGCCTCCTCGCTGTCGGGCAGCTTGGCCAGATAGTGTTTCTCGATGGGGTTGTAAAGCGAAAGCTCCACCTTTTTGGGGTCCACCATTATGAACTTGAGCTCGGCGGGATGTTTCTTGTAAAGCAGCGATGCTATTATAGCGTTGAGTCCCACCGACTTACCTTGTCCCGTAGCGCCGGCCATAAGCAGGTGTGGCATCTTGGCAAGGTCGGTAACGTAGGTCTCGTTGCTCACCGTTTTGCCTATGGCTATGGGCAGTTCAAAGTTGTTGTTCTGGAACTTGTCGGAGTTTATCATGGTAAGCATCGACACCACCTGCGGTTTGGCGTTTGGCACCTCAATGCCGATGGTACCCTTGCCGGGTATGGGTGCTATTATGCGTATTCCAAGTGCCGAAAGGCTCAATGCTATGTCGTCCTCCAGCACTTTTATCTTGGAGATGCGTATGCCCGGGGCGGGGACTATCTCATAAAGCGTTACGGTAGGGCCAGGCGAGGCCGTGATTTTGGTGATTTCGATGGAGTAGTTTTTGAGGGTTTTTACGATTTTGTCCTTGTTGGCCACCATCTCCTCGCGGGTTACCTCCACGTTTTTGTCCTCGTGGTGTTCGAGCATGTCGGTGGTGGGGAACTTGTAGTCGCGCAGGTCAAGCCGTGGGTCGTAAGGCTCGTCGATGTTGTAGTGTTCTTTTTCGTATTCCTCGTTGTCCTCTTGCGATTCGTCCTTTTCGGGAGTTTGCTGTGTAGTGGTGTCGATAATCTCGAACTCCTCGTCGCTCTTGTCGTTGTTCGGCTCGGTTTTGAGGGGGGTGGTCGGCGGGGGTGTGTCGGCTGGTTTTTCCAAATCGTCGAAGGTTATGGGGCCTTTAGGCTCGGTTTTATGCTCCGGCTCCACGGTTTTTTCCACCTTGGGCTGCGTGATGTCGGCGGGTTTGTTTTTGTTTTCGGCAATTTCAAGAGCCTTCTGCGCCTTGCGTTGTTCTATAGTGTCGTTGATTTTATTTACTATGCCTTTGAACGACACGTGGTGAATGAGCCAAAGTCCCAATCCTATTGCAAACAGCAACAAAATAATTAATCCAGGAATGCCGATAAGTTTTTTAATCCACGTGGCCAGGCTGTAGCCCACCACGCCGGCCAAAATACTTATCCATTCGGGGGTGTTGGCACCGTCGGCTTTTGCCGAAGCGTCGGTGAAAAGGTATATCAAACCGAAAAACAGCGATGTCCACACCATCCAAAAAATGACTATGGTGGATGTCCTTCCCAATTTCAACGCATTGATATCCAAGAGCTTGAACCCTATCGAAAGGGACAACACGATAAACCCCACCGAAGCAACACCGAAAGTGTTGAATATAAAGAAGTTGGCGAGTTTGAAACCGAACTTGCCACCCCAGTTCTCAAATTCTTCCGTTTGTCCGTAATCGTGGCTCCACGAGAAAAAGTAGGACACAAAGACCACGGCGAGAAAGAGTGCAAAAAGTATAAGAAAACCGCCGCAAATCTTTTGGAAAGCGGGGCTTTTAAGGAATGCCGCCACGCTGCTTTGGCCTTTCTTTTTGGTGGCGGGCTTTTTCTTTGCTTCGTTCTTTGACATACTGATGTTGGTTTTCGGTGTGTGGACTAAATTTGCAAAATTACACCTTTTCGCAAAAAAAATCCGTCGTTGTGGCGACGGATTTTAAACTATATATTGTTGAAAAGTGACTATTCGTCCAATTCGCCACCAAGGTTCTGGAACTGGTTTAGCAGGGTGGAGAGCTCCTCTTGGGTTATCTTCTGGCAGTCCTTTGGGGGGACAAGGTCGTCGTTGGGCACTTTCTGTTCTTTTACCTCCTTGGCGGTGAGCACTATAGTGATGTTGCCCATTCCGGCGGCTGCCGACTGTATGTCGAACTGCAGAGGAACCATACCTTCCAAACCGGGCATGGTGGGCAGTCCCGACTCGATGGTCAGGTCGCGGGTAACCCACAACTCTACTGAAGCACCTTCTTGCGGAGTAGCAAGTCTTATTTTTTCGGCTTTGTAGCCACAGATGGTCTTTGTCTCACCAGTAAATTCAATCTTCGACTGCTGGTCGGCGGCGTTGTTTTTAACGGCATCGTAGGGGTTTTCCATGCAGTAGGTGCCCATTCCCAGCATCGACATGTCTATCAGCGAGGTTACCACGCCTTTTTTTGCATCGACAAAGGTTTTCTGTCCCATTATGGACATCATGCTGCGCTGGCCTCTGGTCTTGAACACGGCGGTGAGCATGCTAGGCGGCAGCATGTCCATGCTCGATTCCACTGACGGGTCGCCCGACAGATTGATGGTGTAGGTTATCACTCCTTCGAAAGTTTTGCCACCCTTGGCCCACAGCGTGTTGCACGAAACGGTTACCGCAAGCACCAGGGCTATTGCCAATAATCTTTTCATCGTTGGTATGTTTTATGGTTTTTCAAAAAAACTATTCCGACAACAGTTCCTGTGCTTCGTTGATATTTTTCATCAGTGCCGAGAAGGCTTCTTCGTCGAGCATGTCGTAACCGTCGGGCAAAAGAAAATCGGTGTTTTTCACCTTGCCTTTGGTAATCTCGGTAACTTTATACTGTATGGCCTTGCCTTCCTCTGGCGACTGCACGAATTCCAGCGGGAAGCCTTTCAGTCCAGTGCAGAGCACAAAATCGTACTCGGGACCTATCTCGGTGGTGTACCACACGTCGAAACCTTTGTCAACGCCCTCTTCGTTGAAAATGTGGTATTTGGCTTTCTGGGCTTTGTAGCCTTGGATTTCGCGGGTTTCGCCACCCACATATTCGATGTACATGCCTTTGGTGTCGGGGATGGTGATGCTGTCGAGTTGAGCCTGCGTCATCTCGTGGCTGGCTATAACCTTTCCGTTGCCTTCATAGTCGGACTCCCACACATCGTTGGTTTGGAAATAAGCTATTATCTGACTCAAGTCCATAACCGAATACACTTTGCGGCCATTGACAATGGTTTTCATCTGTTCGTTGCCAACATAGGCTTTGTCCTGATACACAAAAATTTGGAACGACTTGTTTTGAAGCGGGACGTCCACTTCGCCAACTGATTCGAGACCATAGGTAACTATGCCGGCAAATTTGTTTTGGGCAACAAGTACCGATACTGCAAAGGCAACAAGTGCCAAAAATGCGAATGTTTTTTTCATTTTTTATTCTGTTTGGTGATTTGAAAAATTTTTGCAAAGATACTTTTTTTTTCGCAATTAAAACGGTTTTGCGGGTAAAATATTGTTATTTAGTCCGTATTATTTGTAAAAAAAGTGGTCGCCATCATACGGAAAAGCGAAAAAAATGTTTGTTTTTTTGTATTTTTGCAGACGGTTTCCGGGAAAAAACGCACGTTTCATAAACACCATAAACCACATATTCTCAAGGTATTAAAAAAATGAAAATACTGCATCGGCCCAACAGGAAGGCATCGACGGACAAAGGCAAAAAGCCACGCAAGCCGGTGTCGAAAAAGCGGAAAATCTTCCGCACCACGCTGCTTCTGGCGGTGATTGCGGTCTTTGTCTTCGCAGTAACGGCCAACATCCTCGTGGTGAGCTACGCCTCGTCGCGGTGCTACACCGACACGGAGGCAATACCGTACAACCGTGTGGGGCTGGTGCTCGGAACCTCCGACTCGTTGCGCAACGGCCGCTCCAACCTCTATTTCCGTTTCCGTATGGAGGCTGCCGCCGAGCTGTACCACAGCGGCAAGATAAGCCGGATACTGGTTAGCGGCGACAACCACATAAAAAGCTACGACGAGGCCACGGCCATGCTCAATGCCCTTGTCGCCCTCGGTGTGCCCGACACAGCCATAAAATGCGACTACGCCGGTTTCAGCACCTACGACTCCATGATACGTGCCAAAAAGGTGTGGGGATTGGACAATATGACCATCATCTCGCAGCACTGGCACAACCAACGTGCCCTCTACATCGCCCGCAGCGCAGGCATCGATGCAGTGGCTTTCGATGCCAACGACCTGAAATCCAGAAAATTGAAACTTAAATACAACATCAGGGAATGGTTTTCGCGTACCAAAGCCCTTTGGAACATCATTTTCAACAAACAACCACATTTTTTGGGACAACAAGAGGAGATCTGACCTTTAAAACAAACAATATGCGCGTAGTAATACAACGGACAAAAAAGGCGGCAGTGGCCGTGGAAGGCAAAGAAATCAGCTCCATAGACGAAGGTCTGATGGTGCTGCTCGGCATCGAGGACAACGACACCGACGAGGACGTACAATGGCTCTGCTCCAAGATAGTGAACCTGCGAATCTTCGACGACGAACAGGGCGTAATGAACGAGTCTATATTGCAGAATCCCGGAATGGATATACTGCTTGTAAGCCAGTTCACACTTTTCGCCTCCACCAAAAAAGGCAACCGTCCGTCGTACATTCGTGCCTCCAAACCCGATTTTGCCGTGCCGATGTATGAGAAATTCATCGCCGAGCTTTCGCGGCAACTGGGCAAAGAGGTAAAAACAGGCGTATTCGGGGCCTATATGCAGGTGTCGCTCGTCAACGACGGACCCGTTACCATCTGCATCGACACAAAAAACAAAGAATAAACGACACAAGCAAAAAAATCAAATTTTCACAAACACACAATTTTATCGAACAAGCTCCGTTATAGGGACAAAAATAAAACGTAAAAGATATGAAAAGAACACTGTTCACCATACTGACCACGGCCGCGGCTCTGCTTTTTGCCAGCTGCATAAGCAGCAGCGAGATGGCTTCGGAATACCTTGAAAATCTGCCCAAGGCGAAAGACGGCGAGGCCGCCAAAATATACGTGTGCCTGCCCACATCCGTGGTGCATACCAATCAGAACCTTAATCAGATAGACAATTTTTTACTGCTCTCGGAAAGAGTGCAGGACTCCATAATCAAGGCCAACACCAAATTCCTCAACTTGGTTGACGACAAGGTGTTCCTGAAACAATTCTCGGAAAACCTGCTGTATCACCTGCGCCGCACCGGAATAACGGTGGAGACGGTGGCCACCGCCCAAGAGCTGCCCGAAGCAGGTCCGAAAACCTTTATTCTGAACATACCGCAGATAGAAGCCGAGGAATTTATCAAAAAATCACGTTCCGACTTTATGGAAAAGAACGGAACCTACTACCACTACGACTACGACCTCAACGGTTTCAGCACCAACGTATGGTACCTTTTCGTCAAAAACGAAACCTCCGGCGATGTGTATTACAAAAACTTCGAAACGATGGACAAATTCGAAGGTCAGGTGGACAAACTGGAGAACAAGACAGCCACCGTTCACGGCAAATTCAAACGCATCGACATCAACGATGTTTATAGGATTGCCGCCGTTGCCGGACAGAAAAGCGCTGTACTATTTGTTGAAAAAATCGTAAACGAATACCTTGTGTCGAAAGGACGCACCGACAAATACTACATCTACCGCCCCGTTTCCAACGAAATCGACGACTACGGAATTTCTGCTAAAAACGGCAAAAAACGCACGTTCCAGAAAATAGACACCAAATAACCTTACAAGCGACAATAGCTCAGTTGGTAGAGCGGCGGCTTCCCAAGTCGCAGGTCGCGGGTTCGAGCCCCGTTTGTCGCTCTTTAAAAAAATGAGAAACCGCGCCTTGCAACGCGGTTCATCTTTTTTACAAACAAATCACTTTTTTTTCGTACATTTGCACTCCGGCACCAGCCGTGAAACACCCATATAATAAACATTAGATTAACAATATACGCACAACGGTTATGAAAAAACTAAGCATCATTGCCATAATATTGTCATTAACCACACTGTCGCTGCAGGTTTTCATCTTCGCCACCTCGGCAAACAAAGATTTGGCTCCAGCCAAAGAGAAGAGCCACAGCAGCGTACCCACATACTATGCCCCCGAAATCCCCGACTCACTCAACTTTGCTGGCGAAAAGGTGCCCATCGACGACCTGTTGGTGCGCGAAGCCATTGACCGCGAGATGGTTTCGATAGCCTACCGCCATTCCGCCACCATACTCACCATGAAACGCGCCTACCGTTATTTCCCCGTTATAGAGCCTATACTAAAGAAAAACGGCGTGCCTCTGGATTTCAAATACCTGTGCGTGATAGAAAGCGAGCTCACCAACGCCACCTCGCCCGCCAAGGCTCAGGGTTTCTGGCAGTTTATGAAAGCCACAGGCACCAGCTACGGCCTCGAAGTGAACGACGAGATAGATATGCGCAACAACCTCGAAGCTGCCACAGAGGCGGCCTGCAAATACCTGAAAGACCTGAAACGAGGACTAGGCAGCTGGACCTCGGCGGCAGCCGCTTACAACTGCGGCGAAGGCGGACTCCGCAAACGTCTCAACGAACAAGGGGTAAAATCATACTACGACACCTATATCTTCACCGAAACCACACGCTATGTGCCGCGCATACTTGCAATGAAAACCATTATGGGCAACCCGCAAAAATACGGTTTCATGCTACGACACTGCGACATGTACCCTCAGCTTACATACAAAACCGTGGAACTTAAAGGACAAAAGGTGGACCTTGCCGCCTTTGCCAAACAAAACAACACCAACCTCAAAGTACTGCGCAACCTCAACCCGTGGATTACCACCAACACTCTCACCAACAAAGCCAACAAGACATACACTGTGAAAATCCCCAGCTCCAACGGTATGAGTTTTAGTAAAATGCAAAAAAGCGACGACAAAAAGACCGATTTCATCACCAGACTATAACAATGGACGACTCCTCTAACAACGGCAAACTTGAGATATTGGGCGCTCGCGAGCACAACCTGCAAAATATCGACATAGACATACCCCGCGGCAAGCTGGTGGTTTTCACCGGATTGAGCGGCAGCGGCAAGTCGTCGCTCGCTTTCGACACCATCTACTCCGAAGGCCAGCGCCGCTATATGGAGACTTTCTCGGCCTACGCCCGACAGTTTATCGGCAATATGGAACGCCCCGACGTGGACCGCATCAACGGACTGAGTCCCGTCATCGCCATAGAGCAGAAAACCACCAACAAAAACCCGCGTTCCACCGTGGGCACCGTTACCGAAATCTACGACTTCATCCGTCTGCTCTACGCCCGCGTCGCCGACGCCTATTCGTACCTCTCGGGGAAAAAGATGGTCCGCTACAGCGAGACACAAATCCTCGAGCTTATCAACGAACATTACAACGGAAAGACAATATACATCCTCGCCCCTCTGGTAAAACGCCGCAAAGGACACTACCGCGAACTGTTTCAGCAGGTGGCAAAAAAAGGCTTCCTACGTGTACGCGTAGATGGCGAAATAAAAGAGATTACCTACGCCATGCAGCTCGACCGCTACAAAACCCACGACATAGAGTTGGTGGTGGACAAAATTTTGGTGAGCGGCAAAAAAGAGGACAAACGGTTGCTCGAGTCGGTGCGCACCGCCTTCAAACAAGGCAAAGGCGAGCTAATGGTGCTCAACTGCGACAACAGCGAGATACGCCATTTCAGCAAAATGCTGATGTGTCCCGACACCGGACTCTCATACCCCGAACCGGAACCCAACACCTTCTCCTTCAACTCGCCCTACGGAGCCTGCCCCAAATGCAACGGACTGGGCGAAATATCGGAGATAGACATTGCAAAGCTTATCCCAAACCAGAAAAAATCCATACGCGACGGCGCTTTCGACATGCTGGGCAAATACTCGCCAAACAACTTTTTCTACAAACAGATGGAGATGCTCGGCCGCATCTACGGTTTCACCATCGACGACCCGGTGGAGAGTTTCTCCGAAAACGCCATGAACGCCATACTATATGGCACAACCGAAATGCTGGGAGTAAAAGACTCGTTGGTAAGCAGTTACGACGCTTCGGGATTTATTGGCATCACCAACTACATCTCGCAGCTGGCCTCCACCGACGACAGCCCTGCCGGACTGCAGAAATGGGCCAACAGTTTTATGAACACCGTCCCCTGTCCCGAATGCGGCGGCGCACGTCTGAAAAAAGAGTCCCTCTATTTCCGTATCGACGGGAAAAACATAGCCGAGCTTGCCAATATGGACCTCGTTACCCTCTACCGCTGGTTCGACGGACTGGAGGAACGTCTCGACAATCGCCAACGTGCTGTGGGACACGAGATTATCGAAGAGATAAAGAAACGTATCCGCTTTATGCTCGACGTGGGCATAGGCTACCTTTCGCTCAACCGTAGCTCCAAATCGCTGTCGGGCGGCGAGTCGCAGCGCATACGCCTTGCCACACAGATAGGCTCGCAGCTGGTCAACGTGCTGTATATCCTCGACGAACCGAGCATAGGCCTGCACCAGCGCGACAACCACAAACTGATAGACGCACTGAAAAAACTCCGCGACATAGGCAATTCGGTGATAGTGGTGGAACACGACCGCGACATGATTCTCAACGCCGACCATATCATCGACATCGGCCCCGGAGCGGGCATCAACGGTGGCAAGATAATGGCACAGGGTACCCTCGATGATATTATGAAATCGCACTCGATGACCTGCGAATACCTCAACGGCACACGCCGCATCGAAATCCCCAAACGCCGCTCCATTTCCAACTGCAAGCACCTTATTTTGGAAGGTGCCACCGGCAACAACCTTAAAAATGTAACCCTCGACCTGCCGTTGGGTGTATTTATCTGTGTAACAGGAGTTTCAGGCAGCGGAAAATCGTCGCTCGTAAACGAGACTTTGCATCCGATACTGAACAAATATTTCTACCGTGCAGCCAAACGTCCTCTGCCCTACACCGACATCAAAGGCATCGAAAACATCGACAAGGTGATAGAGGTGGACCAGTCGCCGATAGGCCGCACACCACGCTCAAACCCAGCTACATACGTGGGAGTTTTCAACGACATTCGAATGCTTTTCGCCCAGCTGCCGTCGGCCAAGATACGCGGCTACAAGCCCGGACGTTTCTCGTTCAACGTGTCGGGCGGACGCTGCGAGGCCTGCAAAGGCGCCGGAGTGCGAACTATAGAGATGAACTTCCTGCCCGACGTGTATGTGGACTGCGAGGTGTGCCATGGCAAACGCTACAACCGCGAGACCATCGAGATACGCTACAAAGGCAAGTCGATAAGCGATGTGCTGGACATGAGCATCAACGAGGCAGTGGAGTTTTTCGACAACATCCCCTCCATTGCCCGCAAGATAGAGACAATTCGCGATGTGGGGCTGGGCTACATAACCCTCGGACAGCCCTCCACCACCCTCTCGGGCGGCGAGGCGCAACGCATGAAACTGGCCACCGAACTCTCAAAACGCGACACCGGAAAAACCCTCTACATACTCGACGAACCCACCACCGGACTGCATTTCGAGGACGTAAGGGTGCTGCTCGGCGTGCTTCAAAAACTTGTGGACAAAGGCAACACAGTGCTGGTGATTGAACATAACATGGATGTGATAAAAGTGGCCGACCATATCATCGACATCGGTCCTGAAGGCGGCATGGAAGGCGGCAACATTGTTTGCACGGGCACCCCCGAAGAGGTGGCACAATGCGCCGAGAGCTACACCGGACAGTTTTTGAAAGAGGAGCTTTGATAAAAACAACGATAAGTTTTTTTGTTAAAAAAACCGAAAAATATCTTTTTTATTCGTAAATTTGCACTCTGATTTGAAAAAACCAACGATGAAAAAATACACCGCACTACGAAGTAAGGAATTGGCAGAGGCCATTAAGCAACGCGACAATTTGTGTGAAGAAGCAGTGAAGCATATAGACACATGTTTTTCGTTGTCCCTTTTTGAATGGCGTAATCTTACCGACAAGCAGATAGAGACATTGAAGGCAAACAACAACCACGCCGATAATTGGGATAATGTATTGGTAACCAATACCTTCGACGAATGTATTGTGCGTAATTCCACTTTCCACGGCATGGTACGCATTGCCGATTTGGAATATAAAACCGTGGAAATCAATGGATTGATTTATACAACAGGAATATATGGTTGCAATATCCACTCTTGCGACATCGGGAGCAACGTGGTTTTGAACAATATTGGTCGATTGGAGAATTACGTTGTTGGTAATGAAAGCGTTATATGCAACGTCTTCGAAATAAGCACAACATCCGGTGCCACGTTTGGATGCGGAATAAAGTCCAACGGCACAATAGACGGCATCAAAGCTATGAACGAAGGCGGGTTACGACAATTCATCCCCTTTGCCGACATACTTCCAGCCGATGCTTATTTGATGTGCAAATACATCGGAAACAAGTCGTTAAAAGACAGTCTAATTAAAATTACTCGTAACTCTTACTGCCCACTGCCAACGTTTGGAACTATCAACGAACATAGCCTAATTTTCAACACAAACTCCATAACCAACACATTGATAGGTACTTGCTGCAGGATTGAGAATGCCACAAAAATAGCCAATTCTACCATAAAGTCGAGTTGCGATGAGCCTACCTGCATAGGCGAAGGCTCCATTATAAAGGACACTATCGTTGGAAAAGGTTGCAATGTATTGGAAAACAGCATTGTGCAAAAAGACGTGCTCGGCACAAATGTAACAATAGAACATGGCGCAAGAGTTATAAACTCCATGGTATCAGACAATTCCACCATTGCCTGCTGCGAGGTGCAGAACAGCATGGTATTTCCCTCGCACCAACAGCACCATAACAATTCATTTCTTATCGCTTCCACCATACTGGGACAGAGCAACATAGCCGCCGGAGCCACCATAGGTTCCAACCACAACAGCCGCACCAACGAAGGCGAAATTTTTGCCGGTCGTGGGTTCTGGCCCGGACTCTGCACCAGTTTCAAACATCCAAGCAAATTCGCATCTTTCGTACTTGTGGCCAAAGGCGACTATCAGCACGAACTCAACATTCCTTTACCTTTCTCACTGGTAAACAATAATTTACATGCCAACGAGCTGGAGATAATGCCCGCCTACTTGTGGATGTACAATATGTACGCTCTGGAACGGAACAACTACAAGTTCCAACACCGCGACAAACGTGTTGAAAAACTTCAAAATATTGAGCAACAGGTTTTTGCCCCAGATACTATTGAAGAAATTATCCGTGCTATGGAGTTGCTTGAGCTGTGGACGGGAAAAGCTTGGACAACCCGCGAAAGCAAATCGCTGCTGCCCGACGAAACAAGGAAAAAAGGACGTGAAATACTGACAAACAATAATATAGAAAGACTTGATGTATTTGCCGACAGAGTGGAAAACAGTCGCCGCAAAGTTAGGATAATTAAGCCGCGCGAAGCCTATCGTGCTTATTACGAGATGCTTATGTACTATGCTGCCAAGAACATCTTAAAATACATAGGACAAAACACGGAAGTCCTCCCGAATTTGGACAACTTGGCTACAGGAGGCACTCGCGAAAAAAAGTGGATAAACCTTGGCGGACAACTTGTTACGGAAACCGATTTCCAAGAGATATGCGAAGATATTGTTTCGGGCGAACTTTCCACTTGGGGCGAAATCCACAACCGCTACGATGAGCTGTGGGACGAATACCCTTTCAAAAAAACTCAGCACTCCTACGCCGTAATTTGCCATCTCAAAGGAGGTGATTATTTATCACAAGATTCATGGAATCAGGTATTTAAAGAGTTTTTTCAAATACAAGAAAAAATATACAGCAGAGTTAGGGCATCGCGGCAAAAGGATTTCGACAATCCATATCATCAAATGACCTACAACAGCTTCGATGAAATGAATGCCAACCTCGGTACCATCGACACAGACCCGTTAATCAACCTTGTCCAACTGCAAACATCTGACTATAAAGAAATACTAGTCAAACTAAAAATATTATCAAACCAATAAAATAAAAGTCGTAAAAACCTGTTACCCAACAAAACAGCAATTGCTATGCAAAACGTAGAAGTAATAATAGAAAACACCCAAGAAACCATATCCGTTCCTTGCGGTACACCCATTTTGGACATAGCCAAACAATACCGGCACATAGCACAATATCCAATAATAGGGGCACTGGTAAACAACAAAATAGAAGACCTAAACTACTGCATTTACACCCCCCGCACGGTGCAGTTTTTCGACCTCTCGGACAAAACCTTCGGCTATCGAGTGTATATCCATTCGCTGGCCTTTATGCTCTACAAAGCCGTACGCGACACATATCCCAAGGCGCAGCTCGACGTGATACAGTCGCTAACCAACGGCTACTACTGCACCATAACCGGCACCGACGCCAACCAGATAGACATTGCCGCCACCGTGCGCAAACGCATGATGGAGCTTGTGGAAGCCGACCTGCCTTTCACCAGCACCCCAACTCCCATGGCAAAAGCTCGGAATATAATCGCCGAAACCGGCAACGAAGAAACCGAAAAACTCCTTGGAAGCGTGGGACAGCTCTACACCACCATACAGCGCCTTGGCGACACCCCGCACAAAATCAACTGCAAACTCGTCCCCTCCACTTCGTATCTGAAACTGTGGGATTTCCGCATTTTCAGCGACGGATACCTGCTGCAGTTCCCCAATTTCGAAAACCCGTCGCTACTCAGCCTGTACAAAGAAACGCCGCGTATGTTCAACATTTTCAAGGAACACCACGACTGGCGCAAACTCCTCCACATATCGTTTGTAAACGACCTTAACGAAGCTGTGCGCGAAGGCCGTGCCATTGACGTGATACATGTATCCGAAGCACTGCACGAAAAGAAATACTCCACCATAGCCGATGCCATACACCAGCGTCGCGACAATGTGAAAGTGGTGCTTCTAGCCGGCCCCTCGTCGTCGGGCAAGACCACCTCGTGCCGCCGGCTGGGAGTGCAGCTGTCGGTGCTCGGCTACGACGTGCAACAGGTGTCGCTCGACGATTATTTCATCGACCGCGAAAAGACCCCACGCCAACCCAACGGCGACTTCGATTTCGAAGCACTCGAAGCTTTGAACATACCCCTGCTCAACGAGCATCTGCTGCAGTTGTCGGAAGGACGCGAAGTGGAGATTCCCACCTACAACTTCATCAAAGGAAAAAGCGAATTCCTTGGCAAAAAAATTAAGCTGGGCAAAAACAGCATACTTATCATGGAAGGCATACACGCCCTCAACCCCAAACTCACCGAGCAGGTGCCCGACGAGCTCAAATTCAAAGTGGCCGTATCGCCTTTCACACAAATATCCATCGACAACCAAAACCTGATACACACCTCCGACAACCGTATGATACGCCGCATTGTGCGCGACTACAATTTCCGAGGCTACTCGGCATACGAAACCCTCAAGCGATGGGGCAGTGTGCGCGACGGCGAACGCAAACACATCTTCCCCTATCAGGAAAACGCCGACATTTTCTTCAACTCTGGTCTGCTTTACGAACTCGGTGTGCTAAAAACCTACGCCGAACCGCTACTGGAACGTGTGCCACAAGACAAACCCGAATACGCTGAGGCTCATCGCCTTAGAAACTTCCTCGCTCTTTTCGAGCCTATATCGCCAAAACATATTCCACCTACATCCATCATGCGCGAATTTCTTGGCGACAGCAGTTTCGAATATTAAGCTCGCTTGAAGTGAAAAACATGTCAGATACTACACTAAAAAGCACTTTTGGGCAACGTATAACACACTCGCTATTGTATGAAACTGCTACAAAAAGTAAATTTCGTACAACAACAGGCATATTTCATACATTTTGCGACTTTTGATGCCGAAAAATCAATTTTTCATCGTATCTTTGCAAAACAATTCAGAAAACAAATAATAAATTATTAACCTCAAAAAATCAACATTATGGACAAAACAAAAATCATTATCGCAGCAATCCTCGGAGTGTGCTTCACTCTGGCCTTTGTGTTTATGGGTTCCTACATCTATAACTCAAAGAAACCCGCCAAAACCGTTTCCGTCATCGGTTTGGCCGAAAAGGACTTCACCTCCGACCTCATAGTGTGGGACCTCTCGTTCAGCGCACAGGACATGAACCAAAAAACCGCCTACGCCGAGGTAAAAAATCAATCCAAAATTGTGAAGGAGTTCCTCACATCCAAAGGCATCGACGCTAAAGAGAGCCTTTTCAAAGCCCTCAACACCGAAAAAGAGTACGACTACTACTACGACAAAGAATCCGAACGTTCGTTCTCCAAATTTGCAGGCTACAAAATCACACAAAGCGTGCGCATCGAGTCCAACGACGTGGAAAAAGTGGAAGAGGCTTACCTCGAAATCTCCGAGCTCCTCGACAAAGGCGTTGACGTGGACGCCAGCAGCCCCGACTACTACTACACCAAACTCTCCGACCTTAAGATAGAGATGCTGGCCGAAGCTTCCGAAGACGCCAAAACCCGCGCCGAAACCATCGTTAAAAACGCCGGCGGCAAGATAAAAGGCCTGCAGTCGGCCAATATGGGCGTGTTCCAGATAACAGCACCCAACTCCTCCGACGAGGACTACAGCTGGGGAGGCACTTTCAACACCAGCTCCAAGGCAAAACGCGCAAGCATCAACATGCGTCTTACCTATCTGCTAAAATAAACCGTTGATAATCAAAAATTAAGAGATTTTTTCATAAAAAAGACACTTAGACCACATTTGTTTGGAAAAAATATTGTATCTTTGTGGAAAGATTTGAAAAAAGCATAGAAACGTAAATAATTAAAAACATAATAATTAGAAGTAATATGGAGATTATAGGAAAATTGATGCAGATTATGCCCAAGCAGAGTGGCGAAAGTGCAAGAGGCACATGGGTTAGAGGAGGTTTTGTGATTGAAACACAGGAACAGTTCCCCAAAATGGTGGCATTCACCATGTTCGGCGAGGACAGAGCTGCCATGATAGAAGGAATACCTATCGGCACACAGATCAACGTACATTTCTCGCCCGAATCGCGCGAGTTCCAAGGACGCTGGTACACCGACCTGCGCTGTTTCAGAGTTGACACTTTTGTTCCGGCACAACAAGCCCCGGGTTTTCAGCAACCCACAGCAGCACCGGCACCGATGGCTCCTCAGCAGCCCGCTCAACCTGCACCCGACTTTGCCTCGGCACCGCAACAGCAGGCTCCCGCCGCCGACACACAAATGGGTGTGGACGACGACCTGCCGTTCTAACAGAAACAAAATTAATCTGATAGATAAAAAACACCCCTTTTTCGGGGTGTTTTTTTTGTTTCCGACAAAATAACAAAAAAATTGTTGCCCAATCCTGACACAGAAAGAAATACCAGCTCATGGAAACATTTTCCAATCCGCTAAAACAATAAACCCGCCCCGCCGCCGTTATCATGATGATGTTTAGAGAGTTAAGACATAGAACCATTGAGTCACAGCCCTTCTCTGGTGGCACAGAGGCTGTTTACTACTTCCATTCCGACCACTTGGACAGTGCGAGCTGGGTAACCACGGCTACTTCGACTCCGACACAGTTTCTGTTGCATCTTCCTTACGGCGAGGAGTTTGTAAAGCAGCAGAGCGGCAATTGCGACGAACGGTTTACGTTTACTGGCGAGGAGCGGGATGCCGAGACGGGCTACTACTACCACGGTGCAAGGTTTAACAGCTCGGATTTAGGGTGGTTGAGCGTGGATCCGATGAGTGATAAGTATCCGAGCATTAGCCCGTATGCTTATTGTGCTTGGAACCCGGTGAAACTGGTAGATCCGGAGGGGGAAGAATTTTCTGAACATATAGACAAATACGGAAATTTGATTGCACATTATGATGATGGGGATAACAGCGTTTATCTACACACGAATGGAGCTACAAAAACCGACATAGACAAACAAAGAGCTGACAATAACAATACTGGAGGAAATGGGAGAAAGATTGGTAAATTGGGAGGAAATATCGACATAACAGAAATTATGTGTAACAAGTTGAAGCAAAGTGTTAATGAAGCTATAAAAATGGATATTATAGATTATTATTATGCTGTAAAACAAAATGGTGTTTGGAATTTAAAAAATAACACAAATACAATTTTTGACGTGGCTTGGTCGGTAGAAGAAACCCTAAACACAACTTTCTCATTTGGAAATAACAAATCGATGTCTGCAGCCGATATAGGAAACTATCATGCTGGTTATACAGGAAGAGCAGCAGGAATACCCAACTATCTTTTATGGAAAGGTGCTGGATTTGCTGAAACAATTAAAGAGTTTAAAGAAGGGAGTACCATATTAGCAATTGGGCGGGCGCATCTTTTATTGATTCCCAGTTTTTATCCCTCTGGCGATCGGTTAGAAGACTTTAAATGGAACACTAAAGGTATGATTGATTATGAAGCACGTACAATTATAAAAATACTAAAAAATTAAAAATGAAATGAATAATAAACTTTTAATTATAATATGCAATTTGGTTTTACTAAGCAGTTGTAGTCAAAACGATTGTTGTGATGTCGTTAGTGTCTTAAAACTTTCAGATTCATTGTACGACGAAACATATAGAACATATTGTGGCGGTGTGTATGGAGGGGATGTTTGTAGAACATACATAACCGACTCCATTTCATTCAGAAAATATATTGGGAAATATGGTGACCATGATATGATATTTTGCAAAATGAGTATGGACTCATCGAGGGTTTATGTTTTTTTTAAAAAAGATATTGGAATAATAGAACACAGGTATGACACAACACTGTTATACACTTACGACATCAATTTGTTGAAACAAGAGGCACTGTTTGATGAGCCTTGTAAGCATAAATAAAAACGGGACAATAACAATCTCTGAAGTTTTAAGCCCGTCTCAAAAAGCTAGAGATATGATTAACAATAAAATAGAGCCTTTAGCTTCCTCTTTAAGAAATAAAGGATATAAGATTAAAATACGACTTTTTTCAGAGTCTGGAGAACAAATTTATTAGCAACATGAATAAAAAGAAAGATATTGTTATTTCAGTTCAATTCAAAGGAGCAATTGAGCAAATTGATTTACTCGAACATTTGTTATCGGAATTTAATTCTTGGGAATTTTCAAAAATTGAATTACACTATGTGGTAAGAGAATATTCTGCTAAAACTTTCAGAGGTAAAACTTTTGGTGGAGTAGTAAATAAAAAAACAATAAACAATTTTAAAAGAAAACTGTCGTTATGCGATGGTAAGACAGTAAGCATTGATGGATTCACTCTTTGTTCAAATCTGCCTAATTGGAAATATCGAGCTATAGATCTTGAATTTTCAAGCGATTTAACTCTTAATAAAGATTGCGACATTAACTCTTTGAATTTTACTTTTGATATAGAGTATAACGGATTCAATATAAGATCATTTTTCGATAAAATAATTATGTCTTTTTTTCTTTCCCATAAGTGCGAGATACAGAATTCTTTTATTTTTGCATGCGAAAAATACAAGATGCCAATAGCATTATTGCATGGAATCCATACAGAATTTTTAAATAAATATGAAGATAAAAAAGTATCTATTTGGAGTGAAAACAAAAATACTTGTGATAAGAAGGTTTTGGATGTTTTTTGGGGTAATATTATTTCGAAAGAACATTTGAAGAAAGTTTCTGTTGAAGATATTGAAAGATTTGTCGGGAAAAATAATGTGTTTAGTATAACTCCAGATTTGTTGT
>JAFSOU010000065.1 GCA_017443265.1 Bacteroidales bacterium | reverse complement strand
ATTTCAAAAAAGAGGCCATAGCCTACGCTTGGGAATTCCTCACCGAGGTGATGAAAATCGACAAACAAAACCTTTACGTAACCGTTTTCGGCGGCGATGAAAAGGAGGGTCTGGAAAAAGATATGGAAGCTTACAACTTCTGGAAAGAACATATTGACGAAGACCGCATACTCAGCGGCTCCAAGAAAGACAATTTCTGGGAAATGGGCGACCAAGGTCCTTGCGGCCCCTGCTCCGAAATACATATCGACCTGCGCAGCGACGAGGAGAAACAGAAAATCGCCGGCAAGGACATGGTGAACAAAGACCATCCGCAAGTGATTGAAATTTGGAACCTTGTGTTTATGCAATACAACCGTCTGGCCAACGGCACACTGGAGCCGCTCAAGGCCAAGCATATCGACACAGGCATGGGTTTCGAACGTTTGTGCATGGTTATTCAGGGCAAGAAGTCGAATTACGATACCGATGTGTTCCAGCCTCTTATTCAGGAACTTGCAACCAAGTCGGGCAACGTGTACGGACAAAACGAACAAAACGACATTGCCATGCGCGTGTGTGCCGACCACCTGCGTGCCGTGGCTTTCTCCATCGCCGATGGACAGCTGCCGTCCAACGCCAAAGCCGGATACGTAATTCGCCGAATTCTGCGCCGTGCAGTGCGTTACGGATACACTTTCCTCGGTTTCAAAGAGCCGTTTATCAACACCCTTGTGCCGACGCTTGTGTCTCAGATGGGCGGCCAATTCCCCGAACTGAAAAAACAACAGGAGCTTATTCAGCGCATCATCACCGAGGAGGAACAGGCTTTCCTGCGCACTCTTTCCAACGGAATTATCAAATTTGAGAACTATATTGCTAAAAATCAGGGCAATGTCATCGACGGCGCTTTTGCCTTCGAGTTGTTCGACACCTACGGTTTCCCGATAGACCTCACCCAGCTGATGGCTTCCGAAAAAGGCTGGACTGTTGATATGGAAGGTTTCCAGAAAGGTCTCGACGAGCAGAAACAGCGTTCGCGCAACGCCGCCGCCGTGGATACCGACGACTGGGTGCAGGTACATCCCGAGCAGGAAGAAAAATTTGTGGGATATGACACTCTTTCGGCTGATATACAGATAGTTAAATACCGCAAGGTGAAAACCAAGGATAAAGAATTCTTTCAACTGGTTTTCGACCAGACACCTTTCTACGGCGAAAGTGGCGGTCAGGCCGGCGACAAAGGCTACATTGCCAACGGCGACCAAAAGACCTTTATTTTCGACACCAAAAAGGAGAACAACCTCATTATACATCTTGCCAAGGAGTTGCCGCAGGACGTTACAGCTTCGTTCACTGCACAGGTCGACGAGGCCAAACGCCACAGCACCGAAAACAACCACACCGCTACCCACCTGCTGCACAAAGCTCTGCGTCAGGTGCTTGGCACACACGTGGAACAGAAAGGCTCCTCGGTTGACGACAGTCGTCTGCGTTTCGATTTCTCGCATTTCGCAAAACTCACCCCCGAAGAGATAAAACAGGTGGAACGTATTGTAAATGAGGATATTCGCAAAAATATAGCATTGGAGGAACACCGTAATATGCCCATCGCTGAAGCCCAGAAACTTGGTGCAATGGCACTGTTTGGCGAAAAATACGGCGAATTTGTGCGTGTGGTGAAATACTGCGACTCGGTGGAGTTCTGCGGCGGCACACATGTGTCGGCTACGGGCAACATAGGCAGTTTCCGCATTGTGAACGAAACAGCCATTGCCGCCGGAATGCGCCGTATTGAGGCTGTTACCGGCAGGGCGGTGGAAGACCTGCTTGACGCTATGCAAAGTCAGGCCGACACCCTGAAAGAGCTGCTCAAAGCTCCCAAAGATGTTGCCGTTGCCGTGCAGAAACTTATCGACGAAAATGCCGAACTGCGTTCGCAGATTGCTGATTTCCAGAAAGAAAAAGCCAACGAGGTGTGCAAGGCCATCGCAGAAAAACTTTCGCAGACCAACGTGCTTGTTGAAAAGATGGATGGCGACATCAACCAGCTGAGAGACAGTCTTTTGGCACTGCGTTCCGCCAATCCCGACAAGGCCATGGTGCTTGGCAGCGTGGCCGGCGGAAAACCCGCTCTGATGGTAATGCTTGGTCAGGCGCTTGTAGATGCAGGCAAAAACGCCTCCAACATTGTAAGAGCCGCCGGCAAGGAGATACAGGGCGGGGGAGGAGGACAGCCGTTCTTCGCCACAGCAGGCGGCAAAAACCCCGACGGTCTCGACAAAGCCATGCAGGTGGCAGAACAGATGATAGTTGAAAATTGAAAATTGATAATTGATAGTTGAAATTCTCCTAGCCCTACGTGCTGAATTGCGAAGCATTCGTGAACTCTTTATAAATAAATCCAATAAAGTGAACAAATCAAGGGAATCTTAACTATTTTTCGCCGTAGGCGAAAGCAATTTACAAGATTTTCTAAATTTCGCGAGCCGAAGGCGAGCAGGAGAATAAAAAAAGAGATTTACGGAAAATCAAGAGTAGAAAATTACAAATGGAGTTGATACTTTAAAATAAACTGTTTATGATTAAGCCGCGAGTATTGTCGTTTTTGATAGCAATATTTTGTATTGCAGGAACATACGCCCAGAACTACGAACCCGAGATTCCCACTCCGCGTCCAAAAATTGGTTTGGTGATGAGCGGGGGAGGGGCCAAGGGCGCTGCACATATCGGTGTGCTTAAAGCCCTTGAGGAGCTCGGCATCCCCATCGACTATATTGTAGGAACGAGCATGGGTTCCATTATGGCAGGCATGTACTCGGTAGGCTACACCGCCGACCAGCTCGACACCATGATTTCCAACCTCGACTGGGGTGTGATTCTGAGCAACGAAGGCGAATGGAACACAACAACTTACGAAGAAAAACGCCGTAAGGAGAAATTCATTTTTTCAATTCCCTTTACGGGAAACATAATATTGAACCCCAAGTTCAAGGAGGAAAAAAAGAATGTCGACGAACAAAGCTACCGGCTGCTTAGCGAGATGCCGTCGGGGGTTATCAACGGACAAAATGTGATGGACCTTTTCAAAAGTCTTACCGTTGGCTATCAGGGTTACCAAAATTTCGATTCGCTGCCCATACCTTTTGCCTGCGTTGCCGCCGACATCACCCGCAACAAGGAGGTAGTACAGCGTACTGGCGACGTGGCCGAGGCTATCCGTGCAAGCATGGCTATCCCTGGGGTTTTTGCACCTGTTTATAAAGGCGACACGGTGCTTGTCGACGGCGGTGTGGCCAATAACTATCCTGTTGATGTGGCTATCGACATGGGTGCCGACATCATTATCGGGGTGCACCTTGCCCAGGACCTGCATCCCGCCGAGGAGCTCGACAATCTGTTGGGTGTATTCGGCCAACTGTTCGGCATTTTGCTCGACAAAAAGATTCAGGAAAACAAGGACCGCACCGATTTTATGATATACCCCAATGTTGACGGGTACAACATGCTTAGTTTCAGTAAGAAAAATATAGAAACGCTTATCGAAAGAGGTTATCGTGCGGCAATGGATAAACGTGCAGAACTGGAGGCATTGCGTGCCATGCTCGACAGCTGTGGCTACGACCCCGCCGAGAAAGTGATTCCTCCCGAACGCAAGGCCCGCAACGTAAACACCGACCATTTTGCCATCGACAGCATCAAATTTATCGGTGCCTCTTCTGAATACAAGTCTATGTTACGGAAAGTCATAGGTGGCCAAATCAAGGAAAAAACCTGCATTCCGGGAAGTGCGATACGCGATGCTGTGTCGTCGCTGTACTCCACTTCGATGTTCGAGACAGTTGACTACCAGCTGCTTGGCTCCGAAGAGCCTTACGATTTGGTTTTCAGCCTTAAACCAAATTCTTCGCACTCGTTGAGTATGGGAGCACGTTTCGATTTGGAGGAATTTGCAAAAGTGCTGCTCAACGTTACGCTTAACCGCTACCGGCTTTACACCCCAAAAATTTCATCGAGCATTGTGCTCGGCCTTTATCCTTCCATCGACGTGGATATGTCGTACCCAATCGGCACCAACTACAAAGTGGCGCTGTACGACAAGTTTTCGGGCAACAATTTCCGTATGTTCGGCCAAGGCTCGGTTTTGCGCGATATTAATTTCAACTACAACACACTTAAATTGTATATGTCCACCTCGTCGTTCCGCAATTTCAATATCGAATTGGGAGCAAAGATGGACAACTTTATAGTTAAGTCCTTCACCCCGCAGGATGTGCTGTACACAGGAAGCTACACAATGCCTACGTCAAACTTCTTGAATGCTTTTATAAACGCCGAGGTAAACCCGATGAACAATGCCGATATGACTTCCAACGGAGTGAATATCAGGCTCATGGGTAATTATTATTTTCTTAGTTCTTTGTCCGATTTTTACCATTTCGCTTCTGTGCAGCTGAATGTAAGCGGAACATTCCCAATCACCCGCACCACACAGATGAACCCTGCTTTCTACGCCCGTTCGCTGTTCTCGCGCGAGGTGCCGGCTATTTACGGCAACGTGATGGGCGGCATGAACGAAAGCCGCTACGTGGAACACCAGATACCGTTTATAGGCATGAACTACGCCGATTTCTTCGACAAGAATCTTACCGTGTATCGCATTGATGTGCGTCAGAAAATCTTTGAAAAACAGTATCTTACACTTCTGGCCAACTATGCGGTTTATTGTCACGACATACGTGAATATTTCCACTCGAAAGATGCTTTAGGCATAGGTCTGAGCTATACCTACGACATACCCATTATCGGTCCCGCCACAGTGCTTGTGCAATGGTCGAACTACACCAAGAGCGTGAGCTGGATGTTCAGCCTCGGATTCTTCTTCTAAAATTCGAAAACAGGTAAGTTTGTAGTTGAGCGGAAGCCCAACTTTCAATTTTCAATTATTGGACGCACGCAGTGCGTCCGTACATAATTTCAATTGTTAATTTTCAATTTTCAATTTTCAACTCACCTCATGTCCACCACTTCGTAGCCTTTGTATTTGGCGGCGTTGTACATGAAATCGGCGTCGGTGGCTTTGGCGTTGGTCTTGTACTGACTGATGGTACATTCGTTTCGCGACGAGTTGTAGTTGTAAACCTCCACTTTGGTTATTTGGTACGAGGTTTTGTTTATCAGTAGACGTATCTTGTGGAAATTCTGAGTCTTGCGCGGGGTCAGGTCCACCACGAATTGAGTGTTTTCCTCGCGAATCAGCTTAGAACGGAAATTCTTGTCGCGGTTCTGCAACAGCTTGGCGGGGTTGAAAATGTCCATATCGGAGTCGGAGGGGGCGTTCACAGTTACTTCCTTGGTACTGTTGTCGATTGAATAAACGGCTTTTTCGTCGCAAAGTATCAGAATTTCGTCGAGGGTGATGCGGTATTTGTTGCCCGAGAGCAGCACTTTCACCTTCTGGCGGCTCACCTCTTTCTTGTCGGGGTCTTTGTTCACAATTGTGGCGTCGAAACTGATGGCACCGGCGGCTTTTATCTTGCCGAAAGCGGTGGAGAGTATGTTGTTTACCTTTTGGTCTTGGGATGTGGGGGTGTTTTTCATTTGTGCCGTGGCACCGGAGCAAAAGAAAATGCTCACGACAATGGCGGCTATTTTTATGATGTCGTTTTTCATAACTTTGATACTTTTTGACAAAACTGTATAATAATATGTCGAATTGTTTGTCGAAATCTTATTCTTTTTTGTGAACTGTGATCAGTGATCAGTGATCAGTGATTTGACCTTTTACCAATGAATTCTGAACTCCGGAAAAAATAACTTTCAATTATCAATTTTCAACTGTTAATTTAGTTTCACTCCGATAAGGTGCATGAATTCCTCGCGTGTGGCTTGGTTGGAGTGGAAAGCGCCGGTGAAGTCGGATGTGGTGGTGATGGAGTTCTGTTTCTGCACTCCCCGCATCGACATGCAAAGGTGCTGAGCCTCGATAACCACGGCCACTCCCAGCGGCTCCAGTGTGTTTTGTATGCAGGCTTTTATCTGTCGTGTGAGGCGTTCCTGCACCTGCAAACGGCGCGCGTAGGCGTCCACCACACGTGGTATCTTGCTCAGTCCCACAATCTTGCCGTTGGGTATGTAGGCTATGTGCGCCTTGCCTATAAACGGCACCATGTGGTGTTCGCAAAGCGAGTACAGCTCGATGTTTTTCACCACAACCATCTGCTTGTAGTCCTCGGTGAACATGGCTGCACGCAAAATCTCTTCGGGCTGCATGTCGTAGCCTTGGGTGAAAAACTGCATGGCTTTGGCAATACGTTCGGGACTTTTCACCAAACCCTCGCGGGTGGGGTCTTCGCCCAAAAGTTTCAGTATTTCGGTGTAGTGATATGCCAGCTTTTCGATTTTCTGGTCGTCGTACTGGTCTATGCGTTGGTATCTAATCGATTCTTTGTCAATATATTTACCCATTTTTGATATGGTTTTGGTTCTTTGTTTGTGTCTGCAAATTTACGTTTTTTTTGTCAAAGTGGGGGCTAAAATCATTTGGCGTGTTTGAGCATCTCGTTTATGTAGCCCACAATTTCCTCGTATTCCTCGTCGGTTTCGAAAAACTTTTTTGCGGCAAGCAGCGGCTCGCGGGCATCTTTTTTCTTTTCTTGGTTCAAAAGCAGTGTGCCTAGCGACAGTTGCAGGTTGGCTTTGTAAAGAGGATTTTCGCCTTTTTCAATCTCTATTTTCAAAATCTCGGCCAACGCATCGCCTTTGGTGCTGTCGGTCACATAAAAGTTCTGTACCATTTCGGCAATGGCATTGGTTTGATAGCCGTAGATCTCTAAAATACTGTGGATGTTCGATTTATACTCGTCGGAGCCAAGTTTCAGGTTGCAAACCATCATATTGGTCAGGTTGTAATATTGTCCGGGGTGGAGTTTCTCGGCTTGCTTGAAGTTTTGCAGGGCCTGCTGGTAGTCGTTGGTGCGCAGATAGCAGCTGCCAAGCATGAAATAGGCGTCGGACAGCATGTCGGGGCGTGTGTAATGCCTTGCGGCGATGGCTGCGTTGTGTATTGCCTGCTGTATGTCGCCGTTGTTTTGGTCGAAATAATGGGCCACGGCGAGGTTGTAATAGTAGTCGGCAACGGTGTCGCGGCTGCAGGCGATGGCTTTCTTGAGATAGCCGCGGGCGTCGGAAAACAGCTCCTCGTACATATAGGTAAGTGCTATGTCGGAAAAGAGTTTGTCGTCGTTGCAGCCAAATTCTTCGGCTTTAAGCAGGTTTTTCCTTGCACGGATACGCAGGTCGAGCTGCGATGCGGACTTGCTGTCGAGCCAGTTGTCGCCAAAACGGTCGGCGGCGGAGTTGTAGTATTCGCCCAAACATTTGTACAACAGACAGTTGTTCGGTTCTTTCTCCAAAAGACGTTGCGCAATGGTGTCTATGGCAAACATCACCGACGAACATTCCGAAGCCTCCTCGTTGCCGCGCAGTTCCTCCACAGTCTTGTCCAAAGGAATGTCGTCGAGACAGAAAATCTGGTTCATTATGTTGAAGAGAAAGTAGTTCTGCACTATGTCCACCTTTTTCAGAAAAATGACCGATTTCTCGTTCTTGGGGTCGTACTTGTCTAGCATCTTGTATGCCGAAAGATATTTCTTCTGGGAGATCAGTTCCTCGGCCTTAACAATGGCCACGGCATCTCCGACGGGCTTTATGTCCTTAGCCGAACAAACCATCGAACCAACAAACAGCAAATTGGCAAACAATGCAATAACTTTAAATTTACTCATATTGCGCACATTTCATTTTTTGTAAATAATCTAGCCGTATTTATAACTCCTAATTCCTAACTCCTAATTCCTAACTCCTAACTCATTCCACGTAAAGCAATAGTCCTTTCAGGTATTCGCCTTCGGGGTGGAAAATGCTTACGGGGTGGTCTATGGCATGGGGTAGTTGTTTGACAATGCGCACGTTGCGACGGGCATTGGCTGCCGATGTAAACACCATTGTCTGGAAATCGTCGCGACTTACGGCCTGTGAGCAGGAGAAAGTGAACAGTAGTCCGCCTTTCTTGATTTTCTCCAACGCCTTTTGGTTGATGTTCTTATAGCCTTTCAGCCCTTGCTGAAGACTGTGGTGGTTCTTGGCAAAGGCAGGAGGGTCGAGGATTATGATGTCGAAACTGTCGTCGATCTGGTCGAGGTATCGGAGAACGTCGGCGGCAACACCGTTGTGCGGTGCGTCGGCGAAATTCATTGCTATGTTCCTGTTACATAGCTCGATGGCTTTTTTTGAGATGTCCACCGTCTCCACGTATTCGGCACCGCCACGCAGCGCGCTTAGCGAGAAACCGCCGGTGTAGCCGAAGGTGTTGAGCACACGCTTGCCCTGCGAGAGGGTGCGTAGCAGGTGACGGTTCTCCCTTTGGTCGATGAAAAAGCCAGTCTTCTGCGCTTCGAAGAAATTGATGATGAAACGGTTGCCGTCCTCCTTCACTTCCCATTCCTCGGGCTCTTGGCCAAACAAATATCCGTCGGCGATGTCGCAGTGGGAGAGGGTGGTGGAACTTTTGTCGAAAACCGCTTTCAAATTGTCTCCCAATAGCTTACGCAGTATTTCAACAAATGTGCCGAACTCCTTGTGCATTCCCTCGGAGTGAGCCTGCAGCACCACAACCCCGTTGTAAAAGTCGGCAATAAGGCCTGGCATATTGTCGCCCTCGGCGTTGACAAGGCGGAACACGTTGGTGTCGGCATTGTCGAAAAAGCCCATGCTTCGGCGGTAGTTCACGGCCGAGGCCAGTCTGTTTTGCCAAAATGGCTTATCTATCGCTGTTTCGCCGAAATCAAGCACTTTCACCATTATGCTGCTGTCCTGAAAATGGCCTGTGGCGAGGATGTGTCCGTTGCTGTCGCAGACGCTCACTATGTCGCCGTTTTCGGGACTTCCGTCGATGCTTTGCACAGCACCCGAGAACACCCATGGATGACGTCGCATAAGCGATTTTTCCTTGTCTTTCTTCAGAATCAGAGTCGGAATTTGTATCATTTTATAATGTATTATCGATTAAAAATCCATATCATCAACACCTTTTGAACGACAAAATTTTGAGAATTCCATGGAATCCATAGGACCATATTCCTCACCAATTTTTGTGTCAATAAACCAATATACAATACTATCGTATAGTGGTTCATAAGTGCGTTTGTCATAGATCGCATCCAAAGGAAATTGTAACGACTGTCTGACCAACACAAAGTCATCTACACGCTTATAGCCAAGAACTTCGGGTGGAATCTCATAATCGCCCAATATATCTTTTCTTTCTTTGTTATAAATCACTCCTTTTGCAATTTTGACATTATCACTATCATAGAAAAAAGAGCCAATAAGCAGAAAGCATGCTGTTATCGCAGAGAGAATGATTATTTTCTTTGTAGTTGTCACTTTTTTTGTAATAATTATCGTGACAAATATTACGACAAAAAAAATTATTATCAATATAAAGAATATTGGATTAATCATTTTTTTCCTATCGTTTTTTACAAAAAAGGGCGGAGCTGTGTCCGCCCACGGAAAAATGAATAAACGTTTATTAAATCTTGTCGAGTGCCTGTTTGAGGTCGGCGATGATGTCCTCCACGTTTTCGATACCTACCGAGAAACGTACCAGTCCGTCGGTGATGCCGGCGGCGGCTTTGGCTGTGGCCGACACTTTGGAGTGAGTCATGCTGGCGGGGTGCTGAATCAGCGTCTCCACGCCGCCCAGCGACACGGCCAGGATGCACATCTTGACGTTGTTCATCAACTTGCGTCCGGCCTCCAGACCGCCTTTCAGCTCAAAGCTGATCATGGTGCCGGTGCCGCGCATCTGTTTCTTGGCAAGCTCGTACTGCGGGTGCGATTTCAGTCCCGGGTAGGCCACCGAAGCCACCTGCGGATGACTTTCGAGGAATTCGGCCACTTTCATGGCACTTTCCTGCGCACGGTCGATACGTATGCCGAGGGTTTTCAGTCCGCGGATTACCATATAAGCCTGATGCGGGTCCATATTACCGCCAAGGTTCAGCATCATTACGTGCAGTTGTTTGTAAAGCTCTGCCGTTTTGGTGATTACGATGCCGCCCACGATGTCGGCGTGGCCGTTGATGAACTTGGTTACAGAGTGCAGAACGATGTCGGCGCCCAAGTCGAGCGGATTTTGCAGATAGGGGCTGCAGAAAGTGTTGTCAACCACAAGCAACAGGTTGTGCTCTTTTGCGATCTTGGCGCAAGCTGCAATGTCGGTGATGCCCATTGTGGGGTTGGCGGGAGTCTCGATGTACAGCATCTTGGTGTTGGGACGTATGGCAGCCTTGATGTTTTCGAGGTTTTCGGTCTTCACGTAAGTGGACTGCACGCCGAAACGCGACATGTGTCCTTCCATCATGGTGCGCGAAGCTCCGTAAACGGCGTCGGACGAAATCATGTGGTCGCCGGCGTTGAGGTAAGCCATATAGACTGTCGAAACTGCGCCCATTCCAGAGGCAAAAGCCACAGCGCCGTAGCCGTGCTCGAGCTCTGCCACTTGGCGTTCGAGGGCCGAAACGGTGGGGTTGCCTATGCGGGTATAAACATATCCGTCCTTTTCACCTGCAAAGCAGGCGGCGCCGTCCTCGGCACTGTCGAAACGGAAAGTGGAGGTCTGGTAGATGGGCACCGTGGCGGCATTGTATTCGTCGTGGTGTCCGCCGCCGTGTATCAGTTTGGAATTGAATCCGAGATTTTTTGTGTCTGTCATAGTCGTTCGTTATTTTTTGTTACGTTCTTTACGTGCCAGATGGTTGGGTTCCAGTGCCATGCGGTCGGTCTCGAGCAGCGAGGCCACACCTTCGTCGATTTTGCGTTTGCTCTCGCAGTCGGGGCAGTGGCATTCCTGCTTGTAGTCCTCAGGTTCGGTGTAGGTGGTGATAACGCCTTCGAAGTTGCGGAGTATCACCTTGTTGGGACTCTGCGAGATTACATAGTTGGGCATAACGGGGGTTTTTCCGCCGCCGCCGGGAGCGTCGACCACAAAGGTGGGAACGGCGTAGCCCGATGTGTGTCCGCGCAGGTTTTCGATAATTTCGATACCTTTGGAAACGGGGGTGCGGAAATGTTCCAATCCCATCGAAAGGTCGCATTGGTAGATGTAGTACGGACGAACACGGTTTTTAACCAGCAGGTGCACAAGACGTTTCATAATGTGAACACAGTCGTTTACGCCACGCAGAAGCACGCTTTGGTTGCCCAAGGGGATGCCGGCGTCGGCCAGTTTTGCAAGGGCTGCGGAGGCTTCGGGGGTCATCTCGTTGGGGTGGTTGAAATGGGTGTTGAGCCAGATGGGGTGGTATTTCTTGAGCATGTTCACAAGGTCGTCGGTGATACGCTGCGGACAAACCACGGGGGTGCGGCTTCCCAAACGGATAATCTCCACATGGGGTATGGCGCGCAGACGCTGTATGATGGATTCAAGCATTTTGTCGCTTACCATAAGGGCGTCGCCGCCGGAGAGCAGCACGTCGCGTACGGTGGGGGTCTTGGCTATGTAGTCGATACATTTCTGTATGCGTTCCGACGGCGACTCGCAGTCGTTTTGACCGGCAAAACGGCGGCGTGTGCAGTGACGGCAGTACATGGAGCACATGTCGGTAATAAGGAAAAGAACACGGTCGGGGTAGCGGTGGGTAAGTCCGGGAACCGGCGAATCTTCGTCCTCGTGCAGAGGGTCGGTGAGGTCGGCGGGCGAGATGTGTGTCTCGGCAGCCGTGGGTATGGCCTGACGACGCACAGGGTCGTTGGGGTCGTTGGGGTCGATAAGGCTGAGGTAGTAGGGGGTTATGGCCATACGCAGTGTCTCGAGCGACTTGCGCACACCTTCCTGTTCCTCGGCGGTGAGGTTGATGTATTTGTTAAGATCTTCGAGGGTTTCGATGCGGTTTTTCACCTGCCATTTCCAGTCGTTCCATTGTTCGTCGGTAACGTTCGGGAAAAGTTCTTTTCTTCTGTTGACTTGCATATCTTTTTATTTTAATGAATATCAAATAATTGTGATTGAGACACGAATGCCGTGCCATATTGCAAATGTAACGATTTTTTTTGGATTTTTGTAGAAAAAAAGCACAGTGTTGACGTTTTTTACAAAAAATGCGTGCTATTTCGAAAAAAAAACGTAACTTTGCATTTTGATAAATGTTTGATACAATGAATAAAAAATTGATTTTGTTTTTTGCCTTGGCTATGTCCGTGCGAATAGCGTCCTTTTCTCAAACTGCTGATTTCTATGGAGTTGTAAGCCTTGGCGGCAATGTCGCCGTGGGCAATTTCGGCAAAGCCACTGTAGATGGACTGCAAATTAAGGAATGGGGTGTGTATTTTCCCGAAGCAGATAAGGATTCACCTTTAGGTGGTGCGGGAATAGGCGCCAACGCAAGCCTTTTCGGCGCAAAACGTGTGAGAGGCATCGAGGAACTGAGCATTTTCGTTTCCGCCGATTTCTTTTTCAGTGCTCTGAATAAAACCCTCCGCGATTACAAAGAGCAGTACGAGGTGGAAAACCTCAACTCGCACGACAAATACGAGCACACTTTCCCCGTTTTTCTCGACATACCGCTGTTGGCAGGCTGTCGCTACGATTTTTTCACCAACAAACGCGATTTGTCCTTTTTCGGTCAAGCCGGAATAGGTGCCGACCTGCATATTATTACCGATTACACTCAATATTGGAATATGTACAAGCATAGCAGCGAGGCTTATTCATACAGAGAGGAATACAGAAAAAAGATATCTTTTGCAGCCACTGCAGGTGCAGGAGTTGTGCTTTTCGATCACATTCAGATAGGAATTCATTACCACTATCTCGGCAGTTATCGTGTAATAAGCACTTCGGAGGAAAAAACCGACGCTCCATCGGGCATGAGCGTTACCGACAACAGTGCTCACAGACGCGGACTGCTTTCGCCGCACATACTTTCGCTCAGGGTGGGATATGTTTTTTAGCCTTGATAATGAAACATTTCCTGCACAAAGGTGTCTATTATTGCGAACAAAAAAACAACAAAAAATGCAGTCTGTTTTGTAATGACAAAAAAAATGCGTAACTTTGCAGTCTGAAAAAACGAACAAAAAAATAGTCTCAAAAATGAAAAAAATAGCAATTATAGCAGTGCTGATATCTGTAATGGCGATGCCGGCACTTTTTGCCCAAAACAATATCTATTTAGCCAATCCTCAGGGCAATGCCGTCAGCTCATATAAAAACGCTCTCTACAACGATTTCAACGAAGTGTTTGGCGGTTTCACCAATTTCCAGCTGACAAACAGCGTGGCCGCCGACAGCCTGATGCAAATACTTACCATCGACCGCAACTCGCGCAAGGTGTCGGACCAATATTTAACTGCTGTAACCAACCTTTCGGGCGTTGATTACATTATTTACACAATTATCGACGAGCGAAACGGACGACTGAACGTAGAGGCAATCCGCATAAACTGTTCCAACGGCCTTTTGGACAGAATGCTTTCGCAGAGCATCCCGCGTAGCCTCCAAGAAATCAGAATCATCACGCAAGTGTTTGCAAAACAGCTGATGTATTGATAAATAGTGATAAAGAATTAAAAAAGGTCTGTTAAATAAACAGACCTTTTTTATTTGTCCCAAGCGATAGGTTATTTGTATATCTTGCGCCGGTTCAGCTCGTTGCGGAACTTGGTGGCGTTGATGTTGTGCTCGGCCACCGACGAGGCAAAATTGTGGTAACCCGAAAAATCCTCCTTGGCACAGAAATAATAGTAGTTGGTCTTTTTGTCTTCGAGCACCGCGTCGATGGAGGCCTGCGATGGTATGCAGATGGGGGCGGGGGGGAGTCCGGCGTATTTGTAGGTGTTGTACGGGCTGTCGTATTGCAGGTGCTTGTTCAGTATGCGCCGCAGAGTGAAGTTCTGCAAGGCGAATTTCACCGTGGGGTCGGCCTGCAAAAGCATGCCCTTGCGCAGACGGTTCAGATAAACGCTTGCGATGTTTGCCTTTTCGTCGTTCATATTTGTCTCCTCCTCCACAATGGATGCAAGTGTGATGACCTCCACACGTGTCAGCCCCATGGCTTCGAGTTTTTTCGTGCGTCGGCCGTTCCAGAAATGGTCCGACTCTTTTTTCATCCTTTCGAGGAATTCTTCCGGAGTGGTGTTCCAATAGAATTCGTAGGTGTTGGGCACAAACAGAGCGAGGGCCTTTTCGGAGTTGAGTCCGAAACCCTGCATCAGTTGTTCGTTGTTAAGGGCGGCTAGCATCTGCACCGAGTCGAACTCGAATTTCTTCGACAGCCGACCCGCCAGCGACTCCTTGGTGCGGAATTTGCCTATAGTTACCAGCTGTGCGTCCTGACTGCCGGAGCGGAGCTTGTTCACCAAGCGGTTTACACTCATCTCTGGTTCAATAACATACCTGCCAGGACGTACATTCTGCGGATATTTTTTGTAGCGGGCAAGCATCGAGAAAAAAGTGGTGTCGGTCAGGCAGCCGCTTTCGCAAAGGCTGTGCATTACGTCGTTGTAGCTGGAACCAGTATGGATATAAAGCACATACTGCTGAGTAAGCGCTATTTTTTTGTTGTTCAAAGCCCACATTATGGCCAAAGTCCCCACAAAGGCCACTATGCAAATTGCCGCAGCTACGTAAATATATATCTTTTTTCGGCTTTTGCCTTTCTTGCTTTTCCTTCCTTTGTGCATCTAATTAAATTGTTAATGTGTCTGCAATTTGGGACGCATGTGTCCATACATTATTATACTGGCGAAAAATAAATCGCCCAACCGAAATCCGAATCAGCCAATCCACTTGCGGATGTTGTCCATAACAATGTCGGCGCGGATGTCGAAAGCCTCGCGTGTGGCGTAACCTATGTGGGGCACCATCACGCAGTTGGGTGCATCGCACAGCGGATGTGTCTGTGGCAGAGGAGGTTCTGTTTCGTAAACATCGATGCCGGCACCGGCGATTTTGCCCTGTTTCAGCATCTCGGCAAGGGCGTCGATGTCCACCACGTTGCCGCGGGCGGTGTTTATGAGCACAGCGGAGGGTTTCATCAGCGCGAGCTGCTCACGGCCGATGAGATGGTGAGTCTCTTTGTTCAAAGGCACATGCAAGGTTACGATGTCGGAATTTTTCATCAGCTCGTCGAGAGTGACGTATTTTGCTCCGAGTTCTACAACGTTTTTCCGTTCGGTGCGACTGTATGCCAGCACGTTGCAGCCGAAAGCGCGTAGCAGTTTGATTGTCTGAGTGCCGATGGCGCCTGTTCCAACCACGCCTACGGTTTTTCCTCCGAGTTCGATGCCGAGGTAGTTGGCGCGGGTGCTGCCGTTGCGTATCTGGCTGTCGAAATGGCTTATCTTGCGGTATACATCGAGCATCAGGCCTATGGCCAGCTCGCTTACGGCCACGGTGCTGTAGCCCGACGCGTTCATCACGGTGATGTTGTGGCTTTTACAATAGTCCAAATCGATGTGGTCGAGGCCGGTGAAAGCCACCGACAGCATTTTCAGGTTGTGGCAGCGGCTCATTGTTTCGGCCGAGAGTTTTATGTTGGAAATCACCACTATATCGGCGTTTCCGATGCGGCGGGCAAGCTCGTCGGGGTTTTCGTTGCGGTCGGCGAAAAACACAAATTCATGTCCCTGTGCGTTGAATTCCTTTTGCAGTTTTTCAAATTGCACAGTGCTTATTCCCAGAGGTTCTACGGTAACTATTTTCATATCTTTGCTGTTTTTAATATTATTATTCGTCTTAATGGTTTCAAACTAATCATTCCAAAATCAAAAAACAAAAATACTAATTACAAATTACTAATTACTAATTGATATTAAAATCGTCCCAGTCCAAGTGGAAAGGGTATTTGTTTCTATAGCGTTCGAGGTTTGAGTAGCTGAGTTTCAGCACTTTGACCATTTCATTGTTTTCATCGAGCTGGTGTATGATGTTCCCGTTGGGACTAATCACCATCGAGTTGCCGGAGTGGGGCGTGCCCAAGGCGTCGGTGCCCACGCGGTTTACGCCAATGGTGTAGCACTGGTTTTCGATGGAACGTGCCTGCAACAGCCGTTGCCATGCCTTGGCGCGAGTGGCAGGCCAGTTGGCGATGAAAATAGCAATGTCGTACTGGAAGTGGTTGTTGCTGAAGTGGTTGCGTGTCCAAACAGGAAAGCGAAGGTCGTAACATACGAAAGGTTGTATTTTCCAGTCGTCGATTTTTACAATCATTGTGTGGTTGCCGCAGGTAACGTCCTTCGACTCGCTGCTGAGACGGAAAGTGTGGCGTTTGTTGTAGTAATTCCAAAGTCCTTTGCTGGAAATGCAGAAAAGACGGTTGAAAACCTGTCCGTTGTCGATGGTGTACCAACTTCCCATTATCACCGAGGAAAGTTTTTCCGCCCATTTTTTCATCCATTGGAAAGTGGGGCCGTTGTCAGGTTCGGCAAGGCCTTTTGCGTTGGGCGAGAAACCAGTGTTGAAAGTTTCCGGAAGTATCACCAAATCGACGGGTTGGTCAATCTGTGCAAAAAGTTTCTCCAAACGCTCGAAATTGGCGTTTTTGTCCTCCCAAAATATGTTCTGTTGAACTATTGCAATATGTAATTCGTTGTCAATCATAATTATTGGCAGTTGCAGACGCGTGTCATTTTCTTTTTTGGTGTGGGAAGCAGGTCTTTTATGTCTAGTTGGTCATCGTAGGTTAGGGGATTGGCGCGCAAGTCGATGATTTCCAGAGTTGTGTCGAGATGTCTAAAGCTGTCGGGGAGTTTTTTTATGCCGT
>JAFSOU010000064.1 GCA_017443265.1 Bacteroidales bacterium | reverse complement strand
TGAGCGTGCGTGCCGTTACTCCTCCCACTTTGGGCAACTACGTTTTCAATGGTGTGAACAACACCATTCCCGTTACGGTGCCTTGTCAGAGCATTAGCACTTACCGTGCAACAAGCGGTTGGAACTATTTCACCAACATCAGCGGCGGTTCGGCATGCGACGCAAATGTAAATGTGATTATCAACCCCACACAGGCTGGAACGCCCACAGGAAACGGCCGTCACACTATAGGCGACACTGTCAGCATCGGCGCTATAGCCAACAACGGTTACACTTTCGTTGACTGGAACGACGGCGTTACCACCAATCCCAGAGACATCATTGTGCTGAGCGATACCACTTTCACTGCCAATTTCTCGTCCAACAGTGCCATTGCCGACGCTGAAGGCAATGCAACAATTATTGTTGCCAGCAAACGCGTCATCACCGCACAAAACCTGCAGGCAGGCGAGTTGGCCATATACGACCTTGGCGGACGTTGCCTTGTTCGCAGGGAAGTTGCAGAAGGCTCCGAACTGCAATTTACCGTGCCAGCAGCCGGAGTTTATGTGGTGCGCAACAACGGCGGCAGCGTGAAAGTTGTGGTAAGATAATATTACCGAAAAAAAATAAAAAAGCCGGCTTAAAGCCGGCTTTTTTATTGCAGTATGCTATAAAAAAACAGGAGGTGCTGTTGCACCTCCTGAACCTAAAAATTATTTACAAACAATTTATCTACAGCAGTTTAGCCATTTTCTCTGTAAGGTCGCAGATACGTGTGGAGTAACCACGTTCGTTGTCGTACCACGAAACCACTTTAACAAAGTTGTTGTCGAGAACCTGAGTAAGCTTGGAGTCGAAAATCGAGGAGTGTTTGTTGTCCACTATGTCGATGCTTACGAGGTTTTCCTCGCTGTATTCCAGAACACCTTTCATGGGACCTTCGGCGGCTTTCTTCATAGCTGCGTTGATTTCCTCTTTGGTAACGGTCTTGGAGAGTTCCACTGTGAGGTCAACCACAGAGCCGTCGGGAGTAGGAACGCGCATTGCAAAACCGTCGAGTTTGCCGGCCAGTTCGGGGAGCACCAAGCCAACAGCTTTGGCAGCACCGGTTTTGGTGGGTATTATCGAAACTGCGGCAGCACGGGCGCGACGCAGGTCGGAGTGCGGCAGGTCGAGGATTTTCTGGTCGTTGGTGTAGGAGTGGATGGTGTTCATCAAGCCACGGACAATGCCGAAATTATCGTTCAGCACTTTGGCGATGGGAGCCAAGCAGTTGGTGGTGCACGATGCGTTGGAAACGAACTGAACGTCTTTGGTCAGTTTGTCGTCGTTAACACCAAGAACCACGGTGAGGTCCACATCTTCTTTCTTTTCGGAAGGAACGGTGAGGATAACCTTTTTGGCACCGGCGTTGATGTGTTTCATCATCTTCTCGCGGTTTTTGAAAATACCGGTGGATTCGATAACGATGTCAACACCAAGTTCTTTCCAAGGAAGGTTTTCGGGGTCTTTTTCGGCATAGATGCGGATGCGTTTGCCGTCAACAACGAGGTATTCGCCGTCGGCTTTCACATCGCCCTGATATTTGCCGTGTACCGAGTCGTATTTCAACAAGTAAGCCAGAGTGTCGGCGCTTGTCAAATCGTTAATAGCTACTATGTCAACAGTGCCTCTGCTGAACAGTTCGCGGAAACTCATTCGGCCTATTCTACCGAAACCGTTTATTGCAACTTTTGCCATATCTATCTGTTTTTTAAATTTTTATATGTTACTAAATGAAGTTTTGTGTTTTGCAAATATATCAAATTGTTGCGACATTGCAAAATTATTAACATTGTTTTTCTCGAAGGAGAAAAAACAATGTTATATTCAACTGGCGTTCAACGACATCAACAAAATCGTTATAACGTAATAACGTCATTTCGTTATCACGAAAAAACGAGACAACGCGATACTACTCCGAAAGCAGTCCCTTCATATTCTCCTTGTCCCATTGCATTCGGGATAACCGGAGCAGCTCCAGAATTCTTTACCCGAGTTAATTCCTTTCCTGGCTATGCGTTTTATCATCGGCTTGCCGCAAGCAGGACATTCGGGCGCACCCGACGCAATGCTTTTCTCCGCCTTGGCGGCAATCCTTTCTGCTGTGAGGGCTTCTGTAAAACCGCCTTCGTCTCTAAATGTCGCCAACTGGTTTTCAATCTGTTTGCCAAGCATCATTATAAGCCTGTTGCAAAGAATCAGTATGCAATTCGCGACAATCACGGAATCGCCGCTTTTGAGCCATTTGTCGAACTTGTGCTTCTGGGCAAGAATATGTGTGCTGCTGTTGTGCTGCACATCGTCCTTGTACATCGGGCGGTCCAAAGTTGTCCTGCTCACCTCAAGATATTCCGCCGAACTTACCGACCACGGCACGTTCTCCAGATGCATGAGCCAGTTCACATAGTCGTTTGCCAATTCTGCAAGACTGGCACGTGCCACATCGGTGAGACGCATCCGTTTCTTTCGACGTGGAATGACGCGAATTGCCCTCCGCAATGTTGGCCGGGGCCGAACGCGCAGCCTGTGTCATCTGGTCGTACTGCCGTCCGCAAGGATCGTTGGTGCGGGTTAGGAAATGCGTGCAGAACTCCTGTGTGGCCAACTGCACGACATTTGCCAACACCCAAGTGTCCAACCAATAATAACCAAAATTACTGATTTTCATAAGCGTTTTTCTTTGTTAACGGCTTTAGACATATTTTATTGTATTAAGCCCCACCCCCCTTTCACAACCCAAAACAAATTAAAACATCCCCACAATCAACATTTTTCCCTACTTTTTTAGTATCTTTGCAACAGACAATCCTTTGTGATTGTTATACATTACTTACTGATAATTAACTATATACAAACAACAATGCGTATCCTTATCACCGACGACACCCATTCAATATTGCAGGAAAAACTCAGCAAGGCGGGGTTCGAGTGCGATGTGAGAACCAACATCGGCTACGACGACACCCTTGCCATCGTCGGCGATTACGACGCACTTGTGGTGCGCAGCAAAATCCCCATCGACAGCCGTTTCATCGACCGCGCCGGCCATCTGCGCTGTATCGGACGTGTGGGTGCCGGCATGGAAACCATCGACGTGGATTACGCCGAAAGTCGCGGCATACGCTGCCTCAACTCGCCCGAAGGCAACCGCACTGCCGTGGGGGAACACGCTGTGGGACTACTGCTTGCACTTTTCGACAAAATTTGCAAAGCCGACCGCGAGGTGCGTTCCGGACTCTGGCTCCGCGAGGACAACCGTGGCATCGAAGTGGCAGGAAAGACCGTGGCCATCATAGGGTTCGGCAATATGGGAAGCTCGTTTGCACGCTGTCTCAGCGGCTTCGGGTGCAAAATATTGGCATACGACAAATACAAAACCGGATACGCCCCCGACTACGTAACGGAAACGTCTCTACAACAATGCTTTGAGCAGGCCGACGTGGTAAGTTTCCACGTGCCGCTCACCGACGAGACACACTACTACGCCGACAGCCGTTTCCTAAACTCCTTTGCCAAAAGCATTTACCTTATCAACACCTCGCGCGGGGCTGTGGTGCAGACCTCGGCGCTGGTGGAGGCGCTAAAAAACGGCAAAGTGGCCGGTGCCGCCCTCGATGTGTTGGAATACGAAAACATGGCCAAAGACGGACTCGGCTCCAACAATATGCCCGAAGATATGAAATATCTCACTAAGTGCCAAAACGTTGTGTTCACTCCCCATGTGGCGGGCTGGACCGTGGAATCGAAAGTTAAACTGGCGGCTGTTTTGGCCGATAAAATAATTGACACACTGAAAACCAACAAAATATGATAATCGTAGGAAATGCCATTATTTCGGAGGACATTGCCGACCGCTGTTTCTGCTGCGACCTCGGCCAATGTCGCGGCATGTGCTGCGTGGAGGGCGACGCTGGAGCTCCGTTGGAGAAAGCGGAAATCCCCATCCTCGACGACATTTTCCCGAAAATCCGTCCCTACATGACTGCCGAGGGCATAGCCGAAGCCGAGCGCAACGGCCTGCACACCACCGACAGCGAAGGTGTCCTCTGCACCCCGTTGGTGAACAACCGCGAGTGCATTTTCACCACCTTCGAGGACGGCGTGGCACTGTGTGCCATCGAAAAGGCGTTTTTCGACAAAAAAATAAACTTCCGCAAACCCGTATCGTGCCATCTCTACCCACTCCGCATCGACGACTACGGCGAGTTCCAGACCATAAACTATCACTCGTGGGACGTGTGCCGCTCGGCAGTGTGCAATGGCGAAAAACAAGGCGTGCCGCTGTATATCTACCTGAAAGAGCCGCTAATACGCAAATTCGGCGAACAATGGTATAACGAACTTGTGGAACGATGCGAGGAATTTCGGAGTTCTGAATTCGGAATTCGGAGTTCGGAACTAATTGACAATTAATAATTGAATTTAGTTTATAATTAATAATTTACAATTTATAGTTAATACGAAGATTTCGCCGAAGGCGAAACAAATTTACAAGATTTACAAGATCTCGTGAGCCGCAGGCGAACAGGAGAAAACAATAAAAGATTTATCGAAACACGCGAGCCGTAGGCGAGCAGGAGCAACATAATAGATTCGTAATGACAAATCAACCAAAAATCATCCTCGTAACAGGTGCCAGCAGCGGCATTGGTTTCCAAACAGCGCAAATGCTTGCCTGTCAAGGCAATAAGGTGTATGCCGCCGCACGTCGCACGGAGCTAATGCAACCGCTTGAGCAACACGGTGTTACAATACTTCGACTCGATGTCTGCGACGACACCTCCATCAACGAATGTGTAAAAACCATTGTCGACAGCGAAGGACGCATCGACGTGCTGGTGAACAACGCCGGATACGGCTATTTCGGGGCCGTGGAGACAGTGCCCATCGCCGACGCCCGCCGTCAGTTCGAAGTGAACCTTTTCGGCTTGGCGCGACTCACACAGCTTGCGCTGCCGCTGATGCGCGAAAACGGTGGCGGACGTATAGTGAACCTTTCGTCGATAGCCGGCCGTATGGCAATGCCTTTCGGAGCGTGGTACAACGCCACAAAATACGCCGTGGAGGGCTTCAGCGACGCTCTGCGCATCGAAACACGGCAGTTCGGTATCGATGTGGTGATGATAGAGCCAGGCGGAATAAAGACCAACTGGGGCATCATTGCCGCCAACCACCTTGCCGAATCGTCGCAAGGCACTGTGTACGAGCAAAATGCCAACCACGAGGCCGCACTTATGCGCAAGGGCTATTCGATGGATTTCCTCACCGACCCCTCGAAAGTGGCCAAGACTATTGTGAAAGCCGTTAACCGCCGTCGCCCAAAAACGCGTTACCGTGTGGGACGCGGCTCGTTTCTGCTCGTCTTCCTTACCCGCGTGATACCCTACCGCTGGTGGGACAAAATTTGCACATCAATGTGGCGGCATTACAAAATTATTGATAAATAACTATTTACAGCGTTATGAAAACGAAACAGGAATTACGACAGCTTGTCCGCACCCTTAAAAAGGCCATCCCCCTCGACGAAAAAATCATACGCTCGTCGGAGATTTGGCAGAGGGCGCTGGAAATCAGCTATATAAAGGATGCAAAGGCCATCTTGCTCTATTGGTCAATGGACGACGAAGTTTTCACCCACAGCGTGGTGCAGAAATTGGCCGAGACGAAAACGGTGCTGCTGCCCGTGGTTGACGGCGACGACTTGCGTATCAAGCAGTTCCGAGGATTGGACAATATGCGTGCCGGCGAGCAGTTCGGCATAGGTGAGCCCACGGGCGACGACTACACAGGCGACATCGACGTGATTGTGGTGCCCGGAGTGGCTTTCGACCGCCAATGCAACCGCATGGGGCGCGGACGCGGTTTCTACGACCGTCTGCTGAAAACGCGCGATGCCATTAAAATAGGCGTGGCCTTCGATTTCCAGCTCTTCGACAGCGTCCCCACCGAGCCTTTCGACGTTAAGATGGACTGCGTGGTGAGCGAAAAGGAGACCATCTGGCAAAAAACGGAACAGAATCAAAATTTAAAAATAAATAACATACACATAATTTAATCAAGATGAAACAGTTATCAATTATCGTCGCAGCATGTGCCCTGTTTTTTGGCGCCTGCGCACAAAAAAGTACCGAAAACACCAACAATCAAACAAAGGAGGAAAACATGAGCAAAACACTTGTGGCTTATTTCTCGGCCACCGGAACCACCAAGGCTGCCGCCCAACGCCTTGCCAAAGAAAAGAACGCCGATTTGTTCGAAATCGTGCCCGAACAGCCCTACACCAACGCCGACCTCGACTGGACCAACAAACAGTCGCGCTCCAGCGTGGAGATGAACGACAGCACCTCGCGTCCGGCCATCGCCAGCAAACTGGAAAACCTCGGACAGTACGACACCGTATATATCGGATTCCCCATCTGGTGGTACACCGCGCCGACCATTATCAACACTTTTATCGAGAGCTACGATTTCAGCGGCAAAGTGCTGGGAGCTTTCGCTACAAGCGGTGGCAGCACCATTGCCAAATCGGCAGCCGACCTCAAAAACAAATATCCGCAATACACATGGATTGAAGGACAATTGCTGAATTAAGAGTTGGAAGTCTATAAAAAAAATAGCCGTTGAATGCAACGGCTATTTTTTTTGTGATCTGTAACAGATTTGAACTGTTGACCTCTTGCCTGTCAAGCAAGCGCTCTAAACCAACTGAGCTAACAGATCGTAAGTTGTTTTTGGTTTTGCAAAGATACGAACTTTTTGCCAATTAAACAAAAGAATTTGCGACGATTGCTGCAAAGCATTTTAAATCAGTTAGTTGAAACCACCGTTAGATTCGTTGATACGCCACACTTTACCATAGTCGGGACATTCGTCGAGCAGTTGGCGGATGTTTTTTCCGAAAACGGGATGCACAAAATCGGGCATTATTTCGCACAGCGGGACAAGCACAAAATTGCGCAGGTGCAGGCGCGGGTGCGGAACGGTAAGTCGTGGAGTGTCAATAATTTCGCTGCCGTAGAACATTATGTCGATGTCCATTGTGCGTGAGCTGTAGCCGTTGCCCGAGCGTTTTCGGCCGAGTCGGGCTTCTATCTCCAAAGCCAGCTCCAGCACCCGATGGGGAGGAAGATTGGTCTTTGCTACAACCGCTTGGTTTACAAAATCTTGCTCTGTTTCAAAACCCCACGCCTCGCTGCCATACAAAGCCGACTGTTTTTCTATTGGTCCAATCTGTTGCTCGATCTGCCGGCAGGCCTCTTTCAGCATTTCGGCCGTGTCGCCAACGTTGCCGCCGAGCAGCAGTACGGTGTCTATAAGTTTGTCCATTTTCCTTTTAGTGTTTCGTATTGGTTGGTCTTTTTCAGGATGTCGATAAACAGTATGCGTGGAATGGGCATGGCGCCGAGCGAGGCAAGGTGCGGTGTCTCCTGCTGTGCGTCGATAAGCAGTATGCCGTGACTTTTGCAGAAATCCACCAGTCGGGCCAGCGCCACTTTGGAGGCGTCGCTCACGGTATGGAACATCGACTCGCCGAAAAAGGCCGAACCTATCGAAAGTCCGTACAATCCGCCTACCATCTCGCCGTTTTGGAAAGTCTCGAACGAGTGTGCCAAGCCGATGTCGTGCATTTTTGTGTAAGCCTCGATGTAGTCGTCGCCAATCCACGTGCTTTCCTGAAACTTGCGTTCAACATCGGCGCACATCGTTATCACATCGTGGAAACAGGTGTCGATGCGCACCTCGAATTTGCCGGATTTTATCACCCTTGCCAGCGATTTGTGGCAACGGAAACTGTTCACAAACAGCACCATGCGAGGATCGGGTGAATACCAATGATATTCGCCGAACCGCCGATACCACGGAAAACAGCCTTGTCCGTAGGCATCAACAAGACATTGGGGCGAGAGGTCGCCGCCTAGGCCTACAAAACCGTCTGGGTCGCCCGGCATAGGGTCGGCGAACTTGTACACCGACCCTTCTGCTGGCAGTATGAGTTTAGATTCCGAAGGCATCTTTTATCTTGTCGGTGTAGTCGAGTTTCTCCCAAGTGAATAACTCCACTTTGCGTTTCACCTCTTTGCCGTCTTCGATAAAAGTTACGGTCTTTGACCTCGGGTCGCGGCCGAAATGTCCGTATTTGGCTGTCTCGGCGAAAATGGGGTTGGTAAGGCCGAAACGTTTAACGATGCTGTAGGGACGCATGTCGAAAATCTCTTTCACCTTTTCGGCAATCTCGCCGTCGGTCATTTTTACGTGAGCTGTGCCGTAGGTGTTCACGAAAAGTCCCACGGGCTGTGCCACACCGATTGCGTAGGCCACCTGCACCAGCACTTCGTCGCACACGCCTGCGGCCACAAGGTTTTTGGCTATATGACGTGTGGCGTAGGCTGCGCTGCGGTCCACCTTGGAGGCGTCCTTTCCGGAGAAAGCTCCGCCGCCGTGGGCACCGCGTCCGCCGTAGGTATCCACGATAATTTTGCGTCCCGTAAGGCCTGTGTCGCCGTGAGGACCGCCGATGACGAACTTGCCGGTGGGGTTCACAAACAGCTTGTAGTCCTTTTTGGCAAACAGTTTTTGGTTCTCTTTGGAGAGACGTTTCAACACTCTGGGTATCAAGATATTCTCCACGTCCTTGCGGATGGTGGCGAGCATTTTCTTTTCTGTGCCGAATTCGTCGTGCTGTGTGGATATTACTATGGTGTCGATGCGCATGGGACGGTTGTCGTCGCTGTATTCCACGGTAATCTGTGATTTGGAGTCGGGACGCAGGTAGGTCATCTCTTTGCCCTCTTTGCGGATGTTGGCCAGCTCGAGCATGAAGATGTGTGCCAGCGTGATGGGCAGCGGCATATATTCTTTCGTCTCCTTGCAGGCATATCCGAACATCATGCCTTGGTCGCCGGCGCCTTGGTTTTCGAGCTCTTTGCGGTCCACGCCTTGGTTGATGTCGGGCGACTGGCCGTGGATGGCCGACATGATGCCGCACGAGTTGGCCTCGAACATGTATTCGCCTTTGGTGTAGCCGATTTCGCGTATCACACGGCGCACCGTTTCCTGAATATCGACGTAGCCGGAGGTCTTCACCTCGCCTGCCACGACGCACAGTCCGGTGGTTACAAGGGTTTCGCAGGCCACGCGCGAATGCGGGTCCTGACGCAGGAATTCGTCTAACAGAGCGTCCGAAATTTGGTCCGCAACTTTGTCGGGATGTCCTTCCGACACTGATTCTGATGTGAAGTAGTAAGCCATTTTTTTTACTTTTTAAACATTAATAAATAGAAAACCCCTCGGGGTCTCCGTGATTATTTAATGCAAAAGTTTTCGATTTTGGATTGTAGCGAAGAAGAATGTTTTAGCATTTTTTCTTGTGGTTGCAATCATTACAAATCTATCCACTTTGCGTTTGCAAAAATACTATTTTTTCGCCAAACGGCAAAATGTTTTTCAATATTTTTTTTACGCCAAGCGTATTGGACTAATAATGAAAGGAATCCGTATCAGCCCAAATACTGGAAGTCGGTCGCCAGAATCGTTTCGTAATTGGCAAGAGGATAACGTTTGTTCAATTGAACGAGCTTTTAGCCCCTCCCCCACACCAAACTCAAAACCGACATTTGCTGCAATAAAAAAACGTTTTATACGTTATTATAGAAAACAAATGAAACTCAGATATTATGCCCCTTTTAGCAGGATTAATAAAAGACAACGAGATTAACACCCAAAACACGGCAGTTTTCACCGAATTGTTCGGCATCACCGCTTTCCGCTACCTCATCAAAAACGCTTTTGTGGTGATGTCGGTCATGCCGAAAGCGGCACTGCCTATGTAGCGCACCGACATCGGGATGTTGATGCTTGTGAGCGACGATGCCACAAATGCCGAGCTGTCGATTTTCACAATGGTGTTGGGCAATGTAACAGAACCCAGCGAAGTACAAAGGGCAAATGCACCAGAGTCAATCTCGGTAACGGTGTATGTGGTTGATACGTTCGTTACCGTGGACGGGATGACGATGTTGCCCGAATAGCTGTTGTAGCTGAGGCTGGCGTAAGTCACCTTACAGGTGTTGGCACCTGTAATCTTGTAATAAATGTTGTTTGAAATAAAATCGTATGCCATGGCATGCATACACAATCCCGCAAAAAGCAGAAAAAGGGTAATTGTTTTTTTTATAATGAAATGATTTTTAGTTATTAATGATTTAAATAATTCCAAGTTGTCATAGTTTTGAAAAAGCAAAAATACGATTTTTTTGAAAATTCCGTAATTATTAAAAATTATTTTAGGAGCACTCGAACAAACAGTTTCGGCATGGGGCAATCGGCACCCGCATGTCATCACTTATCATCGTTCAAGGTATTGTAATATAACATATTTTGGTAGGACAGATGTAGTTTCCCGACAAGAAATAGAACTTGTCGTCCCTGCATTTGTGAAGCGGTGAACCCAGGAATGCTCTTTTGTCCCTCTCAACCATCTGTTTCGACACCTTGCCATTAGGCTTTACGGTGTAAATTGCAAGAGCGGAATTCACCCTTAGCAATGCAGGAGGTTTGGCTATTCTGTTGGGACTGTAAGAACCGGATTCCTTGTTGGATTCGTTGGTTACGACGTATAATTTGTTGTTGTGATAGAACAGGTCGGCAACCACGGGAGTCCAGTCCACCCTACAATTGGCATGGCGTAAAGGCGAAGCACTGGTTATTTTGCCTTCCATATTTACCTGAAACAGAAGCATTCCCCAAGTAAAGAGCTCAAAATTGGTGGTTCGTCCATGGTTTAATATTACCCATGAGCGGTTTATCAAAACAGCACCTCCTTGGGGAGTAGCGCAATAGTCCACAACGCCGAGAAAGTTGGTACCAGTATCCACATCGTCATTTCCCTTGGCATTTTCGAAAGCTCGTATTTCGTTGCGAGTAAAGAAATGGTTGTCGGAGGAAACAAGTTTGTTGCCCTTGATATCGAAACAGATTGCATATAAGCCTGTGTAATACTTGTCATCGTCTTTGATGCCCAAGAATGAGAACCGGCGGGTGCTTTCACTCATAAGGGCCGTTGCCGTTACTTTTCCCTCGGAGTAGTTTAGCAGTGCCAAGTTCCCCAATACGGGCTTGTCGAACAACTGTCCTGAATAGCTACCGTTTTCGTCGGCAACGTTGAAACGAAATATGGACTCTTTTTCGCCGCTTGTGGAGTAGCCGAGGGCTGCGGTAACCACTTCACCCTTGTTGGTAACTAGCACATCTGCAACATCGCCCCATTTCATATCGCGTTGCCATAGCAAGTTCATATCATCGTCATAAAGGTAAGCCACGCTACCGGATTGTCCTGTTGTCTTGTTCCAAGTGGCAAGAACGGCGCAGTGCCGCATGCCGTCGGGAGAATCGGCCACTTTTATGCTGCCCTTTTCGTCAGTATCAAAACTCCTGTTTATAATTTTGTTGTCCGACAAAATCTTCAGATTGCCGGCACTCAGTTCGACGTGCCTTAGTGTCGCCGAATCATTGTCTTCATAACTCAAAAGCAAGTGCAGTTTGGAGCCTTTGCGGAATGCTGACGCAATATTGTTATGCCACGTGTCGTCCAATCTCACTTCGTATTGGTTTTCCCAATTCATATCGCATATCCGCGCTTTTACGGCCACTGTCTTTTTAGCAGGGTTAAGAACAGGTTCAACCACAAAAAGACGGTTATAATCCGAGCCTTCCAAAAAACGGACAAGTTGAGGTTGGGCGGTAACTTGCGCATTTATTTTTTTCCCTTTTTGGAACTGAATACGCTGAGCCGAAGCCCCGACTGCCAAGCAGATAATCACGCATAGCAAAACATTTTTTTTCATATTATTCCCTTTTTTGTTCAATGATGCAAAAATACGATTTTTTTTTCATACTTTCTTTTCTTTAGAAAAAAAATGCTCAAACCGCTTTATTTATCCGCTTTTCGGGCAATCGAAACAAACAAAGTTTTTGGGTGGCATGAGTGTTCTCCGCTCCGCTATCGAAACATTCACTGGAGCTTTCTTCACAATTCGTCCCAACGTGCCACCGTTTTTTCACAAAAATCGTTTGATTGATGTCAAATAGTCACTGTACATATTAATTGAGCTAACACATTTATTCTTTTTTATACCATGTGCAGCATTACCAGCCTGAAATCAGGAAACAGACGGTACTTGTGTATGCACAATATATTTACACTTTTATCGTTATATTTATATATTATATCATTATTTTCAATAACAATTGAAACTCAACAATTATGCCCCTATTAGCTGGATTGAAACACGATGACGAGACATTGTCGCCCAACACCGTCTCTTTTGCAGAATTATTCGGCATCACCGCCTTCCGCTACCTTATAAAAAACGCCTTTGTGGTGAACGAAGGCAGCACCCAACGCAAGTCGGTGCTGGTGGAAAACGGCCGCATTGCTAAAATTGCCGACGAAATACCCGCCACCGAGGGCGTTATTGTCATCGACGCCGATGGCAAATACTTACTGCCCGGCGTTATCGACACCCACGTGCATTTCCGCGACCCGGGCCTCACCCACAAGGCCGATTTCTACACCGAAAGCTGCGCAGCAGTGGCGGGGGGCGTCACTTCCGTGATAGACATGCCCAACACCAAACCGCAGACCACCACCGAGGCTCTGCTCGACGAAAAAATTGCGATGGCTTCGGCGAAATCGCTCTGCAACTTCGGCTTTATGGTGGGTGCCACCAACGACAATATCGACACCCTAAACACCATCGACACCGCCAAATACGCCGCCATCAAGCTCTTTATGGGCTCTTCCACGGGCAACATGCTTGTAAGCGACGACACTGCTTTGGAACGTCTTTTCCAGACTGCCAAGAAACCTATTGTGGCACACTGCGAGGACGAGGCACGTATTGCAGAACGCACCGCCATTGCCAAAGAACGCTGGGGCGACAACACTCCTGCCTCGGCTCACGCTTTTATCCGCGACGACGAGGCCTGCTTCCGCTCCACGCACAAGGCCGTTGGCTTGGCGCAACACTTCGGCAGCCGTCTGCACGTGGCCCATGTAACCACGGCCAAAGAATTGTCGCTCTTTTCCGATGGGAGCATTGACGGCAAACGTATCACCGCCGAGGTAACGCCTTCACATCTGTGGTTCTGCGACGAGAACTACCCCACTCTCGGCAACCGCATACGCTGCAACCCCGCAGTAAAATCTTCCGACGACCGCGAAGCCCTGCGTAAAGCATTGAACGACGGCATTTTGGACACCATAGCCACCGACCATGCTCCACATCTGCTCGAAGAGAAGATGAAACCTTATTTCGAGTCGGTGTCGGGAATGCCGTCGATACAACACTCTCTGCTTGTGGCACTTGAGCTATGCAAACTGGGTTATCTCTCGCTGGAGAAGGTGGTGGAAAAAATGTGCCACAATCCGGCCAAGCTGTTCGGCATCGAGGAACGGGGCTTTGTTCGCGAGGGCTACAACGCCGACCTCGTTTTGGTGGACCTCAACGCCGAGACCGTAGTTGACAACGCCACTCTTTACTACAAATGCCGTTGGTCGCCGCTGGAAGGCACGCGTTTCCACGCCAAGGTGGAAAAGACTTTCGTGAACGGCGTCTTGACCTACGACTGTCAGCGGGGAATTGTCAACGATGTGAAAGGCAGACCACTACGGTTTTAGTCTGGGGTTCATGGTCTGAGATTGGTGGTATTGGGTTATAATGGTTGGTGCTAAACTCTTTCACTTCCAACAAATAACACCCTGCGGTTTCTGCGAGGCATACTACCTATCAAACAGATTTCAACCTTCAACTATTATAAACTATAAACTGTAAACTGTAAACCACCCTATAGCATTACCGTCTTATAAATTGGTGCCGGGTAGCAGAATTCAATCACAAGCGTGTACGTCTTTCCACCCTGCAGACCGTTTATCTGGAACGAGTTGTTTGTCTCACATGAGCAGTTGGCCTGCACAGGGGTTATCTCTATTTCATTTATATAAACCGAGTCGTTGGAGAGGCGGCACTGCACATCGATGTCCTGCCAGCCACAGTTTACGTCGAGATTGTAGTGCGTTACGTAAACGGTTTTGTTGCTAATGGTTACCGCTACAGAGTCGGGATTCTCGTAACTTTTGTCGCCTTCGCCGTGGCAAGGTGTGAAGGAAACACTCGAAACGGTCAACGCATTTTCGTTTTTGTCTTTTTTGCAGGACGTGGTCAAAGCCACCGCCAACAAGACCACCGCCAGCAGCGGCAAAACGGTTTTAAAAATAAGTTTTTTCATATATCTTCTAGCATTTTATTTTTCACGTGAATTTTGCCTAATTATTGCTGTTCCACAAAAACAAGATAGTACCAGTCGGCGGGATTGCCTACGCCAACGCTGGGAGTGTATAGATACACCGACACTTTTTTCGCGGTACGTGAGTAGAACCACTGGAACTCCGACTGTACGGATATGGTATTCCAAATGTTACGAAGGTCGGTCTCGTCGGTAACGGTGGTGTGCCGTGTGCCGTTGTAGTTGGCTATTCCGCTTTGTCCGGGATAAGGCAGGTTCAGAAGATTGGACGGACCCATCACAAAGCTCGAAGGCTGCGGGTATCGCATCATCCCGCACCCCATCCAGATTATGTCGCCGTGGAAAAGCATATTTGCGCTGTCGGCAGTGCGGTAATATAGCTTTTGGTAGCCGAAATCGCTGGGAGGGTAGTAAACAGAGACAAACGGAATAGTGTCGCCGCTAATTTTGTCGCGGATATTAAAAGTGGTGTAACCCAAATAGTTGCAGGTCAGGTAATCCACCCTCATAAGTAGTATATCGCGGTCACTGCCTACTATTTCATCACTGAAAGGGATGGTGTCGTTTCCGCCATCCACACGGTCGTTTATAATCTGCAATGTAACCATGTCGCCATAGAGGAGTATGTTGTAGGAGAACGACTGCCGGTCCACACAGGCCACCTGGGCGCTGAAGTCCTCATCGACGGACGTCAGCTGGTTGAAGTCGGACAAAAGTGCGTCAACTGTGGAGTACTCCCTGTTGTTGTTCCCGTAGTGTTCTATCGTAATTTTTTTGTGGGTAACGTTTGATAAATCCACGTTCTGCTGCATTTCGCCCACCCATTTTTTGAAATACGTCTTCAACACACCGATGTCGGTACTACGCACGCTCATTGCCACATTTTTGAGGATTTCCTCACTGTCGTACGTGTTTGTATAGAGCCACAGCCGCTTTGTGTTTCCGTTTTCGTTAACGGTAAACACATAGTCTTTGTCGGGGGATTTCACATATCCCTTGCCCAAGGCTATGCTTTCTGCCTCGGCAAAAGTCATACCAAGGGAATTTTTTACCAACATAAAATCGTTGTCGGTATTGCCGACGGGAGGATTGCCATTTTCTTCCTTGGTGCAGGCCACCGCCAACAAGACCACCGCCAGCAGCGGCAAAACGGTTTTAAAAATAAGTTTTTTCATGACTATTTTTGATTTTAAAATATTACCGCAAAGTTACAAATAAAAGGTTGAATTGCAAAATTTTTTATTCTTATTTTTTTGATCATTTTACGGGGGGGGTGTATAATATTGATTTATAATATAATACGACAAGGAAAAAGATTGGTGAGTGCGTTCACTGATTGTAATTTTTAGTCGATAAACAACCGCCGTTTCTGAAAACAAAGTTCAAAATCAATCAGTTTCTTCATGATTCCACATTTTGTTGTCGGGCTATTGCTTGTTATCGGCAACAAAAAAATCATCAAAATCACACTAAAACAAAAGATTTTTACGTTTTTAGATACTAATTTAAGTTAATACAGTAAAAACAACAATATATGTTCAAACGCATAGCACTGCTCGTTCTGATTGCCACATCTGCAATAATGGCTGCCAACGCACAAAACAATGGCAAAGTTACAGGAAAAGTGATTGACGGCAATGGTGGCGAGCCGATAGAATACGCCACAGTGGCACTGCTCAAGGCCGACTCGTCGATGGCCAACGGCACAGTAACTGCCGACAACGGTTCTTTTTCTGTAAGCGTACCTGAAGGGAAATACATCCTTCGCGTGTCGTTTATGGGATTCAAAACCTATTACCATCCTTCGCAGATTGCGGTTACCGCATCAAAGACAACGAAGGTGGGCACTGTAAAAATTTCGCAGAACTCGCAGATGATGGAACAGGTGGTGGTGAAAGCCGAACGCTCGATGGTGGACTACCAGCTCGACAAACGTGTGGTGAATGTGGATAAGAACATAGTGGCGGGAGGCGGTACGGCCACCGATGTGCTGGAGAACGTGCCCTCCGTGGCTATCGACAACGACGGCAACGTCACCCTGCGCGGCTCCACAAACGTCAAAGTGCTTATCAACGACCGTCCCTACGAGCTCCTTGGCAGCGACCTCGAGACACTTCTCGAACAGATTCCCGCCAGCTCGATAGAAAATGTAGAGGTGGTTACCAACCCATCCGCCAAGTACGACCCCGAAGGCATGTCGGGCATCATCAACCTGAAACTGAAGGAAAACACTGTGGGTGCCAAAGGTTTGAACGGCGTGGTGAACCTCAATTTCGGCTCGCCCCTGCCCAAGTTTGTGCCTACCTCGATGGCCACCATCAACCTTAACTACAACACCGGCAAATGGGGTTTCTTCCTTTCCGCCGACGCCGGCGTCCGCAGTCACGCACACAACGCAGTAACCTATCTCGAGCGTTTCCGCGACGGTGCAAAATACTCCGCCGACAGTCTTTTCGAGGACGGAGTGCATAGCAACTACATGGGCAGCGTGAAAGTGGGCGGCGAGTACCATTTCAACGAAAAGACCACCCTTGCCCTCTCGTACCAGCTGCGCGGCGGCAACAGGGTGAAAAAGAACTCCATCGACAACTACGACTATTTCAGCACAAACCATTTCCTCGACTATACCCAGACCGACACCAACAGCAACAAAAACCGTAACCACGCCCTCAACCTCAATTTCATAAAGAAATTCGACGAGAAAGACCGTATGCTCACCGCCGACGTAACTTTCAACATACGTGGCCGAAACGGCGACGGCCGTCAGGAACAGTTTTATCCCAACGAAGCGGCAAACCTGCAAAATTACTATCTCCGCAATTCGGAAACGGAGAACTCCAACCGCAACATCAACATGAAACTGGACTATGTCCATCCGTTCGCTGAAAAATTCCGTCTGGAGACGGGCTACGAGGGACGTGTGATGAACACCAACCAGAATTATGTTTACTACCTTACGGAAAACGACAACGACTCCGTGTGGAATTTGCAGAAGTATCTCGACGAACGCTCCTCCACCCATTTCGACTACGGACAGAACATCCACGCCATCTACGCCACCCTTGGCTGGAAGGTGTCGGAGAAATTCTCCGCTTTGGCGGGACTTCGCGGCGAGTACTCCGCCATCTACGGCGAGGACAAGAACCATCCCGACATCGAGCCGGTGAAAAAGGAATATTGGGAGCTCTACCCCACCCTGCACATGTCGTACACCATCAACGAGAACCAGAGCGTGCAGCTGAGCTACAGCCGCCGTGTGCGTCGCCCGCACATGTGGGACCTGCATCCCTACCTCGATGTGCGCGAGGGACAGCAGCTCAGTTTCGGCAACCCCTATCTCGACCCCGAGTTCACCAACTCCTTCGAACTTTCGTACAACGTAGCCATCAACAAAGTGAACATCTTCACCTCCGCCTATTTCCGCCAAACCAACAATATGATGACACGCTACGGCTTTGTGTGGGACGCGGCTTCGGCAGCCTATTACTCGCCGTGGATGGGATATAACCCTGAGTACGACGGCTACTGGGCTTCCACGTGGCAGAACCTCAACCGCGGCCTCAACTACGGACTGGAGTTCATCGTGGACTGGCAGATTGCCAAATGGTGGAAAGTGAATGTTAGCGTGAACCTATACGAAAGTATGATAGAAGGCACCGAACTGCTCGACAATCAGGACAAAAACGCCTTCCGCGCCAGCGGCAAGTTCAACTCGTTTATGATGCTGCCCAAGGATTGGACGATACAATTCTCGGGGCAGTACCGTGCTCCGTTTATGGACCTGCAGACCGACATGCTGGCCTCCTACTGGGCCGACCTTGCGGTGAAGAAAGACATTATGCAAAAACGCGCCACCATCAGCCTGCGTGTGGGCGATGTCTTCTGCACCGGCGGTTTCGGACATACGACAGACAACGAACAAATGTACCGTGTGATGCGCTCCAAACGTCTCTCGCCAAGCGTAACCATCGGCTTTTCGTACAAGATCAACAACGGCTTGAAACAAAACCGCCGCGAAGGCTCCGACGACGACCACGACGATGAAGGCTCGTCGGATTACTAAAAAATTGAAAGTTGAGAGTTGAAATAAAAAAAAGGCGATGAAAACATCGCCTTTTTTTTGTCGTTTGTCTTTCGTTATTTTTTCCCGAACATGTCCGTTTCTACCAGCTCGCAGATAATGTGTCCTATCATAATATGGCTCTCCTGGATGCGCGGGGTATCAGTGGACGGCACGTTGAGCAGTATGTCGGAAAAATCCTTCATCACGCCGCCAGTCTCCCCTGTCAAAGAAATTATGACGATGCCCATCTCCTTGGCCGTTTCGTAGGCTTTCACTATGTTTTTCGAGTTGCCCGAAGTGGAGATACCCACAAGCACATCGCCACGTTTGGCCGTACCGCGGAGCAGACGCGAAAAGATGTAGTCGTAGCCGTAGTCGTTGCCCACTGCGGTAAGATACGAGGTGTTGCAATGCAGAGCCTCGGCGTTGAGGGGAGGACGGTCGAAATAGAACCTGCCCGATAGCTCGGCAGCGAGGTGTTGCGCGTCGGCGGCACTGCCACCATTGCCGCAGAAATGCACCTTTCCGCCATTTTGCAACGACTTAATTATCGTCTGCGCAGCGGCATCAACACGTTCCATAAAAGCAGTATCGGCAAGCAACGCCCGCTTCACCGCAATACTCTCCTCAATGGATTGAAATATTCTGTTGTTCATATCTTATAATCTTCTATCTAATAAAAATCATTACTAATTACCAACTCCTAACTCCTAATTCCTAACTCCTAACTAGTTCAGCGGTTGTATCTTGCTATGGATGTATGTTTTAAGTTTGTCGATAGCAATGCGTTCCTGCTGCATGGTATCGCGTTCGCGGACAGTAACAGTGCCGTCTTCAAGTGTCTGGTTGTCAACGGTTACGCAGAACGGTGTGCCAATGGCGTCCTGACGGCGGTAGCGGCGGCCGATGGCGTCTTTCTCGTCGTACTGCACCATATAGTCGTATTTCAGGCTGTCCACAATCTGCTGCGCCTTTTCGGGCAGGCCGTCCTTTTTCACCAAAGGCAGCACGGCCACCTTGTAGGGAGCCAGTATTGCAGGAATTTTCAGCACCACGCGCTGCGAACCATCCTCCAAAGTCTCCTCGTGGTAGGCGTAGCTGAAAATGGCAAGGAAAGTGCGGTCCAAGCCGATGGAAGTCTCGATAACATAAGGCGTGTAGCTCTCGTTCAGTTCGGGGTCGAAATATTGCAGTTTCTTGCCCGAAAATTCGCTGTGGCGCGAAAGGTCGAAATTGGTGCGGGAGTGTATGCCTTCCAGTTCCTTGAAACCGAAGGGGAACTCGAACTCGATATCCGTGGCGGCGTTGGCGTAGTGAGCCAGTTTCTCGTGGTCGTGGAAACGGTATTTCTTTTCGGGAATGCCAAGTGCCAAGTGCCACTTGCGGCGTGTCTCCTTCCAGTATTCGAACCATTTGAGCTCCTCGCCCGGACGCACGAAGAACTGCATCTCCATCTGCTCGAACTCGCGCATACGGAAAATAAACTGGCGTGCCACAATCTCGTTGCGGAAAGCCTTGCCAATCTGCGCTATGCCGAAAGGTATCTTCATGCGGCCGCTTTTCTGCACATTGAGGAAATTGACAAAAATACCCTGAGCCGTTTCGGGACGCAGGTAGATGGTGTCGGCGCCTTCGGCCACGGAGCCCATCTGGGTGGCAAACATCAGGTTGAACTGCCGCACCTCGGTCCAGTTGCGGGTGCCGGAAATGGGGCACACAATGCCGAGGTCGAGAATAAGCTGGCGCACGGCCTCAAGGTCGTTGGCGTTCATGGCCTCGGAGTAGCGGCGGGTGATGTCGTCAATCTTGGCCTGATGCTCCAGCACACGGGCGTTGGTGGAGCGGAACATCGCCTCGTCGAAATTTTCGAAACGTTTGGCGGCTTTTTCCACTTCTTTGCGTATCTTGTCCTCGATTTTTGCGATATGGTCTTCGATAAGGACGTCGGCGCGGTAGCGTTTCTTCGAGTCCTTGTTGTCTATCAGCGGGTCGTTGAAAGCGTCCACGTGGCCCGATGCCTTCCATATCTTGGGGTGCATAAAGATGGCAGAGTCGATGCCCACTATGTTTTCGTGG